>NZ_JBSICA010000056.1:0-10864 GCF_058245595.1 Pseudomonas sp. UF-293 | reverse complement strand
CGCGAATGCGGTGTGCCAGTCAACATTAATGTGTCTGGCTCACCGCATTCGCGAGCAGGCTCGCTCCCACAATGTTTTGTGGTGTAACCAAAAATAAGGATCAAGCCATGCGCGCACTGGCTGCACTCAGCCGCTTTGTCGGCAATACATTCGCTTACTGGGTTCTGATATTCGCCGTCGTGGCCTTCCTGCAACCAGCGTGGTTCATCGGCCTGAAAAGCGCGATCGTACCGCTGCTGGGTCTGGTGATGTTCGGCATGGGCCTGACCCTCAAACTCGACGACTTCGCCGCCGTTGCTCGCCATCCGTGGCGGGTGGCGCTGGGCGTGGTTGCGCATTTCGTGATCATGCCCGGTGTGGCGTGGTTGCTCTGCCAGGTGTTTCACCTGCCGCCGGAGATCGCCGTCGGCGTGATTCTGGTTGGCTGCTGCCCGAGCGGCACCTCGTCAAACGTGATGACCTGGCTGGCGCGCGGTGACCTGGCGCTTTCGGTGGCTATCGCCGCTGTCACCACCCTCCTCGCCCCATTGCTGACCCCGGCGCTGATCTGGCTGCTGGCCTCGGCGTGGTTGCCGGTGTCGTTCATGGAGCTGTTCTGGTCGATCCTGCAAGTGGTGCTGTTGCCGATCGTTCTCGGCGTGGTCGCGCAGCGTCTGCTCGGCGACAAGGTGCGGCATGCGGTGGATGTGTTGCCCCTGGTGTCGGTGATCAGCATCGTGATTATCGTCACCGCCGTGGTCGCGGCGAGCCAGGCGAAAATCGCCGAGTCCGGGCTGTTGATCATGGCGGTAGTCATGTTGCACAACAGCTTCGGCTATCTGCTCGGCTACTTCACCGGGCGCCTGTTCGGTTTGCCGCTGGCTCAGCGCAAGTCGCTGGCACTGGAAGTCGGCATGCAGAACTCGGGGTTGGGCGCAGCATTGGCCAGTGCGCATTTCTCGCCACTGGCGGCGGTGCCGAGCGCGCTGTTCAGCGTCTGGCACAATATCTCCGGGGCGCTGCTGTCGACGTATTTCCGGCGTATGAGTGAAAAAGAAGACCGCGACAATCTCGCGCAACAGGCGGTCGACTGAGCCGAAAACTTGATCCTCGGGTTAATGCTCGTCAGTATATTGCGCAACGCGGGGACGACCCTGCGGCTCGCTCGAGTCATTAATCTGGGGACGACCCCGTCAATCGATGGAGGTCCTGCATGGCCTGGATCATTCTGTTTTGCGCCGGCCTGTTCGAAGTCGGCTGGGCCGTCGGCCTGAAATACACCGACGGTTTCACCCGCCCGCTTCCGACCGCCCTGACCGTTGCCGCGATGGCTATCAGTCTGGGTCTATTGGGCTTGGCGATGAAGGAATTGCCGTTGGGTACGGCTTATGCGATCTGGACTGGCGTCGGTGCCGTGGGCACGGTGATCGCCGGGATCATTCTGTTTGGTGAATCGATGGCGTTGATTCGGCTGGCCAGTGTGGCGTTGATCGTCACGGGTTTGATTGGCCTTAAAGTCAGCGCTTAAGCCGATACCGTCTTCGCGAGCAGGCTCGCTCCCACATTCAACCGCGTTCCGTCATTGGAACAGGGTCAACTGTGGGAGCGAGCCTGCTCGCGAAGGGGCCTTTTGATACACCGACTATCTAACGGACCCGCGCAACTCCCCCACCAACACCTGCAACTTCGCTGGCTCAGTCCCTTCGGTAATCGCCGGCCCGGCCACCAGCGTCACCCGCGACCACAGGCGATGGAACAAGCCCTTGTTCGGATCGCGACTGAAGAAACTCCCCCACAATCCTTGCAGCGCCAGCGGAATCACCGGTACCGGGGTCTCTTCGAGAATCCGCGTCACGCCGCCGCGAAACTCATTGATCTCGCCATCAGCGGTCAATTTGCCTTCCGGGAAAATGCACACCAGTTCGCCGTCCTTCAGATACTGGGCAATGCGCGTGAAGGCTTTTTCATAGATCTGGATATCTTCCTGGCGTCCGGCGATGGGAATAGCGCCCGCCGTGCGAAAGATAAAGTTCAGTACCGGCAGGTTGTAGATCTTGTAGTACATGACAAAACGAATCGGCCTACGCACCGCCCCGCCGATCAGCAAGGCGTCGACGAAGGACACGTGGTTGCACACCAGCAGCGCCGCGCCCTCGTCCGGGATCGCTTCAAGGTTGCGGTGCTCGACGCGGTACATGGAATGGCTGAGCAGCCAGATCATGAAGCGCATGCTGAATTCCGGAACGATCTTGAAGATGTAGGCGTTGACGCCGATGTTCAGCAGCGACACCACCAGGAACAGTTGCGGGATCGACAGCTTGGCGACGCTCAACAAGACGATCGAAACAATCGCCGACACCACCATAAACAGCGCGTTGAGAATGTTGTTGGCGGCGATCACTCGCGCTCGTTCGTTTTCAGCCGTGCGCGACTGAATCAGCGCGTACAGCGGCACGATATAGAAGCCACCGAAGATGCCCAGGCCAAGGATGTCGATCAAGACTGCCCACGTGTGAACAAAGCCCAACACGGCAATCCAGCTATGGCCGGTGACACTGTCCGGGATTCCCCCGGAATGCCACCACAGCAACAGGCCGAACACGGTCAGGCCAAACGAGCCAAACGGCACCAGACCGATCTCGACTTTGCGCCCGGAGAGTTTTTCGCAGAGCATCGAACCCAGCGCGATTCCTACCGAGAACACGGTCAAAATCAACGTAACCACGGTTTCGTCACCGTGCATCCATTCCTTGGCATACGCGGGGATCTGCGTCAGGTAAATCGCCCCGACAAACCAGAACCACGAATTACCGACAATCGAGCGCGACACCGCTGGCGTCTGGCCCAGACCGAGTTTCAGCGTCGCCCAGGATTGACTGAATATGTTCCAGTTCAAACGCATTTCCGGCGACGATGCCGCCGCACGCGGAATGCTGCGGCTGGCCAGATAACCCAGCACGGCAATGCCAACGATGGCAGCGGAGACCACCGGCGCGTAGTGCTCGGACGACATCATGATCCCGGCGCCGATGGTGCCGGCGAGAATCGCCAGAAACGTGCCCATTTCCACCAGACCGTTGCCACCGACCAGTTCATCGTCGCGCAAGGCCTGCGGCAGGATCGAATACTTCACCGGGCCGAACAGCGCCGAGTGTGTGCCCATGGCGAACAGTGCCATCAGCATCAGCGACAGGTGATCGAAGAGGAAGCCGATCGATCCTACGGCCATGATGGCGATTTCCGCGAGTTTGATCAGACGGATCAGCGCGTCCTTGGCGAATTTTTCCCCGAACTGCCCGGCCAGCGCCGAGAACAGGAAAAACGGCAGGATAAACAGTAGCGCACAGAGGTTGACCCAGATCGAGCGGTCACCCTCGATGGTCAGCCGATAGAGGATGGCGAGGATCAACGACTGCTTGAACACGTTGTCGTTGAACGCGCCGAGCGACTGGGTAATAAAGAAGGGCAAAAAGCGCCGGGTGCGCAACAGGTTGAACTGTGAGGGGTGACTCATCTTCCGTGTTTCCTGATGTTAGGTAGTGAGGCCTGGGTGCTTGTTATTGGAATCCCGCACCACGATCCAGGCCACACCTTACCTAAACTTTTCGGATTATTTCTTCAAACCTGCAATGCACGGCGAGACAAACAGCTCGCCACGCCATGCGCCCTGCACGGTGCGCTTGCCGACGATCAGCCACATTGCCGCCAACAAAATCACCAGCGCCGTACCGAATACACTGAAAAATGTCAGGTTGAGGATGCTTGCCAGTTTCAAAGTCGCCAGCGAATAGACGCCCAGCGGGAAGGTAAAGCCCCACCAACCGAGGTTGAACGGAATGCCGTCACGCAGATAACGCACAGTGATCAACAGCGCCATGAGCATCCACCACAGACCAAACCCCCACAGCGTAATCCCCGCCACCAGGCCCAGGCCCGAAGCGATTTCACCGACGCCAGCCAGGCCATTGGCGGCAAAAATCGCTGGCGCCTCACCGCCCAACAGCAACATGCCCAGCGCACCGGTGCCGATCGGACCGAGGGCCAGCCAACTCGACGCGGCCATGTTTTCGTGGGGCAGCTTGTGCAGAGCCATACGCAACAACAGGATGGTCAGAATGCTGAACGCCACTGGCAGGGAAAAGGCCCACAGCACATAGCTGGTGGTCAATACGATGAGTTGCGCATGGGCGTCAGTCAGATGAGGGGCGAGCAAACCGCCGCTGGCCGCTGCTACTTCCGCCGCCACCACCGGCAGCAACCAGACCGCAGTCATCTGATCGATGCTGTGTTCCTGGCGGGTAAACATCATGTACGGAATCAGCACGCCACAGGCTAGCGACATCGCCACATCGACCCACCACAATACTTCAACGAGCTGGATGACACCGTCGCCCCAACGCGGCAGCCCGAACAGCAAAAAGCCGTTAATGATCGTCGCCAGGCCCATGGGAATGGTGCCGAAAAACATCGACACAGTGGAATGGCCGAAAATCCGCCGCGCCTCGTCAAAGAACAAAATCCAGCGCGCAGCGTAAGCAACGGTAAACAGCGTGAATAACAGAATGTTGAACAACCACAGCCCTTCGGCCACAGCGCGCAATCCGGGAATGGCCAGCGGCAATTGCGCCAAAGCCAACGCCAGGACACCGGTGCCCATGGTCGCGGCGAACCAGTTTGGCGTGAATTGACGGATCACTTCCCGTGGATGTTGAAGCTGGCTGAAAGGTTTGTAGCCGGGGGTGACACTATTAGGGCAAATCATCATGAACTCCTGTCCTCTGGTGAGGTGGAGTCCATGGTAGATCCGAATCGAATATCGATATAACGGGTAATATCTCTATCTGTTATCTGTTTTACCGATAGTAATTTAAACGCTGCCTTCGGATTCGATCACTAGGATCCGCGCTACGCCCTGCGGGTGGGCGACATGCTCGGTGCCGACCGAAGCATAGAAAATGTCGCCTGCATCCAGCAGCACCTGCTTCTCCTCACCGCTTTCGCGAAAATGCATCTGCACCTGGCCATCGAGCACAACGAACACTTCCTCGCCATCGTTGATGTGCCACCTGTATGGCTGATCGGTCCAGTGCAGGCGCGTGGTGATGCCGTTCATATTGGCGATGTCCAGCGCACCCCAGGCGCGGTCGGCGGTGAACGATTTGCTGCGGATAATCTTCATGAGTCGATCCGTGAGAGAAGTTCGCCAAGGCTAACCGAAACAGCCGCATTTAAGGTGCACCGCATGTTTGGCCGACGTGTGGACGCAGGCTGAGCAGCAACGCCGCCACGGCCAGCACGATCAACACAACGCCGTAACCATCAGTGGTCGCCAGCAACCCGAAACTGCGAGCCAGGTGCCCGGCCAGCAGCGCCGGCAAACAGAACGCCAGATAACTGAGCACGTAATAAGCCGACATCAAACCGGCTCGTTCATGCGGCAAAGCCAGCGGCACCAGACTGCGCACCGCACCGAGAAAGCCCGAACCAAAGCTGCAACCGGCGACCAGGGTGCCGAAGAAAAACAACGACAGACTGGCGCCATGCACGCCGAGGAGGATCAGGACCAGCCCGATCGGCAGCAAACTCGCGCCCAGCCGCAGCGCCTGAGCGGCTGGACGATTGCGCATCATGAAAATCATCAACGCACCGGTCACGGTGAGCGCCGCGACCGTAGCGCCACCGATCAGATTGGAGGTAGAGCCAGTGGCCGTGCGCACCAACGACGGTGCCAGCGAGGCATAAAAACCTCCGAGCGCCCAGGTTGCGGTGTTCAGTGGCAGCACTCGCCACAACGTCGATCGCGCTTGCACCGGCACGTGCAAAGTCGGTCGCAACGACGCCAGCGCCCCACCTTGCCGCGAGACACTTTCCGGCAGGCGCCAGACATAAACGCCCTGCAACACGAACAACGCCAACAGCAACCAATAGGTCAATTGCAACGGCGCCGGTGCGAATTCTGCCAGCAAGCCACAGCCCAACCCGCCCAAAGCCATCCCGAGTAACGGCGCGACGCTGTTGATCAGCGGCCCCTGCAGACGGTCGGTGTCGAGCAGCGTTGCACTCAATACGGCAGTGGCCATGCCGGTGGCGAAACCTTGCAGCACCCGTGCGCTGATCAACCACGACACGCTATCGGCGTAGATGAACAGCAACATGGCCAGTGCATTGAGCAACACGGCGGTGAAGATCACCGGTTTGCGGCCTAAGTGGTCGGAAAGCGAGCCCACCGTCAGCAACGCCGCCAACAGACTCAAGGCGTATACGGCAAAAATCAGCGTGAGCATCGCTGCCGAGAAATGCAGCTGATCCTGATACAAGTGATACAAGGGCGTCGGCGCGGTGGAAGCGGCGAGAAAACTGAGTAAGGTGATCGCCAGAAACCACAAGCTGGACTGGTGAGAAGCAATATTATTCGAGGGGCTGGTCATGGGCATACTCCGCAAAAGCTAATTTTTTGCTTTTGCGCAGCGTGCTACCGCCCAGCGCTTAAAGCAAATTCTTTGTGTTAAGGTCTGCCGCATGGCTATTAAAGAAGGTTTACGCCCTGGTGGCCGCAGTGCCCGGGTGCAAGAGTCGATTCATTCGGCGGTCAATGCGCTGCTGCAAGAGCAGGAACGTTCCACCGTGACCGTCCCGCAAATTGCCGCACGCGCCGGCGTTACGCCGTCGACGATCTATCGGCGCTGGGGCGATCTGGCGGCATTACTCGCCGACGTCGCCCTCGCCCGCATGCGTCCGGACAGCGAACCGGCGCAAACCGGCAGTTTGCGTAGCGATATCCGCGCGTGGGCCGAGCAGTACCTCGACGAAATGAGTTCCGAGCCGGGCCGCAACATGATGCGGGATGTACAGGCGAGCATGACGCCGGGGTATTGCGTGACGATCATTGGCGCGCAATTGCAGACGATCATTGCGCGGCACCCCGATGAGACCGCACCGAGTGTTGATCGGTTGATCAATCTGGTGGTGGCGCCGGTGGTGTTCCGGATTCTGTTTTCGGCGGCGGCACTCGAAGTGGAAGAATTACACAGGTTGATTGATATCGCGTTGAACCAGCACTGACACCGATCCCCATGTAGGAGCTGCGGCACGCTGCGATCTTTTGATTTTGATTGCAAAGATCAAAAGATCGCAGCCTCGTTTCACTCGACAGCTCCTACAGGGTTTTGTGTTCGGCAACGTCACCGCAAAAACTACCCAGTTCCAGTCCTGCGACACCCCGCCACGCCACGACCTTGGTCGACACTGACTAACCGCCGCGCCCGTGCGAGACTGTCCACCCGGGCAGGAGTGCCGGGGAGTCTTTCGTCGGGAGTGCTGCATGTCGTTGTCCACCGGGCTGATCGCCGTCGTTGCCCTGGCCTACATGGCCATCATGTTCGCCATCGCCTTCTACGGCGACCGTCGCAGCACGCCGTTGCCGCCACGGGTGCGCGCCTGGGTGTACAGCCTGTCGCTGGCGGTTTACTGCACCAGTTGGACGTTCTTCGGCGCGGTCGGTCAGGCGGCGGAACAGCTGTGGTCGTTCCTGCCGATCTATCTCGGGCCGATCCTGCTGCTGGTCGGCGCGCCGTGGGTCCTGCAGAAAATGGTGATGATCAGCAAACAGGAGAACATCACCTCCATCGCCGACTTCATCGCCGCGCGCTACGGCAAATCGCAATCGCTGGCGGTGGTCGTGGCGCTGATCTGTCTGGTCGGCGTGCTGCCCTATATTGCCCTGCAGCTCAAAGGCATCGTCCTCGGCGTGAACCTGCTGATCGGCGCCGGCGCCGATGCCATGGGCACCCGCGCTCAGGACACCGCGCTGATCGTGTCGCTGGTGCTGGCGTTGTTCACCATCGTCTTCGGTACGCGCAACCTCGATGCCACCGAACACCACAGGGGGATGGTGCTGGCGATCGCTTTCGAATCGCTGGTCAAGCTGTTCGCCTTTCTCGCCGTCGGCGCCTTCGTCACGTACGGCCTGTATGACGGTTTCGATGACCTGTTCAATCAGGCAATGCTCGCTCCGCGCCTTGAGGCTTACTGGAAGGAAACCATCAACTGGCCATCGATGGTGGTGCAGACCGGCGTGGCGATGATGGCGATCATCTGTCTGCCCCGGCAATTTCACGTGACCGTAGTGGAAAACATCGACCCGCAGGATCTGCGTCTGGCGAAATGGGTGTTCCCCGCCTATCTGGCTTTGGCCGCATTGTTTGTAGTCCCGATCGCCCTTGCCGGTCAGATGATGCTGCCCAGTGATGTGCTGCCCGACTCGTTCGTGATCAGCCTGCCGCTGGCCCAGGCCCATCCGGCGCTGGCGATGCTGGCGTTTATTGGTGGCGCATCGGCAGCGACCGGCATGGTGATTGTCGCCAGCGTCGCGCTGTCGACCATGGTTTCCAACGACATGCTCTTGCCGTGGTTGTTGCGCCGCAACAATGCCGAGCGCCCATTTGAAGTGTTCCGCCAGTGGATGCTCTCGGTGCGCCGCGTCAGCATCGTGGTGATTCTGCTGCTGGCCTATGTCAGCTATCGCTTGCTTGGCTCGACCGCGAGCCTGGCGACCATTGGCCAGATCGCCTTCGCGGCGGTGACGCAGCTGGCGCCGGCGATGCTCGGCGCACTGTACTGGAAACAGGCCAACCGTCGCGGCGTGTTCGCCGGTCTCGCCACCGGCACCTTCCTCTGGTTCTACACACTGGTGTTGCCGATTGCCGCGCACAGTCTCGGCTGGTCGTTGGCGAGTTTCCCCGGCTTGGCGTGGCTGCACAGCAATCCGCTGAACCTGCCGATCACGCCGTTGACCCAAGGCGTGGTGTTGTCGCTGGCCGGTAATTTCACCCTGTTCGCCTGGGTCTCGGTGCTGTCGCGCACGCGGGTTTCGGAACACTGGCAGGCCGGGCGTTTCATCGGCCAGGAAATCAGTGCACGCCCTAATGCTCGCTCGATGCTGGCGGTGCAGATCGACGATTTGCTGCAGCTGGCGGCGCGTTTCGTCGGCGAAGAACGCGCGCGGCAGAGCTTCATTCGCTTCGCCTACCGCCAGGGCAAGGGCTTCAACCCCAACCAGAACGCCGACAGCGAATGGATCGCCCACACCGAACGCTTGCTGGCCGGTGTCCTTGGCGCTTCTTCGACGCGCGCTGTAGTAAAAGCCGCCATCGAAGGTCGGGAAATGCAGCTGGAGGACGTCGTCCGAATCGCTGACGAAGCCTCGGAAGTGCTGCAGTTCAACCGCGCGCTGCTGCAAGGCGCGATCGAGAACATCACCCAGGGCATCAGCGTGGTCGACCAGTCGCTGAAACTGGTGGCATGGAACCGCCGTTATCTGGAGCTGTTCAACTACCCCGACGGCCTGATCAGCGTCGGCCGGCCCATCGCCGACATCATTCGCTACAACGCCGAACGCGGCTTGTGCGGCCCCGGCGAAGCGGAAGTGCACGTCGCACGACGCTTGCACTGGATGCGTCAGGGCCGCGCGCACACTTCCGAACGGCTGTTCCCCAATGGTCGAGTGATCGAGCTGATCGGCAACCCGATGCCTGGCGGCGGCTTCGTCATGAGTTTCACCGACATCACGGCGTTCCGCGAAGCCGAACAGGCACTGACCGAGGCGAACGAAGGGCTGGAACAACGGGTCAGCGAGCGCACCCAGGAACTGTCGCAACTCAACGTCGCGCTCACCGAAGCCAAGGGCAACGCCGAGGCAGCCAACCAGTCGAAAACCCGCTTCCTCGCCGCCGTCAGCCACGACTTGATGCAACCGCTGAACGCCGCGCGACTGTTCTCCGCCGCCCTCTCCCACCAGAACGAAGGCTTGAGCGCAGAGGCGCAACAACTGGTGCAACACCTCGACAGCTCGCTGCGTTCGGCGGAAGACCTGATCAGCGATCTGCTGGACATCTCGCGCCTGGAAAACGGCAAGATCAACCCCGAGCGCAAGGCCTTCGCCGTCAACGAACTGTTCGACACCCTCGGCGCCGAATTCAAAGCGTTGGCCCAGGAGCAAAAGCTCACGTTCCGCGTACGTGGCAGTCAGCTGCGCATCGACAGCGACATCAAACTGCTGCGGCGAATCTTGCAGAACTTCCTCACCAACGCTTTCCGCTACGCCAAAGGCCCGGTGCTGCTGGGCGTACGCCGGCGCGGCGACGAGTTGTGCCTGGAAGTCTGGGATCGCGGCCCAGGCATTCCGGAAGACAAACAACAAGTGATTTTCGAAGAATTCAAACGCCTCGACAGCCACCAGACCCGCGCTGAAAAAGGCCTGGGCCTGGGCCTGGCGATCGCCGACGGCTTGTGCCGCGTGCTCGGGCATACCTTGCGCGTCCGTTCATGGCCGGGGCGCGGCAGCGTGTTCAGCGTGACGGTACCGCTGGCGCGCACGCAAACGCCTGCGGCGAACACCACGGCCGAACCGAACAGCAAAATGCTCAGCGGCGCGCAGGTGCTGTGCATCGATAACGAAGACAGCATCCTGATCGGCATGAACAGCCTGTTGAGCCGCTGGGGCTGCCAGGTGTGGACGGCGCGCAACCGCGAAGAATGCGCAGCGATATTGAATGAAGGCGTACGGCCGCAACTGGCGCTGGTCGACTATCACCTCGACCACGGCGATACCGGCACAGAGCTGATGGCCTGGTTGCGCACCCGCCTGGGCGAGCCGGTACCCGGCGTGGTCATCAGCGCGGATGGACGCCCGGAGACCGTGGCGCAAGTGCATGCGGCGGGCCTGGATTATCTGGCCAAACCAGTGAAGCCGGCGGCGTTGCGGGCACTGTTGAGTCGGTATTTGCCGCTGTAGAAGGTGAACTTGCAGACGCCTTCGCGAGCAGGCTCGCTCCCACAGAACAGCAAGAGCAAGAGCAAGAGCAAGAGCAAGAGCAAGAGCAAGAGC
>NZ_JBSICA010000055.1:0-13426 GCF_058245595.1 Pseudomonas sp. UF-293 | reverse complement strand
ACGCAATTGGCGCTGTTCGAAGGCCGCCTTGCGGCAGCGTTAAGCCCGATTGACGAACTGCCGGATCGCTCGGCCCGGCTGTATGGCGCGACCCCGGCGAAAGCGGGCGTGACGGTGGTGTTTCCGCCGGCGCAGCACGGGGAATTGCGGGGGTTGCTGGAGAATATTCGCGCGGGGGTGGCGGGGGTTTCGAAGGCGAGTCTGGTGCGGACGGAGGGGATGGGGTTGGTGGTGGTGTTGGTGCAGGTGGTGAATTTGGTGGGGGTTTATCGGGAGCTGCGCAGGCAGGCCGTAAATGAAAGAGTGTGGACCTCGTTGATGAATTCAGTCGTTGCAACGGGAGCGGCGGGATTTAGTGCCGCACAAAGTCTTGCTGATACGGCGTTAAAAGTTCGCTGCGCTTCTCTAGTGGCAAGCGTTCAGCTCCATGCCTTGCAGACCGTGCACGTGCAGATGGGGAAATTGCATGTGGGATTGGGTTTTTTTACATATTTGTCAGGGTTGGCTTCTTCTACGAACAGTTTTGTCACGCAGCGCAAAAACTGGGAACAGGCGGTTCGCAGTGGAAATCATTCGGCGCAAAGCGCAGCTGCATTGGCGACGATGGGAGCTGGTGGCATGACATCAGTTAGTGGCTATGGTTTGACCAACACTGTCCACTCCACATTCAAGGTATTGAAGGCGTCAAGTAATGCCGCTCGTAGAGCTGCTTGGGCCGCTGCTGGCACACGTTTATCCACCGTCTTTTTCCGCTTCAATCTCGCTGGAGCACTTTTTACTGTTCTAGAGCTGGGGGGTAGCTTGCTGTACAGCCGCTACAACATCAGTGCTCACGATAAATGGTTGAAAATCACACCGTGGAGTAGGGATAGCGAGATGCGTGGCGACCACTCACTTGATGACTATCAAAGTTATCTGGCTTTTTTAATTCACGCACCTTACGCGCAGCTTGGCCCAAATCTGTACGACTCTTGGCTGAAGGATCTTTTATTCAAAGCCAAACCCAGCGATATTCACTTAGCATTGCCGACCCTAACGCTGAATGATCTGCTGCCTCCGTTTGGCGGCAACCCAACCTCCCGTTTAGGTATCGGCGCGCACCGCATTTCAATTCCGCTGCACAGTCGAGGAGCACCACGAGAGCAGCGAGATGTCATTAGTGACGAGATTTTAAGCAGCCTGCGCATCGTGAAGTCCAGCCCAGAAGGACTGATACTTTGTCTCCAGTATCCAGCGGGCCTCGGGTCGGAATTTGTTCCCGCGAAAGAAACGCTGGAATTGGCTGTGTGCGTTCAGACATTGAATAAAAAAGGTGAATGGGCATCTCGAACTCGCGTCATTCACCTCGATCCGCGTGGTGAGGGTCATTTTGGGGTTGTTACTCCCCAACAGGTCAAAGAAAAACCACCAGTTTTGCTGGTTGAGGCTCACCTGTTAGAAAGAGCTGACCATGCTGAATAATCACGATGATCCATTAGCAACTCGCCCGCTTCGACAGCCTAGAAAGACCGGTGACATTGAGGCGTTTCCGAGCGGAAAAATTACCTATCTCGCGCCCTTGCCATTACCAACATCAATGCCAGCTTACGGTCCGCATATTGGTGAACTGAATGACGTTTATATGGATTTCGGTTTAGGGACACTGGAGGTTTTTTCTTGGCAAGTCATTTTAGGCGGACCATTCAGCGGCACATTAATGATCGCGTTTCTATATCCACTGATGGGAGGGTTTATAGGACTTCTGTTCGGTGATAGCTGGGAGTTCATTAAAGAAGTCATTGAGGGCATTTTTTTTGCCATTTACAAATTGGCTTTCTCAACGGGTTTAATTGCCTTGTTTATTGGCCTAGGCGTCTGGCACCACGTCCACAAAACCCGCGCCACCCTCATCCCAACCCGCTTCAACCGCCAACGCCGCGAGGTCTGCTTCATGCCCGAAGGCGCCACCGAACCAGTCTTCGTTCCATGGGAATCGCTCAGCGCGTGGATCATCGAAGCCAAGGGCGCCACCCAATTCGGCATCCACCGCCAATACGGCATGGGCATCGGTTTCTACCAAGGTGAAACCCTCATAAGCCAGGAATTCCAATGCGCCGGCCTGGAGCTCGCGATCAGCCATTGGGAGGCGATTCGTGGCTACATGGATTACGAGGTCAACGAACTCAAATCGATCCAGGACCTGCAAGACCTTCAAGGCCCGGACGACCCACCCCACGAAGGGCTGCACACTTTCCGCAATGCCCGCGCGCGGGTGCACCAGGAGATCCATGAAGGCCGCCGCTCGCGGCTGTCGGGGTTCTTTTGGTACCTGTATCACGTCATGACTTTATGGACGATTCCAAACCGTTTGGTCGAATGGGAAGTGCGGCGTCTGGAAAGAATCGGCAAGCAGGCGCTGCCGGAAGTCATGCGCGCCTGGTCTGAGCCGCTGCCGAAAGAGCAATGGGCCAAGCCCAGTGAAGAGTTGCTGCGGCTGAGCGAACAAGTGCGGCGGATGCACAAGCGCCAGCCGCATCGGCCGATTACGCAGATTTTCGCTGAGGTTGGCAGGCGGGCTGTGGACTGATGCAGAGCTGTTTTGTGACCAGAGGGAGGGAGGTTTTTTGCCTGTTTGAGCGCCTTCGCGAGCAGGCTCGCTCCCACAGGGGACCGCGCTGGATGCGGATGTTTCGGTTGATATTGGCCAAAGTGGGAGACCCTCGGGGTGGCGGCCATTTCTCAGTTGTTGCTACCGGGTCGGTCAAGCAAAACCCGATGGTTATGCTGGTTGAAACTCAATACCTCGAATGGGCTGACCATGCTGAATAATCACAATGAGCCTGTTGTTGATGCGCAATGTGAAGTGATCAGAAAAGCGGGCGATGTAGAGCCGTTTCCAAGCGGAAAGATTACCTATCTCGCACCGTTGCCACTGCCCACACCGATTCCCCCTTATGGTCCACATATCGGTGAGCTCAATGATGTTTACATGGACTTCGGATTAGGCCAGCCGCAAGTTTTTATGTGGCAAATGACGTTGGGGGGGCCGGTCAGTTTAGCGGTTATGGTCATTTTCATATTCCCCTTGATTACGGGAATGCTGGGTGTCGTATTCGGCTATGGTCCAACACTCATTTGGGAATCAATAGTGGGTATATTCCAAGCAGGATATGAAAGCGCTTTACTGACCGAGCCTTTGATTCTACTGATCGGCCTGGGCGTCTGGCACCACTTCCATAAAAAACGCCTCTCCCTCATTCCAACCCGCTTTAACCGCCAACGCCGCGAAGTCTGCTTCATGCCCGAGGGCGCCACCAAACCAGTCTTCATCCCATGGGAATCGCTGTCCGCGTGGATCATCGAAGCCAAAGGCGCCACCCAATTCGGCATCCATCGTCAATATGGCATGGGCATCGGTTTTCATCACGGCGATACCCTCACCAGCCTCGAATTCCAATGCGCCGGCCTGGAGCTCGCGATCAGCCACTGGGAAGCGATTCGCGGTTACATGGAGTACGAAGTCAACGACCTCAAATCGATTCAGGACCTGCAAGACCTTCAAGGCCCGGACGACCCGCCCCACGAAGGCCTGCATACTTTCCGCAATGCCCGCGCGCGGATGCATCAGCAGATCCGTGAAGGCCGCCGCTCGCGGTTGTCGGGATTTTTTTGGTACCTGTATCACGTCATGACTTTATGGACGGTTCCCAACCGTTTGGTCGAATGGGAAGTGCGCCGACTCGAAAGAATCGGCAAACAGGCGTTGCCGGAAGTCATGCGCGAATGGTCCGAGCCGCTGCCGAAAGAGCAATGGGCCAAGCCCAGTGAAGAGTTGCTGCGGCTGAGCGAACAAGTGCGGCGGATGCACAAGCGCCAGCCGCATCGGCCGATTACGCAGATTTTTGCTGAGGTTGGCAGGCGGGGCTGACTGGGCGGTGCAGGCAGGTTCGATAGCTTTCGCGAGAAGGCTCCCACAGGAGACCACGCTACAAATGTGGGAGCGAGCCTGCTCGCGAAGGGGGCCGCTCGGTCAGCACAAAAATCTGCGCGCTCGCGCTCTGCTAGAATCCGCCCCATTCATTGCCAGAGACTCTCCCATGAGCGAGCCGATTCGTCTGACCCAATACAGCCATGGCGCCGGTTGTGGCTGCAAGATTTCCCCGCAGGTGCTGGAAGTGATCCTCGCCGGCAGCGGCGCACAGAACCTCGATCCAAAACTCTGGGTCGGCAATGCATCGCGCGATGACGCGGCGGTGTATGCGATCGATGCAGAGCGTGGTGTGGTGTCGACCACCGATTTTTTCATGCCGATTGTCGATGACCCGTTCGACTTCGGCCGCATCGCCGCGACCAATGCGATCAGCGACATCTACGCGATGGGTGGCGATCCGTTGATGGCGATCGCGATCCTCGGCTGGCCGGTGAATGTGCTGGCGCCGGAAGTGGCGCGGGAAGTGATTCGTGGCGGTCGCTCGGTGTGCGACGCGGCGGGCATTCCGTTGGCGGGCGGGCATTCGATCGATGCGCCGGAGCCGATCTTCGGCCTCGCCGTCACCGGTCTGGTGGAAAAGCGCCACATGAAACGCAACGACACCGCTACCGCCGGCTGCCTGTTGTACCTGACCAAACCATTGGGCATCGGCATCCTCACCACTGCGGAAAAGAAGGGCAAGTTGCGCGCCGCCGACGTCGGTGTCGCCCGTGACTGGATGTGCACCCTGAACAAACCAGGCAGCCGCTTCGGCAAACTTGCCGGCGTTACGGCGATGACCGACGTCACCGGTTTCGGCCTGCTCGGGCACTTGGTGGAAATGGCCGATGGCAGCCAGTTGACCGCGCGCATCGCCTACGACCGCGTGCCGCGTCTGGACAGCGTCGAGTACTACCTCGATCAGGGCTGCGTGCCGGGCGGTACGCTGCGCAACTTCGACAGCTATTCGAGCAAGGTCGGCCGCGTGCAGGAGTTGCACAAACGCGTGCTGTGCGATCCGCAAACCAGCGGCGGTCTGCTGATTGCGGTCACGCCTGAAGGCAATGACGAGTTCCTCGGTGTCGCCGCCGAACTGGGCCTGAGCCTTGCGCCGA
Source organism: Pseudomonas sp. UF-293 (assembly GCF_058245595.1). Classification (NCBI taxonomy): domain Bacteria; kingdom Pseudomonadati; phylum Pseudomonadota; class Gammaproteobacteria; order Pseudomonadales; family Pseudomonadaceae; genus Pseudomonas; species Pseudomonas sp. UF-293. The sequence continues at coordinate 8,362 of NZ_JBSICA010000055.1, read as the reverse complement.
TCGGCGAACTGGTTGAGCGACAGACGAACGCGGTCGAGGTGATTTGATGCTCCGCGACTGCACCGACTACCGCGATATTTTCCTCAACGACCGGCCAATGATGGATGCCCGCGCGCCGGTCGAGTTTCACAAAGGCGCGTTCCCCGGCGTGGTCAATCTGCCGCTGATGAATGATCTGGAGCGGCAGAAGATCGGCACCTGCTACAAGCAGCATGGCCAGCAGGCGGCAATCGAGCTGGGCCACCAGATGGTGTGCGGCGCGGTGAAAGCCGAGCGCATCCAGGCCTGGGCCGACTTCGCCCGGGCTCATCCCGATGGTTATTTGTATTGTTTCCGTGGTGGCTTGCGCTCGCAGATCACCCAGCAGTGGCTGCGCGACGAGGCGGGCATCGACTATCCGCGCGTCGGCGGCGGCTACAAGGCAATGCGCAGTTTTTTGATCGACACCCTTGACCAGGCCATCGCGCAGTGTGATTTTGTTTTGCTCGGCGGCATGACCGGCACCGGCAAGACCGAAGTGCTGGTGCAGTTGCGCAACGGTGTGGATCTGGAAGGCCACGCCAACCATCGCGGCTCCAGTTTCGGCAAACGTGCCACCGGGCAGCCGTCGAACATCGATTTCGAGAATCGCCTGGCCATCGACTTCCTGAAGAAACGCGATGCCGGGATCGAGCAGTTTGTGCTCGAAGACGAGAGCCGCGTGGTCGGCAGTTGTGCCTTGCCGCTGCCGCTGTATCAGGGCATGCAGCAGTACCCGATGGTCTGGCTGGAAGATCGTTTCGAGGATCGTGTCGAACGGATCCTGCGTGATTACGTCATCGATCTGTCGGCGGAATTTGCCTCGCTGCACGGCGAAAACGGTTTTGCCTTGTTCTCCGAACGTCTGCTGGAAAGCCTCAACAACGTACAGAAACGCCTCGGCGGTGAGCGCCATTCGCGGATGCTGGTATTGATGGAACAGGCGCTGGCCGAGCAGGGCCGCAGCGGCGCGGTGGACCTGCATCGCGGCTGGATCGAGGGTTTGCTGCGCGAGTATTACGACCCGATGTATGTGTTCCAGCGCGAGAAGAAGGGCGGGCGGATCGAGTTTGCAGGAGAGCGGGGGGCGGTGATCGAGTATTTGCGCGCGAGGGCGAGCCAGAAGGCTTGAGGCGCAAGCGACTGGCCTCTTCGCGAGCAGGCTCGCTCCCACAGTTGAAATGCGGTTCCCTGTGGGAGCGAGCCTGCTCGCGAAGACGCAATGTCAGGCGCTGCAAAACTCAGGTCGGGCAAGTGTCCTTACCGTTATCCAGCCCCTGCTTGTAGCTATGACTCTGCAAACTGGCCTTGCCGTTGTGCCACTTCAGGGTCAGCACATACAGCGAATCGAAGTCATCGCCGGCCCAGTCATCGGTGATTTTCTGCCGCTCGCCCACCGCATTGCCGGCGACCTTGTTGATCAGCTCCGGCAGATAACCGTGAGACCACGCGGTGTAGATCGTCGAGTTGTGGTACTTCTCGTCCAGCAGTTCGCGGGCCAGATCGCTGGTGTCGTTGGCGGAGAACTCGATGTTCACCGGCAGCCCGAGCTTGATCGCGGCCGGGCTGATGGTCATCAGCGGACGAATGTAGCTGTAGGAATTGTCCAGCTCGCCTTCCTCGACGTTGCGCGTAGGGTTGGCGGCGAACACGTAATCGGCCTTGCCGAATTTTTCCGGCAGCAGGGTCGACAGGTCGATGGCGCGGTTCAGGCCCTGGCAGTTGAGCTGGCCGAGACCGCCTTCGGGCTTTTCCGCATGACGCAGGAACACCAGCGTCTGCGTGCCGTCCGCCGGTTGTGCGCGGCTTTCACTGGATTCGAGGGACAGAAACAGCGCGCTGACTGCCAGCAGGGAGGGCAGGGCCACGTACGCGCGATGTTTGAAGCGTTTGGCGAAACTCATCAGGTTCGTCATCAGTTCGAGGGTTCTTCAGCAAAATCGGTTAAGGCTGACAAACCTTGGCACCGCGGGCTCCCAGCACCGGGTGTTTCCCTGTCGTGAACAGCTTCCTCTGCGAGAAAGGCATAGCTCTGAGTCCTGTAATGCCCGTTTGGTTCGATCCGGGCCAGTGCGCAGCACTCTAACGGCAACCTTTGCGGGCATGCAGGCAGGTTAACGACAGGATGTTACGGTTCATGTAGGCGCGGCGGCAGGCCTACTTTATGATCGGTTTTCAATTTGTGACTGGATGCTTCCAATGACCGATCTGTCTGCATTCCCGATTACTCAGAAATGGCCGGCGCAGTACCCGGACTGGATTCAGCTCTACTCCCTGCCGACCCCCAACGGCGTAAAAGTGTCGATCATGCTCGAAGAGATCGGCCTGCCGTACGAGCCGCACCGGGTCGGTTTCGACACCAACGACCAGACTTCGGCAGAGTTTCTGTCGCTGAACCCGAACAACAAGATCCCGGCGATCCTTGACCCGCATGGTCCGGAAGACCAGCCGCTGCCGCTGTTCGAATCCGGCGCGATCCTGATTTATCTGGCCGACAAGAGCGGCCAGTTGCTCGCCCAGGAAGGCGCGCCGCGCTACGAGACCATCCAATGGCTGATGTGGCAGATGGGCGGCATCGGCCCGATGTTCGGCCAGCTCGGTTTCTTCAACAAATTCGCCGGCAAGGATTACGAGGACAAGCGCCCGCGTGATCGTTATGTCGAGGAAAGCAAACGCCTGCTGAACGTGCTCAACACCCGCCTCGAAGGCCGCGACTGGATTATGGGCGAGCGCTACACCATCGCCGACATCGCCACGTTCCCGTGGGTGCGCAATCTGCTTGGCTTCTATGAGGCTGGGGATCTGGTCGGCATTCAGAATTTCCCCAATGTCACGCGGGTGCTGGAGCGGTTTCTCGCGCGCCCGGCGGTCATTCGCGGCCTGACCATCCCGTCCTGACCCACCGCGTTCCCCTGTAGGAGCTGCCGAAGGCTGCGATCTCTTGATCTTGTTTTTTTAGGATCAAAATCAAAAGATCGCAGCCTTCGGCAGCTCCTACAAAGATTGTTGCACCTGCAGTAACGCTCTCTTGATTGATCCAGGTTTGTCCCGCACCCGCCGCAAGGCATAAGCTTTCCCCCCTACGACTTTCGTCTCATCCGCTGTTTTCAGGAAAGGCCCCATGTCCAGTCAGTTCCCCGAAGCACGTCCCCGCCGTCTGCGCCGCAATGCGAGCCTGCGCAGTCTGTTCCAGGAAACCGAGTTCAGCCTGAACGATCTGGTCCTGCCGATCTTCGTCGAGGAAGAGATCGACGACTTCGTGCCGATCACCAGCATGCCCGGCGTGCAGCGCATCCCCGAGCGCAAACTGGCCAGTGAAATCGAGCGCTATGCCCGTGCCGGCATCAAGTCGGTGATGACCTTTGGCGTGTCCCATCATCTCGATGCCAACGGCAGTGACACCTGGCGCGAAGACGGTCTGGTGTCGCGGATGTCGCGCATCGCCAAGGACGCCGTGCCGGAAATGATCGTGATGTCCGACACCTGCTTCTGCGAGTACACCGATCACGGTCATTGCGGCGTGATGCACAACCACGAGGTCGACAACGACCAGACTCTGATCAACCTCGGCCAGCAAGCGGTGGCCGCAGCCCGCGCCGGAGCTGACGTGATCGCACCGTCGGCAGCAATGGACGGCCAGGTGCGCGCGATTCGTCAGGCGCTGGACGCCGCTGGCTTCACGCAGATACCGATCATGGCCTATTCGACCAAATTCGCCTCGGCGCTGTACGGCCCGTTCCGCGAGGCCGGCGGCAGCGCGCTCAAGGGCGATCGCAAAAGCTATCAGATGAACCCGATGAATCGCCGCGAGGCCCTGCGCGAATCGCTGCTCGATGAGCAGGAAGGTGCCGATGCGCTGATGGTCAAACCGGCCGGTGCTTACCTCGACATCATCCGTGACATTCGCCAGGCCTCGAACCTGCCACTGGCGGCGTATCAGGTCAGCGGCGAGTACGCGATGATCAAGTTCGGCGCCCAGGCCGGTGCGATCGATGAAGATCGCGTGGTGCGCGAAAGCCTCGGCGCCATCAAGCGTGCCGGTGCGGATCTGATCTTCACTTACTTTGCGATGGATCTGGCGTTGGCGGGAATTTAATCAACGCTGCAAATGCAACTGTGGGAGCGGGCTTGCTCGCGAATGCGGACTGTCAGGCAGCGCATCTGGCACTGACACACCGCCTTCGCGAGCAAGCCCGCTCCCACAGTTGAAGGGTGGTTTGTCAGCTGAAGAACGGGCGGATGCCGTGATCGCGGAAGTAGCGTTCGATCACTTTTGGATCAGCACTGTTATCCGCAACCGCGACATAAGTGTCCGGCCGCACCAGATAAAACCCGTTGCGCCCCAACCCTGCCGTTTCAAACGCCGGTCGCCAGTCGAACACATGCAGCGGCAAGTGATGTTCATTGCACCAGGCGATCATTTCGTCGCTGGTGTCGCCGTAGACATGCGCCTGCCAGCACGGTTGCCGTAGCGGCTCGAAATTATCTCCCTCGCCATCATGCGCCCACGGCAAGCGGTCACCGCCATGCACGTGGCCGGCTTCGCCCTGGCTCAGCGGCATGCCGCGATAGTTGAGGGTGACTTGCGAGACCGTGCGAAAGAGGAACTCGCGGCTGGCTTCGAACGACGCCATTCTCGGTATCAGAAACGGCGCCACACGCATCCGTAGCAGATCGGCCATGCGCCCCTCGGCGGTGACGAAACTGAAGACCTTGTCGGTGGTGGACACCAGCCGGCGAGCGAAGGCGATGCGCTCGGTTTCGTAGGTGTCGAGCAGCCTCGGTTCGGCACCACCACTGAGCACGGCGGCGAGTTTCCACGCCAGGTTGATCGCATCGCCAATGCCGGTGTTCATACCCTGGCCACCGGCCGGACTGTGCACGTGGGCGGCATCGCCGAGCAGAAACGCCCGGCCGCTGCGAAAGTGCTCCGCCACCCGGTGATGCACGCGGTAGGTGGAGAACCAGTGCACGTCTTCGATATGCACTTTCAGGTGTTCAATGGCGCGGCTGCTGACGTCGGAAAATTGCAGGGTGTCGGCACGCTCGGCACGTTCGTCACGCACCGTGCCGATCAGTCGCGCACGGCCTGCGCCGGCCAGGGGGAACACCGCGAGAAAGTCCGCTTCGTCGAGGTCCAGATGCAGCTCGCCATTCAGCGCCGGGCCGCTTGCCGTGACGTCGGCGACGTAGAAAATCTGCTGGTAGGTACCGCCGGGGAAATCGGTGTCGAGGGTTTTGCGCACCACCGAACGGGCGCCGTCGCAACCGGCCAGATAGCAGGCCTGGCAGACTTCCTGGCCGCCATCGGGCAGGCGCAGATGGGCGGTGATTGTGTCGCCGGTTTCTTCGAAGCTGTCCAGCGCGGTATTGCGCTCGACGCTGACGTCGTAATCAGCGAGGCGCTCGAGCAGCAGCCGTTCGTGCTCGTCCTGCGGGAAGATCTCGACGAAGGCGTAGGGCGTCAGGCCTTCGCCGATGCGCTTGAGCGGCAACTGCGCGACGGGCTTGCCGTTGACCCAGAAATTCGCCGCCGCAACCTGATGACCGCGACGCACGATGGTGTCGGCGAGGTCGAGTTGGCGATACAGCTCAAGGGTGCGTGCCTGCACGGCCAGAGCGCGGGAAGTGGTGCCGGGCGCGGAGGTCTTGTCGATGATGCGCACACGCACGCCGAGTTTGCTCAGCCACAGCGCCAGGACCAGACCGGTCGGGCCGGCGCCGATGATCAGCACGTCGCTGCGGTTCATGGGGCTGTCCTCTTGTGGCTGTGCAGCAAGTATGGATCAGATGTAAAGGCTAGCCAGTTCCGGCCGCTGTGGGAGCGGGCTTGCTCGCGAAGAGGCCGGATCAAGCACCACAAAAACCACAAAGGCCCCGCAACCGTGAAGCTGCGGGGCCTTTTCTACGACGAAACGACGCTTAGAAGTCGATCGTCCCCGACAACTTCGCCACTCGCGGTTCACCCTGGGTCAGGTAGCCGCCCTGAGCCGATTCCCAGTACTTCTTGTTCGCCACGTTTTCAACGCCGAACCGCACGGTCACGTCCTTCTCCGACACCTTGAACGCATAGCGCGCACCCGCGTCGAAGCGGTTCCACGTCGGCAGGCTGAGATTGTTGGCGGCATCCGCGTATTGCCCGCCGGTGCGCAGCATTCGCGCGTTCAGCGCGACGCCTTGCAGGCCCGGCACGTCCCAATCGACGCCAGCGTTGAACTGGAAGGTCGGCACGCCGATGGCGTGGTTGCCGTCGTTGGCGCCGTTGAGGGTGTTTTTCAGTTCGGTGTCCATCAGGGTCAGGCCGCTGATCAGGCGCAGACCATCGATCGGCTCGCCGAACACGTTCATTTCCACGCCTTTGTTGATCTGCTCGCCTTCGCGGACGTAGGTGCAAGTGGTAGCGCTGTTGATTTCGCAGTAGCCGTCGCTCGGCTGTTCGATGCGATAAACGCCCAGGCTCGCGCCGTAGGTGCCCATGTCGACTTTCACGCCCAGCTCGGTCTGCTTGGAGCGCTTCGGTGCGTAAACCTCGTTGCCGTTGGTCACGCGGAAACCGCCGGAGCTGGTCGGCGAAGTCGGCCCTTGGGCCAAACCTTCGATATGGTTGGCGTAGAACGACACATGCTCCCACGGCTTGAACACGATGCCGTACACCGGCGTGGTGATCGACTCGTCGTAGCTCGACGAACGCGGGCCGCTGCCGTAGCTGGCGTAGCTGTAACCCTGCACCACCAGTTGCTGACGACGCAGACCGGCGGTGACCAACAGGCGATCATCGAAGAAACCGAGGGTGTCAGAGATTGCGACGCTGCGGTTGAAGGTTTTGCCAACGATGCCTGGATCGTTGAGATCGCCACCGGCGAAATTACCGACCGGTGCCGGAGTGGTGATCGGATGGTAGATGTTGTTCGAGTAGCGGGTCAGGTCGAAGTCATAGGCACTGCGCTGCTCGGCCCAGATCCCGGTCAGGCCGAAATTCAGCTTGTGGCTGACAGGGCCGGTGTTGAATTTGCCATTGAGGCCGGCCATGACGCTGGTGTTGTCCTCATCATGCGGGACGAACGAGCCGGTGGTGAACGAGGCGCCGCTGTTGCCGACCAGCGTGGTCGAATTGTAGCGGCCGACTTCACGGGTGTGCTTGGCGCCGCCAGCGGCGTAAGCGGTCCAGTTGTCGTTGAGGTCGTACTCGGCGCGGAGCATGCCGAAGGTGTCTTCGATGTCGGTGTAGCCCCACTTCGGCGCGTAGTTGGTGTCCGCCGATGGCGCGTCCGGGATGTGCGTGGCGGTGCCGAGGTTGACCGAGCTGCGGCCACCGTTGACGCGTTCCTTCTGATAGGCAAAATCACCGGAAACCCGCAGCGCATCGCCGCGATAATCCAGGCCGATGGCGAACAGTTTCGAGCGCTGGTTCTCGTGATCGATGCCGGTGTCGCCCTCGCGTTGCGACAAATTGACCCGCGCGCCGAAGCGGTTGTCTGCACCGAAACGCTGGCCGATGTCGAAGTGATGACCGATGCGGCCTTCGCTGTTGATGTCGGTGGTGTAACGGCGCAGCGGCACGTCGCCCGCGCGTTTTGGTTGCAGGTTGACGCCGCCGCCGATGCCGGAACCCGTCGGGGTCACGCCGTTGATGAAGGCGTTAGGGCCCTTGAACACTTCCACGCGCTCCAGCGCATCGGTGGAAATGATCTGCCGGGGCAACACGCCGTACAGGCCGTTGTAAGAGATGTCGTCGCCATTGAGCGGCAGGCCGCGAATCATGAACACCTGCGCCTGGTTGGAAAAGCCCGAGGCCTGGCGCACGGAGGAATCGTTGAGCAGCACGTCGGCGACGTTTTCCGCCTGCTGGTCCTGGATCAGTTGCTCGGTGTAGGACGCCGCACTGAACGGCACGTCCATCATGTCCTGATTGCCGAGCACGCCCAATTGGCCGCCGCGCGCAACCTGACCGCCAGCATAGACCGGGGGCAGGGCGTTGGGAGTCGGGGCCTGGGCATTGACGTTGACGTCGTCGAGCACCAGTTCTTTGCTGTTGTCTTCAGCGGCGTGGGCGGTGACGGTCAGGGAGCACAGCAGGGCAAGCAAAGTCGGGCGGAATGGAGCGCCGAGTCGAGCTGAAGCGGGCATGTCGGATACCTGGAGGCGAACGGCCAATGAATAAAATAAGGGCGGCGCGGAACTCCTTGCGCTAATGCGACTCCAGGCGCGAATGATAGGGTTTCGCAGTAACGTTTTGCAATCAGTTTGTCATCAGCCCGTAGGAGCTGCCGAAGGCTGCGATCTTTTGATCTTGATGTTGACTTTGATCTGCAAAAAGCAAGATCAAAAGATCGCAGCCTTCGGC
>NZ_JBSICA010000054.1:0-15744 GCF_058245595.1 Pseudomonas sp. UF-293 | reverse complement strand
CAAACGCAGCTCAGCAATTCTCCCACAGGGGAATGCATTTCAATGTGGGAGCGAGCCTGCTCGCGAAGGCGGCGGCACAGGCACTAAAGAATCACCTTGGCCAAACGCAGCTCAGCAATTCTCCCACAGGGGAATGCATTTCAATGTGGGAGCGAGCCTGCTCGCGAAGGCGGCGGCATGGGCGCTACAGAATCACCTTGGCGGAACGCAACTCGGCGATCCGCTCAGCACTCAACCCCAACTCCGCCAACACCTCATCCGTATGCTGCCCCAACCCCGCGCCGACATGCCTTGGTGCAGGCAACGCTTCTGAGAATTTCAGCGGACAAGCCATCTGCGCCTGCGTAGTACCATCACCGCGCGGCACTTGCGTTACCAACTCCCGCGCCTGCATTTGCGGATGGCGCAACGCCTCGCCCAGATTCAATACCGGCTCGACGCAGGCATCGACCCCGGCAAACAACTCACACAACTCAGCAAAATCATGCCGCTCGAACTCGATCCGCAACGCCTCTTTCAAGGCCTGTTGCTGCTCAGGCCGGGGCGATAACCCTTGCGCCGCCAGCTCCGGCCGGCCCAGCGTCGTGCACAGTTGCTGCATGAAGGCCGGTTCCAGACTGCCCACCGACATCCAGCGTCCATCCCGCGTACGGTAGTAGTCATAGAAGCTGCCGCCATTGAGCATCTGGTCTTCCCAACCCGGTTCCACGCCGCAGGCCAGATACCCCGCGCCGGCCATGGCGTTCAGGCTGAACGCGCAATCGGTCATGCTCACATCCAGATGGGTGCCCTGCCCGGTTTGCTGGCGGGCAATCACCGCTGCCAGCAAGCCGATCACTCCATGTAGCGAGCCGCCCGCCACGTCCGCCACCTGCATGCCCAGCGGCAACGGCCCGCTGTCGGCGCGCCCGGTGTAACTGGCCAGCCCGGCCAGGGCCAGATAGTTGATGTCATGCCCGGCGCGCTCCTTGTACGGCCCGCTCTGGCCGTAACCGCTGATCGACACATAAATCAGCTTTGGGTTGATCGCCTTCAACACTTCATAACCAAGGCCCAGACGTTCCATCACCCCAGGGCGAAACTGCTCGAGCACGATGTCGTATTCGCCCAGCAGTTGCTTGATGATCTGCAGCGCTTCGGGCTGTTTCAGATCGAGCGCCAGACTGCGCTTGTTGCGGTTCAGGTAGGCGTGGCTGGCCGATACCCCGCCATCGTGCGGCAGCAGCACCCGCAGCAGATCCATGCGGGTTGGCGATTCGATGCGCAGCACCTCGGCGCCCATGTCCGCCAGAAGCAACGAGGCGAACGGCCCCGGCAGCAAGGTCGAGAAATCGAGAATCTTCAGTGAGGCCAGCGGTGCGGACATGGGCAAACTCCTTGGGCGATGCACTCAGCCTAGGCAGCCATCGTCGATGCGGCAATCACCGCAAATGTCAGCAGGTGTGACCGTTGCGCTCAAATTCCGGGCAAGAAAAAACCCGCCGAAGCGGGTTTTTCTGTGCAAGCGATGCTTACTTCACATTGCTCGGGGTCGGGCCTTCAGCCACACCCAGGTCGTCTTCTTCACGCTCGTCGGAGATACCGCGACCGCCGGAAGCCAGCTCGGTCTGCAGTTGATCGGTGTCCAGTTCCTTGACCCACTTGGCGACGACGATGGTCGCTACAGCGTTACCGACCAGGTTGGTCAGTGCGCGGGCTTCGGACATGAAACGGTCGATACCGAGGATCAGCGCCAGACCGGCAACCGGCAGGTGACCTACCGCCGACAGCGTAGCGGCCAGGACGATGAAGCCCGAACCGGTCACACCCGCCGCGCCTTTGGAGGACAGCAGCAGCACCAGCAGCAGAGTGATCTGGTGGGTGATGTCCATGTGCGTGTCGGTCGCCTGAGCGATGAACACGGCGGCCATGGTCAGGTAGATCGAAGTACCGTCGAGGTTGAACGAGTAACCGGTCGGGATCACCAGACCAACAACCGATTTCTTCGCGCCCAGACGCTCCATCTTGATCAGCATGCGTGGCAGTGCCGATTCCGACGAGGACGTACCCAGTACGATCAACAGTTCTTCACGGATGTAACGCACCAGTTTGAACACGCTGAAACCGTGAGCCCGGCAGATCGCACCCAGCACCAGCACGACGAACAGGACGCAGGTGATGTAGAAGCAGATCATCAACTGGCCCAGTTGCACCAGCGAGCCGACACCGTAGGCACCGATGGTGAACGCCATGGCACCGAACGCACCCAGCGGCGCCAGTTTCATGATCATGTTGATGATGTTGAACATCACGTGGGCGAAGCGATCGATCATGTCCAGCAGCGGACGACCGTACGAGCCGAGGCGATGCAGGGCGTAGCCGAAGATCACCGAGAACATCAGCACTTGCAGGATGTCACCGGTGGCGAACGCGCCGACGATGGTGTTCGGGATCACATTGAGGAGGAAACCGACAATGCTCTGGTCTTTACTGGCCGTCACGTAGGTGGCGATTTTCGAGGCGTCGAGGGTGGTGACGTCGATGTGCATGCCGGCGCCCGGTTGCACAACGTTGACCACGACCAGACCGATCAGCAGGGCAATGGTGGAAACGATTTCGAAGTACAGCAGCGCGTAGCCGCCGGTCTTGCCCACCGACTTCATGTTCTGCATGCCGGCGATGCCGCTGACAACAGTACAGAAGATGATCGGGGCGATGACCATTTTGATCAGCTTGATGAAGCCGTCACCCAGGGGCTTGAGGGCCACACCGGTCTGCGGATAGAAGTGACCAAGCAGGATGCCGATGGCGATGGCAACGATCACCTGGAAATACAGGGATTTGTACAGTGGCTGACGAGTCGTCATTGCAGGTTTCCTCAAGCGTCCAGCGGCAACATCCATCTGTCGAGCGCCGAACCTTAATTGCGAACCCTCCTGCACTGGAGGGATTTGTTGTTGGAACGGCATTCTTCCGAGCGGAAGAAGTGCACGCTTCTGTCGCTTGTATCGCAAACGCCGTGCCAGATTGGTGCGAATGGCAGCAAGCCTTTTGATATCAGGGGCTGCAGGATTTTCCTGTCACCAATCAGTGACTTGAGGCGTGGCGGATTTCCGCCAACTGAGCGTCCAGCGTCCTGCAATTTGGCGGAAATCCGCCTTGTGGCGTTGCCGGCCCGCCATTACGATCGGTGCCTGAACAAGGATTGCCGCTTATGCGCGAACGTACCATCGCCAGCCATTTCGCCCGTGCCGCTCTTGGCGGCGCACGCCGGCGCGGCCTGGATTATTCAGGCCTGTTGCAGCAACTGGGGATCAGTCCGGAGTTGCTCGACGAGCCCCGCGCGCGGATTGCCCCTGAGCAGTTCACCCGGCTGATTCAAGGGCTGTGGCTGGCGCTGGACGACGAATATCTGGGTTTCGGTAACGCCCCGAGCAAGCCCGGCAGCTTCGCCATGATGTGCCACGCCTCGATTCACTGCCGCAACCTGGAGAAGGCTCTGCAACGTGGTTTGTTGTTCTACAGCCTGTTCCCCGACGCCCCACGCCTGACCCTGCGCCGCGAAGATCAGTGGGTGCGTTTGAGCCTGGACGACGCGCAATGGTGGGATCCGGATCATTTTCTCACCGAGAGCCTGCTGGTGATCTGGCATCGCCTCGGCAGTTGGCTGATCGGCCAGCGCATTCGCCTCGAGCAGGCAACCTTCAGCTATCCGCGCCCCGAACACGGCGGCGAATACGACCTGCTGTTCCCTTGCCCGCTGACCTTTGATGCCGAGCAGAGCAGCCTGCTGTTTCACAGTCGCTATCTGGCCATGCCGCTGTTGCAGGACGAACGCACGCTCAAGCACTTCCTCGAACGTTCCCCCGCCGACCTGCTCTCACGCCCGGACGATGGCGACAGCCTGAGCAGTCGCCTGCGTCGTTTGCTCAGCCGCGACGCGGCACATTGGCCGGATCTGGAAGCCGTCGCCGCGCATTTGCACATCAGTCCACAGACCTTGCGCAGGCATTTGCGTGAGGAAGGCACGAGTTTTCAGGAGCTCAAGGATCAACTGCGGCGGGATATCGCCATCTATCATCTGGGCCGGGCGGATCTGTCGTTGCAGCAGATTGCCGAGCAGCTCGGGTTCTCTGAGCCTTCGGCGTTTCACCGGGCGTTCAAGAAATGGACGGGGCTGACACCAGGGGCTTATCGGGCGCAGGAGTTGTGAAGCCAGACGCCTTCGCGAGCAGGCTCGCTCCCACAGGGGAATGCCTTTCAAGGTGGGAGCGAACCTGCTCGCGAAGAGGCCGGCACTGCCGACCTTCACACCGCAGGAAAATGGATCCTGAACGCCGCCCCGCCCATCGGTGAATCGCCCAAAGCCAAACGGGCGTTGTAGCTTTCGATGATGTCCTTGACCACCGCCAGCCCGATCCCTTGCCCGGGATGCTGGGCGTCCAGGCGTTCGCCACGTTCGAGAATTCGCGCACGCTGATCAAGTGGCACACCCGGCCCATCGTCCTCGACACACAATTCGATCCCGGCCAAGGACTCGCGCACGCTGACTCGCACTTCGCCGAGGCACAGGCGATAGGCGTTCTCCAGCAGATTGCCGAGCATTTCCAGCAAGGCGCCCTGCTCGATCGGCACGTAGCAATGCTCCGGCAGATCAAAGGTCACGCGCACATGTTTGTCGCGGTAGACCTTGTCCAGCGTGTCGCAGAGGCTTTTGAGCACCGGTTGCAGGCGCACCTGATGGCGCACCAGGCCGCTTTTGCGCAGGCTGGCCCGTTGCAGTTGGTAGCTGATCTGCTGGCTCATGCGTTCGATCTGGCTTTGCAGAACCCAGGCCTGATCGCGGTCTGCGGGGCGCTGGGCCATGTCTTCGCTGACGCCTTGCAGCACCGCCAAGGGGGTTTTCAGGCTGTGAGCGAGGTCGTCGAGGGAGTCGCGGTAGCGGCTGCGTTGCTGGCGTTCACTGAGCAGCAAGCGGTTGAGCGAGCCGGTGAGGCGCAGCAGTTCACGCGGGTGTTTTTCCGTGAGGCTTTCGCGAGTACCGCCTTCGATTTCGTCGAGCTCCTGGCTCAAACGACGCAAGGCCTTGAGGCCCCAGGTCAGGCCGATCCACAACAATGCCAGCAAAACGAGCAATGCTGCACCGAAGCCCAGATAGAGGTTTTCGCGCAGGCCTTCGAGGGTGGTTTCGTATTCGCGCACCGGTTGCAGAGCGACGATGCTGAACGCTGCGCTTTTGCCGCCGAGCAATTTGACTTCGACGTCGTAGACGAAGAACTCCTGACCGCTGGCTTCACGAATCCGTGCGAACTCGTTGCCGAGGCCGTCGTAACGCGGTTTGTAGTTGATCTGTTCTTCCTGAGTGGCTTTCGAACGCCACACCAACTTGCCGTCGCGGTCGTAGATATAGCCGAGCAAACGGAAATCGGTGAGGTTGAAGCGCTCGTCCGGCAATTGCGACGGCATCACCAGCCGACCGTTTTCTACCCGGGCGGCGGAAATCAATGTGGTGACGTCGGAGGCCAGGCGTTGCTCGATCGAGTCCTGCAAGGCAAGGCTGAAGGCGCCCTGCATCGCTGGCAGCAAGGCAAGCATGAACAACACCGCCAACGTGGTGGCGGCGAGCATCAGGCGAACGCGAAGGGAACGGATCAAGTGCAGCGCTCATTGAACAGGTAACCGAGGCCACGCACAGTGTCGATCGGTTTGAACCCGGCCGGGCCTTCGAGTTTGCGGCGCAACCGGCCGACCAGCACTTCGATGACATTTGGATCGCGCTCGTCGTCATCCGGATAGAGCTGCTCCATCAAGCGATCCTTGGGCACCACTTGCTGATGATGGCGCATGAGGTATTCGAGGATGCGGTATTCGTAGGCGGTCAGCGCCAGCGGTTGTTCATCGAGGCTGGCCTGTTTGCGATTGAGGTCGAGCAGCAAAGGCCCGGCAACGATGGTCGACTGGGTAAAGCCGCTGGAGCGCCGCAGCAATGCGTTCAGGCGTGCGTCGAGCTCTTCGAACTGGAACGGCTTGACCACGTAATCGTCGGCACCGGCGGCGAGCCCTTCGACCTTGTCCTGCCAGTTGCCGCGCGCGGTGAGGATCAGGATCGGGAAGGTCTTGCCGCCCGAGCGCAACTGGCGGATCAGGTCGAGGCCGCCCATGCCCGGCAGGCCGAGATCGATCACCGCCAGATCGAAGTTGTACTGGCCGGTCTGGTACAGCGCCTCCTCGGCATTGGCCACGGACTCGACCACGTGGCCGCTCTCCGTCAGGCGGGTTTGCAGGTGATGACGCAACAGCGCCTCATCTTCGACAACCAACAGTTTCATAAAACTCTCCGGGCTAAATCACCCACTCCAGTGACACACCTGTGGGAGCGAGCCTGCTCGCGAATGCGGTCATTCAGTCAACGATTATGTTGAATGAAACATCGCTTTCGCGAGCAGGCTCGCTCCCACATTCAATCGACGGCAACCGCTTAGAAATAGTAGTTGGCCGACAGGTAGGTCTGCGCGCTGCTGGTCAAGTCCAGCGAGCCCTGTTTGCTGCCGCCGCTCTCTTTCATTTCGGTGCTGGCGTTGCTGCGCAGGTAACGGTAACCGAGTTCCACCGAGGTGTTCTGCGAAACTTGCTGCAACACACCGACCTGGCCACCGATGGCGTAACCGATGTCGCTGTCACGGCTGAAGCCTGGCGAATCCTGCGTCAGCTTGGTCAGACCGGCCGTGGCGCCACCGAACAATTTGGTGCTGCCGCCCACCGGGTAGAACAGGTCATAGCTGCCGAGCAGATTTTCCTGGCGCAGTTTAACGCCATTGTGCGAACCGGAAACGTTGTCGTAGGTGGCGTAGTAGCGGCCCTGGCTGTTTTGCTGACCGAGGCGCATGCCGTAGGTGTTGTTGCCGTCGATGGCCCCTGTGGCGTTGGGGTGGTCAAGGTTGTTGTTGAGCGCATGGGACTTGTCGATCTTGTCGCTGGTCTGGCCGAACGTCAGGCCGGCGAAGTTGCTGGTGTCGTCGGCATTCGCCGCGATGCTGGAGCCTAACAGGGTAAAAGCCAGCAGCAGTTTGTTGATACGAGTCATGGGTATTTCCTCTTTCACAGTGCTGTTTGGGTATGGCGCAAGGTTACTGAGCCGCCCCTGTACGGCCCCTGAACCGTCTCTGAACCTGACCTGAACCGGATCGACTAGGCTGTTCTGACCACTTTCAATAAGGAGACCCGACCATGCGCCTGTTCCTCGCCCTCACTTTGCTGGCGGTCAGCAGCCTCACCCAGGCTGCGATAAAGACTGCAGAAATCCCCTATCAAAGCGCCGACGGCAGCCAACTGATCGGCTACTACGCCTATGACGACGCGATCAAAGGCCCACGCCCCGGCGTTGTCGTGGTCCACGAATGGTGGGGCCTGAACGATTACGCCAAGCGTCGCGCGCGGGATCTCGCCGGGCTCGGCTACAGCGCGCTGGCCATCGATATGTACGGTGAAGGCAAAAGCACCGAGCATCCGAAAGACGCCATGGCCTTCATGCAGGCAGCGACCAAGGATGCCGACGCCGCCAGTAAACGCTTCGCCGCCGGGCTCGATCTGTTGAAGAAACAGGCGCAGACCGACCCGAACAAAATCGCCGCCATCGGCTATTGCTTCGGCGGCAGCGTGGTGTTGAATGCGGCGCGTCAGGGTGTGCCGCTGGCCGGCGTGGTGAGTTTCCATGGCGCGCTGGCAACCAAGACGCCGGCGACTCCGGGCAGCGTCAAGGCGAAGATTCTGGTCGAGCATGGTGCGCTGGACAGCATGGTCACTCAGGACAACGTCACCGCGTTCAAGTCGGAGATGGACAAGGCCGGGGCGGACTACCAATTCGTCAGTCTGGATGGCGCCAAACACGGTTTCAGCAACCCGGATGCCGATCGCCTGAGCCATGGCGAGCATGGCGGGCCGGACATTGGTTACAACAAGGCGGCGGACGAGAAGTCATGGGCGGATATGCAGGCGTTCTTCAAGAAGATTTTCGGTTGAGTCAGTAACGACCGAGGCGCGGTTTTCGCGAGCAGGCTCGCTCCCACACCGGATATCTGTCGCACAGATGATCCCCCGTGGGAGCGAGCCTGCTCGCGAAGGCTTCACCGCCGATCTCGACCTCGCCCCGACTAACCGGCAAAATGCCCGCCATGCATACCACCCCCGCCCTGCCCGCCTGCTGCACTGCCCTCGACAGCCATTGGCCGTTGCCGACGGTACTGGCCGATACCGTGCTGCTCAGTACCCACTTCGACCCGGCACAGTTGCTCGGCGATGACTTCCAACGCAGCGCTGTGCTCGCGCCGCCGAGCATTCAGCGCTCGGTGGCCAAGCGTCAGGCCGAGTTTCTCGCCGGGCGCATCTGCGCTCGTGCCGCGCTGCAACAACTCGAAGGCCTGAATATCGTCCCGCCGATCGGCGAAGACCGCGCCCCGGTGTGGCCGTCGCACATTTGCGGTTCGATCACCCACAGCACCGGCCGCGCCGCAGCGATTGTCGCCAACAAGCAGCACTGGCGCGGCCTGGGCATGGATCTGGAAAACCTGTTGAGTTACGAGCGCGCCGAACGTCTGGCCGGGGAAATTCTTACACCGGCGGAAATGCAGCGCATGGCGGCAGGGTCGCAGGATCAACTGGCGCTGCTGGTGACTCTGACGTTTTCGGTGAAAGAGAGTTTGTTCAAGGCGCTGTACCCGATCGTGCAGCAGCGCTTTTATTTCGAACATGCCGAAGTGCTGGAATGGACTGAGGCGGGTCAGGTGAGGCTGCGGTTGCTGACTGATTTGTCCAGCGAATGGCGCAACGGATCGGAGCTGGAGGCGCAGTTTGCAATGCATGATGGGCAGTTGTTGAGTCTGGTCAGTATTCAGGCCTGAAGTTTTGCATTGCCTGTTGTGGCGCCTTCGCGAGCAGGCTCGCTCCCACAGGGGATTGCATTTCAAATGTGGGAGCGAGCCTGCTCGCGAAGGCGGTATCCCGAATCTCAACGGCGCTCCTGATTCCTCGGCCAACTCAGACTGAAACACGCCCCACCCAGGCTCTTGCTCTTGCCAATGATCGCGCGGCCGTCGTGCCAGTGGATGATCCGTCGCACAATCGACAACCCCAGACCATGCCCGCCCGACGCCCGCGTGCGGCTGTCGTCGAGGCGCAGAAACGGCGTGAAGATCCGCTCCCATGCAACCTCCGGCACGCCCGGCCCGTCATCCTCGACGTCGATGCGGCAGCGCAACTGGCCAACCTGATAACTCACCGTCACCTGCGAATGCGCATGACGCATCGCGTTGCCTACCAGATTCTGCAGCGCCCGATGCAGATAACGTGGCTCGGCCTCGACCCAGGCGCCGTCATTGTCGGCAGAGGACAGGCACAAACCGCGCTGCACCGTGACCTCGGCGCGCAGTGGCGCCAATTCTTCGATCACCTGATTGACCAGTGCATCCAGGTCGATGCGCTGGAAGGTCAGCGCCGGCGAGCCCTGCTCCAGCCGCGCGTAAGTGAGCATTTCGTCGACCAGCTTATCGAGGTCTTCGATGTCGTGATCCATGCCTTCGCGGTATTTCTCCAGCGCCTGCGGGGTGGTCGCCGTACCGATCATCTCCAGACCGAAACGCAGCCGCGCCACCGGCGTGCGCAACTCATGGGAGACCGCGCGCACCAGTTCTCGCTGGATCGCCAGCAGTTGCTGCAAGTGCTCGGCCATGCCATTGAACGCCGACGCCAGCCGCCCGACCGAGTCGGCTCCGCGTGCCGGCACACGCGTTTCCAGACTGCCCTTGGCGATGCGCGTGGCCGCCGCTTCGAGGCCGCGCAAACGCCGTTCGAGCTGACGCACCAGCAGATAAACGATAAGACCGATCAGCGTCAGACCCAGAGCGGCAATCAGCACCAGCCATTCCGGCGGGTACGGATTCATCTGATACAGCGGGCCGATTTCCAGCACCCACGGCGTGCCGACCATACCGGCGAACACGCGAATCGAATCGCCGCCCTTGCCCAGCGCCATCACCGTATCGCCCTCGGCCACGCGGCGGCTCTGGTCTTCGTCCATGTCGGCGTCATTTACCGTGACCAGACGCAGATCGAAGCCGAAGCCCTTTTCCTGCTTTATCTGCGCCAGACGTTTGGGCTGTTCGCCGACCGGCACCCGCACCAATTCATCGGCGAGCAAATAAATGGTCGCCCGGGCCAATTGCTCGCTGATCTGCTGCACCTCACCGACCAGCATCATTTGCTCTTTCTCGCTGACCAGTCGATAGACCTTGGCCGCGTGGGGCCCGGTCTGCTCGACCAGCGCCTGACCGCGCAGCACACGGGTACGCTGGGTCAGATCAAGATCGCTTTCGGCAAATTTCTTCAGCGTCAGCGGAATGCCGAGCAGCCGCTCCCACACCAGCAACGCGCGATGGCGCTCGGTCTGGCTCATCGGTTGCAGATTGTCGGCCATCAGCGAGAAGGTGCCGTGGGCCAAGCGTTCGCGGTACTGCTCGCTGCGCACCTGATTGAGCAGGTTCAGTGCCAGCACGCCGAGCACCGCCACCAGAATCAGCGCGGCGCACATGCCGCCGTAGATGCGCAGGAAGATCGAATTCACAGCGCCAGGTCTGCGCAGGCTTCCGGGACGAACAGGTAGCCTTTGCTGCGGATGGTCTTGATCAGGCGCGGATGATCGGGGTCGTCACCGATTTTCGGGCGGATGCGTGAGATGCGCACATCGATTGAGCGGTCCTGGCCGTCGTAGCCGATGCCGCGCAATGCAGTGAAGATTTCTTCGCGGGAAAGAATCCGCCCGGCGTTGGACACCAGCAGCCAGAGCAGGTCGAACTCGGCGCTGGTCAGCTCGATGCCGTTGTCGCTTAGCCAGGCTTCGCGTAACGCGTTGTCGACCACCAGCGGGCCGAATTGCAAACGACGGGATTTTTCCGCCGCCGGTTCCGGTGTGTCACTGCGTCGCAGCAACGCCTGGATACGCGCCAGCAGCAAGCGCGGACGCACCGGTTTGCACACATAGTCGTCGGCACCAAGATCGAGGCCGTGAATCTGATCAGCATCGTCGGTGCGCGCGGTGAGCATCAGGATCGGCCCGTCGTACTGGCTGCGCACCTTGCGACAAATGCTCAGGCCATCCTCGCCGGGCAGCATCAGGTCGAGGATCACCAGATCCGGTTGCTCCCTGATGATCCGCGCCGCCGCCAGCGCACCGTTGCCTTCGATCTCGACGCGCAGGCCATTGGCTTGCAGGTAATCGCGGGTGAGCTCGGCCAGTCGCTGGTCATCCTCGACGATCAATACCTGCCAGGTTTGTTGCTCCACCGGTGACCTCTGCTTGCTGTTTTTATTGATATATGAAGGTTTCGCTGAATGAACGCGGTTCCTGTAGGAGCTGACGAGTGAAACGAGGCTGCGATCTTTTGATCTTGCTCTTGAAAAATCACAATCAAAAGATCGCAGCCTTCGGCAGCTCCTACATGAGTCCTCCCGATCAGCTGTCATATTTCGGGAGGATAAAAATCCCAGTGCAACCAGCGATTGTATAAACGCCGGCCACCCGGAAAACAAGTCGGTAAATGCGTTCGGACGAGGCGGAATTGTGTGGTAGGGTTCGCGCCCTTAAAAAACCGCTGAAGCGTTTTTCCAGGCAAAAAAACAGTGACAAACGGTCTGGCTCAGCAGGTTAGCGGCCTACACGCGTTTTCCCTGTTTCTTACACAAATTACGCACAGGCTTATCCACAGGTAGTACGTTGCAATCCTCCCCTGAAACGCATTATCTTGTAGCACCGCGAAAACGCAGACCCTACATATAGGGTTTTCGTCTAAATCGCCCAACCACATTTCAGGCCTGAAACTCAAGTGCTTTATGGCCAGTTTCCGGTAGAACGAACGAGTTTTTTCAAGCCCAAACCGCACTGGCGGATGGCACCGTTTTATTTGGTCCGAAACGGACAAAACGGTATGGGTGTTGCAGTCATGACTGCCACCCGCGAAGGAATCCGGTGGCGAGCTTCGGCTCGTAACCAAAACTTCGGCAAGGATGCGGCGTTGCAGCCTTTTTCCTACTGTTCCGAAGTTTGTAATGCCGACGCCCGTCGGTTGCAGTGCTTCGGTACAGAACGGTGAGCACCATGACGGTGCCAAACAAACATAGAGAATGTGGAGACCACCCCCCATGCAAACCGACACAACTCGCGAGAACCCGCAGGGCACCTTGCCGCAGGCCGCCGATTCGACTTCGGATCTGGCAGCCACCGCGCCTGGCCAGCTGCGCGTGATCAAGCGTAATGGCACTGTCGTTCCTTACACTGATGACAAGATCACCGTCGCTATCACCAAAGCGTTTCTCGCAGTTGAGGGCGGCACCGCTGCCGCTTCGTCGCGAATCCATGACACCGTGGCGCGCCTGACCGAGCAGGTCACCGCGACCTTCAAGCGTCGCATGCCATCGGGCGGCACCATCCACATCGAAGAAATCCAGGACCAGGTCGAACTGGCCCTGATGCGTGCCGGCGAGCAGAAAGTTGCCCGTGACTACGTGATCTACCGTGACGGCCGTTCGAAAGAACGCGCTGCCCACGCGCCGGCCGAAGCTGCCGTCAATGCGCACCCGTCGATCCGCATCACCCGCGCCGACGGTAGCCTGGCGCCTCTGGACATGGGCCGCCTGAACACCATCGTCACCGAAGCGTGCGAAGGCCTGGAAGAAGTCGACGGCGACCTGATCCAGCGCGAAACCCTGAAGAACCTGTATGACGGCGTGGCCCTGACCGACGTCAACACCGCCCTGGTCATGACCGCCCGTACCCTGGTCGAGCGCGAGCCGAACTACTCGTTCGTCACCGCCCGCCTGCTGATGGACACCCTGCGTGCCGAAGGCCTGAACTTCCTCGAAGTCGCCGAAAGCGCCACCCATCACGAAATGGCCGACCTGTACGCCAAGGCACTGCCGGCCTACATCGCCAAAGGTATCGAGTTCGAACTGCTGAACCCTGTGCTGGCCACCTTCGACCTGGAAAAACTGGGCAAGGCGATCAACCACGAGCGCGATCAGCAATTCACCTACCTCGGCCTGCAGACCCTGTACGACCGCTACTTCATCCACAAGGATGGCGTGCGTTTCGAACTGCCGCAGATCTTCTTCATGCGCGTGGCCATGGGTCTTGCGATCGAAGAAAAGCAGAAAGAAGACCGTGCGATCGAGTTCTACAACCTGCTGTCCTCGTTCGACTACATGGCTTCGACCCCGACCCTGTTCAACGCCGGTACCCTGCGTCCACAGTTGTCGAGCTGCTACCTGACTACCGTGCCGGATGACCTGTCGGGCATCTATCACGCGATCCACGACAACGCCATGCTGTCGAAATTTGCCGGTGGTCTGGGCAACGACTGGACGCCTGTTCGTGCGCTGGGTTCGTACATCAAGGGCACCAACGGCAAGTCGCAAGGCGTGGTGCCGTTCCTCAAAGTGGTGAACGACACCGCTGTGGCCGTGAACCAGGGTGGCAAGCGCAAAGGCGCGGTGTGTGCCTACCTGGAAACCTGGCACATGGACATCGAAGAGTTCATCGAGCTGCGCAAGAACACCGGTGACGATCGTCGTCGTACCCACGACATGAACACTGCTAACTGGATCCCTGACCTGTTCATGAAGCGCGTCTTCGATGACGGCAAGTGGACCCTGTTCTCGCCATCCGAAGTTCCGGACCTGCACGACCTGACTGGTAAAGCCTTCGAAGAGCGCTACGAGTACTACGAAGCGCTGACCGAGTACCCGGGCAAGGTCAAGCTGTTCAAGACCATCCAGGCCAAAGACCTGTGGCGCAAGATGCTCTCCATGCTGTTCGAAACCGGCCACCCATGGCTGACTTTCAAG
This sequence comes from Pseudomonas sp. UF-293, assembly GCF_058245595.1. Classification (NCBI taxonomy): domain Bacteria; kingdom Pseudomonadati; phylum Pseudomonadota; class Gammaproteobacteria; order Pseudomonadales; family Pseudomonadaceae; genus Pseudomonas; species Pseudomonas sp. UF-293. Next base: position 1,875 of record NZ_JBSICA010000054.1, on the reverse strand, counting down.
GACCCGTGCAACCTGCGCAGCCCGCAGCAGCACGTCGGCGTGGTCCACAGCTCGAACCTGTGCACCGAGATCACCTTGAACACCAACAAGGACGAGATCGCCGTTTGCAACCTGGGCTCGATCAACCTGCCGAACCACATCGTCGACGGCAAGCTCGATACCGCCAAGCTGCAACGCACCGTGAACACCGCCGTGCGCATGCTCGATAACGTGATCGACATCAACTACTACTCGGTGCCGCAAGCGAAGAACTCCAACTTCCGCCACCGTCCGGTCGGTCTGGGCATCATGGGCTTCCAGGACGCTCTGTACCTGCAGCACATCGCCTACGGCTCCGACGCTGCCGTCGAGTTCGCCGACAAGTCGATGGAAGCGGTCAGCTACTACGCGATCCAGGCTTCCTGCGACCTGGCCGACGAGCGCGGCGCCTACGAGACGTTCAACGGTTCGCTGTGGTCCAAAGGCATCCTGCCGCTGGATTCGCAACAGATCCTGATCGAACAGCGTGGCGAGAAGTACATCGACGTCGACCTGAAGGAAACCCTCGACTGGGCACCGGTTCGCGCCCGTGTACAGAAAGGCATCCGTAACTCGAACATCATGGCCATCGCACCGACCGCGACCATCGCCAACATCACTGGCGTCTCGCAGTCGATCGAACCGACCTACCAGAACCTGTACGTGAAATCGAACCTGTCGGGCGAATTCACCGTAATCAACCCGTACCTGGTTCGCGACCTGAAGGCTCGCGGTCTGTGGGACTCGGTGATGATCAACGACCTGAAGTACTACGATGGTTCGGTGCAGCAGATCGAGCGCATCCCGCAAGAACTCAAAGAGCTCTACGCGACCGCGTTCGAAGTGGACACCAAGTGGATCGTTGACGCCGCCAGCCGTCGTCAGAAGTGGATCGACCAGGCCCAGTCGCTGAACCTGTACATCGCCGGCGCATCGGGCAAGAAGCTCGACGTGACCTACCGCATGGCCTGGTACCGTGGTCTGAAAACCACCTACTACCTCCGTGCCCTGGCCGCGACCAGCACCGAGAAGTCGACCATCAACACCGGTAAGCTGAACGCTGTTTCCAGCGGCGGCAACCACGGCGACGATTCGGTCCTGGCTGCTCCGGCAGGCCCGGCGCCAGTGCCAAAGGCCTGCGCAATTGACGAGCCGGATTGCGAAGCTTGCCAATAAGCTGAGCTGAGACCAGGCGTTGCGAGACGCCTGGGATCTTCAGGCAAAAGAAACCCCCGACAGACTTCTGGTTTGTCGGGGGTTTTGTTTTTTGGGGTTTGGTTTGGGTTTGGGTGAATATCCGTTGCTGCGGAAACGGCTTCTTATGGTTTCGCTCTTACAGCGAGTCACCTTTTCCAAACGCCGAAAAGGTAACCCAAAAGGCTTTGCCCCGGCGTACGGCCCGCTCGCTGGGGCTCGGGGTACCTTCGTTACGGGACCGATCCGGGCGCAGCGGCTCCGGTTGGCTTCGCTGCACCTACACTCGCTGTGTACGACTGCGTCGTACGGTCGCTGCGCTCCCACCCCCGGATCGATCCCGTAACGAAGCCTGCCGAAGGGGCAAAAGATCAAAAGCCAAAGCAAAAGCCGGATCAAAAGCCAAAGCAAAAGCCAGATCAAAAGATCGCAGCCTTCGGCAGCTCCTACAGTTGGATCGAGTGTTACCTCAAGACCAGGTCGCCTTCGCGAGCAAGCTCGCTCCCACAAAAAGGCAAAGCAGCGCAGCTGCCCGCGGCGAAGCCGCACCACTCAACAATGAGCGCAAGCTCGAGTGCTCTTGATCTTGATCCACGGGCGACGTCGGAAGGCTGAGTGGAGGGATTGATCCGGGCGTGGGAGCGCAGCGACCGTCTGGCGCAG
>NZ_JBSICA010000053.1:0-16650 GCF_058245595.1 Pseudomonas sp. UF-293 | reverse complement strand
GCGTCGTGTCAGTCACTTTGACATTGCCTGATCCACCGCTTTCGCGAGCAGGCTCGCTCCCACAGGGTTTTGTTCAGCCTTTCTTCTGTGCAAACAACGCATCGAGCTTCTGCTCGAACGTGTGGTAATCGATACGATCGTAAAGCTCCATGCGAGTTTGCATGGTGTCGATGACATTCTGTTGCGTGCCATCGCGGCGGATCGCGGTGTAGACGTTTTCCGCCGCCTTGTTCATCGCGCGGAAAGCCGACAGCGGATAAAGAACCAGCGAGACGTCGGCGCCGGCCAGTTGTTCGGTGGTGTACAGCGGCGTTGCGCCGAACTCGGTGATATTGGCCAGGATCGGGGCTTTTACGCGGTTGGCGAACAGCTTGTACATGTCCAGTTCAGTAATCGCTTCGGGGAAGATCATGTCGGCGCCCGCCTCGATGCACGCCGCCGCGCGATCAAGTGCCGACTCCAGACCTTCCACCGCCAGTGCGTCGGTACGCGCCATGATCACGAAGCTGTCGTCGGTGCGCGCATCGACGGCGGCTTTGATGCGATCGACCATTTCCTGCTGGCTGACGATTTCTTTGTTGGGGCGATGGCCGCAGCGCTTGGCGCCGACCTGATCCTCGATGTGAATCGCCGCCGCGCCGAACTTGATCATCGACTTGACCGTGCGCGCCACGTTGAAGGCCGACGAGCCGAAACCGGTATCCACATCCACCAGCAGCGGCAGGTCGCAGACATCGGTGATCCGCCGCACGTCGGTCAGCACATCATCCAGCCCGGTGATGCCCAGATCCGGCACGCCAAGCGAGCCTGCGGCCACGCCGCCACCGGACAGGTAGATCGCCTTGAAACCGGCGCGCTTGGCCAGCAGCGCGTGGTTGGCGTTGATCGCGCCGACCACTTGCAAAGGATGCTCGCTGGCGACCGCATCGCGGAAGCGCTGGCCCGGCGTGTTCAGGTTGGAAGTCATGCATCACCTCGTTCAGTGGCTGTCTTGTTGTGGGCGCCGTCCTCGTAGTGACGGGCGATGTTGCGTTTCGACGCGCCGATGTGGCGGCGCATCAACAATTCCGCGAGCTCGCCGTCGCGGTCGGCGATGGCATCGAGAATGCGGTGGTGTTCGGCGAAGGCCTGGTGCGGGCGGTTTGGCGTGGTGGAGAACTGGATGCGATACATGCGCACCAGTTGATACAGCTCGCCGCAAAGCATCTGCGTCAGCGTGCGATTGCCGCTGCCCTGGATGATCCGGTAATGAAAGTCGAAATCGCCTTCCTGCTGGTAATAACCGACGCCGGCCTGAAACGCCGCATCGCGTTCGTGGGTTTCCAGGACCCGGCGCAGTTCGTCGATCTCCTCGACGCTCATGCGCTCGGCGGCGAGGCGGCAGGCCATGCCTTCGAGGGATTCACGGATTTCATAGAGTTCGATCAATTCGGCATGGCTGAGGGAGACCACCCGCGCACCGACATGCGGCACACGCACCAGCAAGCGCTGGCCCTCAAGACGATGGATTGCCTCGCGCAACGGCCCGCGACTGATGCCATAGGTGCGCGCCAGTTCCGGCTCGGAGATCTTGCTGCCCGGGGCGATCTCGCCTTTGACGATGGCCGCCTGAATGCGCCGGAAGACGTTTTCCGACAGCGTCTCGGAATCGTCACCGCTGATGACCGGCGGATCGAGTTGATCCAGCATGATTGTCGACACCTTTAAATCCAATGCGGCAAAAACTAGCCAATAAGACCGCATCAGTCAAAGGATAAATAGGTATTGTCGACAATCGTCTAATAACCTCAGAAAGATCGCAGCCTTCGGCAGCTCCTACAGGGCGCACGCAAATCCAAATGTAGGAGCTGCCGCAGGCTGCGATCTTTTGATCTTGCTACACCCTGCCCCAAGCGCTGGCGCCATAAAACCACCGTGCTAGAATGCCGCCCGCATTTGCGGGTCTTTGTACGGCTTGCCATAAAAAGCTGCCAGGCACACGCGGGGGCTTGCGCACGGTTGTGCGGGCACCTGAACCGATAACGGAACGCTGCGCACCAGGATTTATGAGACTCAAGCCTTTCCCCACCTTTTTTGCTCTGTTTTGCCTGCCCGGCCTCGCCGCCGCGGGGGAAAAAACCGTGTACGGCCTCAACGAATACGCTTCGCTTGACGGCATCAATCTCGAAGTTGCGGCCAAACTCGACACCGGGGCGAAAACCGCCTCGCTGAGCGCCCGCGACATCAAACGCTTCAAACGCAACGGTGAATCCTGGGTACGTTTCTACCTGGCCATCGACGCCGCGCATTCACACCCCATCGAACGGCCGCTGGCGCGGGTCAGCAAGATCAAGCGCCGCGCCGGCGACTACGATCCGGAAGAAGGCAAGCAGTACACCGCCCGCCCGGTGATCGAGCTGGATATCTGCATGGGTTCGGCATTGCGCAGCATCGAAGTGAACCTCACCGACCGAAGTGCGTTCCAATATCCGCTTTTGATCGGCTCCGAGGCGCTGAAACGCTTCGACGCGCTGGTCGATCCCAGTCTTAAATACGCTGCCGGCAAACCTGCCTGCACCATCGCCGCTCACACCGCCGAGTAATTTCCATGCGTTCTCTAACCTTCCACCTGAAAATCCTGATCGCCGTGCTGGTGCTGCTGGGCGTTTCGGTTACGGCCTATCAGATTTTCGTGCTCGGCATCCCGGTGACCGAAGACGCCACCGACGACCTGTGGAACATCGACGCCAAGGTCGAGTTCGTCGCCAGCACCAAGGATCCGGTGAAGATCCAGATGTTCGTGCCGCCGCTGAGCCGCGATTACGTCAGCCTCAACGAAAGCTTCATCTCCAATAACTACGGCGTCGCGGTCAACCGCATCGACGGCAACCGCAAGGTGACCTGGTCGGCCCGCCGCGCCAAAGGCAACCAGACGCTGTATTACCGTCTGGTGCTGACCAAGCGCTACACCGCGGAAAAATCCAAGGTCAAAGGCCCGACCTTCCGTGACAGCATGGTCATCGAAGGCCCGGAAAAGATCGCCGCCGAAGCCCTGCTCGCACCGATCCGCCAACACTCGGCCGACGTCGAAACCTTTATTGGCGAGGCGATCAAGCGCGTCAACAACCTCAACGACGACAACGTCAAATTGCTGCTGGCCGGCGATCCGTCGACTTCGCACAAAGCCAAAATCGTCGAACTGCTGCTGTCGATCGCCCACGTCCCGGTAGAAAAAGTCCACACCATACGCCTCGTCGCCGATCAGCCACAGACACCCGAACTGTGGCTGCGCAGCTTCAACGGCAACGACTGGCTGTACTTCAACCCGGAAACCGGTGAGCAAGGCCTGCCAACCGACCGCCTGCTGTGGTGGACCGGTGACGAAAACCTGATCACCGTCGACGGCGGCAAGAAAGCCAACGTGACCTTCAGCCTGAACAACAGCGAGATGAACGCGATTCGTCTGGCCAAGCTGACCGACGAAAACACTGACGCCAACTTCCTCGATTACTCGCTGTATGGCCTGCCGCTGCAGACCCAGCAGACCTTCATGATCATGGTAATGATCCCGATCGGCGTGCTGGTAATCCTGATCCTGCGCAACCTGATCGGCCTGCAGACCCTGGGCACATTCACTCCGGTGCTGATCGCCCTCGCCTTCCGCGAAACGCAGCTGGGCTTCGGCATTCTGCTGTTCACGGTGATCACCGCGCTGGGCCTGTCGCTACGCTCGTATCTCGAACATCTGAAGCTGCAAATGCTGCCGCGCCTGTCGGTGGTGCTGACCTTCGTTGTGGTGTTGATTGCGGCGATCAGTCTGTTCAGCCACAAGCTGGGGCTTGAGCGTGGCCTGTCGGTGGCACTGTTCCCGATGGTGATTCTGACCATGACCATCGAGCGTCTGTCGATCACCTGGGAAGAACGCGGCGCCAACCATGCGCTGAAAGTCGCGATCGGCACGCTGTTCGCCGCCTCCCTGGCGCACCTGATCATGACCGTGCCGGAGCTGGTGTACTTCGTGTTTACCTTCCCGGCGATCCTGCTGATTCTGGTCGGTTTCATGCTGGCGATGGGTCGCTATCGCGGCTACCGCCTGACCGAACTGGTGCGTTTCAAGGCCTTCCTGAAGAAGGCTGACGCCTGATGTTCGGTTTCTGGAAGACCTGGAAGGCCCTCGAGGCGCGCGGCATCATGGGCATCAATCGCCGCAACGCGGACTACGTGCTCAAGTACAACAAGCGCAGCCTGTATCCGATCGTCGATGACAAGATCCTCACCAAGGAACGCGCCATCGCCGCCGGCATCCACGTGCCGGAGCTGTACGGGGTGATCTCCACCGAGAAGGAAATCGACAAGCTCGACGAGATCATCGGCGGGCGCAACGACTTCGTGATCAAACCGGCGCAGGGCGCGGGCGGCGACGGCATCATCGTCATCGCCGACCGCTTCGAGGGCCGTTATCGCACAGTGTCAGGCAAGATCCTCGCCCACGAAGAGCTCGAGCATCACATCTCCAGCATCCTCACCGGCCTGTATTCGCTGGGCGGCCACCGCGACCGCGCGCTGATCGAATACCGCGTGACCCCGGATCAGATCTTCAAAAGCATCAGCTACGAAGGCGTGCCGGACATCCGCATCATCGTGCTGATGGGTTACCCGGTGATGGCGATGTTGCGCTTGCCGACCCGCCAGTCCGGTGGCAAGGCCAACCTGCATCAGGGCGCCATCGGTGTCGGTGTGGATCTGGCCACCGGCCTTACGCTGCGCGGCACCTGGCTGAACAACATCATCACCAAACACCCCGACACCACCAACGCGGTGGATGGCGTGCAACTGCCTTACTGGGACGGTTTCATGAAACTCGCCGCCGGCTGCTATGAGTTGTGTGGGCTGGGTTATATCGGCGTGGACATGGTGCTCGATCAGGAAAAAGGCCCGCTGATTCTTGAGCTGAATGCGCGGCCGGGGCTGAACATCCAGATCGCCAACGATTGCGGGCTGACGTTGCGTACTCACGCGGTGGAAGCGCGGCTGGAAGAGCTGAAGGCGCGGGGCGTAAAGGAATCGGTTGAAGAGCGGGTGGCGTTTACCCAGGAAATGTTTGGGCATATTCCTGCGGTCGAGGGCTGATCCGACTCCGAGTCGCGGCCTTTGCGAGCAGGCTCGCTCCCACATTGGAATGCAATCCCCTGTGGGAGCGAGCCTGCTCACGAAGGCGGACTTCCTGCCACCACGAGCCTCAAGCCTGCCGCCCATCTGCCAATCGCCGACATCCCCTCTAGGAGCAATTCCCGCAGAGGACTACAATCCCCACCCCGCCTCAACGGCCGATCTGCCCCGCCCATGCTGACCTGTTCCGTACACCCACTGCCCTACCGTGCCAATCCCGTCGACTACTTCGCGGCCATCCGCAATGCCCCCGGCGCCGTACTACTCGACAGCGGCCGGCCGAGCGCCGAGCGCGGCCGTTATGACGTGCTCAGCGCCTGGCCGCTGGAACAACTGGCGGTATTGCCGGACGAAAGCGGTGCACATTTCCTCCAGCGCCTGCGTGACAACCTCAGCCGCTTGGGCGATGCACAATTGCCTGTCGGGTACGAATTGCCGTTTGCCGGCGGGCTGATCGGCTACCTGAGTTACGACTTCGGCCGGCATCTGGAAAACCTGCCGAGTCAGGCGCTGGATGACCTGCAACTGCCCGATGCGCGCTTCGGCCTGTACGACTGGGCGCTGATCAGCGATCACCACGGGCAAACCAGCCAATTGGTCTTTCATCCATCGCTTGTCGACAGTGAACGGCAGCGATTGGTCGCGCTGTTCACTCAGCCTCAAGTTGACGCGCTGGCGCCCTTCAAACTGAACGCCCCGATGGCCGCTGATCTCTCGGCCGACGATTACCGTCAGGCGTTCGAGCGCATTCAGGAGTACATCCAGGCCGGCGACTGTTATCAGGTCAACTTCGCGCAACGCTTTCGCGCGGAATGCCAAGGCGATCCGTGGCTGGCTTACTGCGCTTTGCGTCAGGCCTGCCCGACGCCGTTCTCCGGGTTCCAGAGCCTGCCCAACGGCGGCGCGGTGCTGAGCCTGTCACCGGAACGTTTCGTCAGAGTCAGCCAACGCCAAGTCGAAACCCGGCCGATCAAAGGCACCCGCCCCCGTGGCGTCAGCCCAGCCGAAGACGCCGCCAACGCCGCCGAACTCTTGGCCAGCCCCAAGGACCGCGCGGAGAACCTGATGATCGTCGACCTGCTGCGCAACGACCTCGGGCGCACCTGCCGCATCGGCTCGGTGCGGGTGCCGGAGTTGTTCAGTCTGGAAAGTTATCCGAATGTGCATCACTTGGTCAGCAGCGTGACCGGTGAACTGGCGGCGGATCGTGATGCGCTGGACCTGATCGCGGGCAGCTTCCCCGGTGGCTCGATCACCGGCGCACCGAAGATTAGGGCGATGCAGATCATCGACGAGCTGGAGCCGACCCGGCGTGGTTTGTATTGCGGATCGTTGCTGTACCTGGACGTGCGCGGCGAGATGGACAGCTCCATCGCCATCCGCAGTCTGTTGGTCAAGGATGGTCAAGTGTGCTGCTGGGGCGGCGGCGGGATTGTCGCTGATTCGCACTGGCAGGCGGAGTATCAGGAATCGATGACCAAAGTCAGAATTCTCTTGGAAACCCTGCAAAACCTCTGAATGACACAATCCCTGTAGGAGCTGCCGAAGGCTGCGATCTTTGCTTTTAAAATCAAAAGATCGCAGCCTTCGGCAGCTCCTACAGGGCGCGATTTACAGGCTGAGATCGCGGTTTGAGGCTTTGAGGAACTCCTGCTTCAGCGCTTCAAACGTATGCACCGCCGGGAACTGCGGAAACTCGCGAATCACGTTGTCCGGCGCATGAAACAGAATCCCCGCATCCGCCTCGCCGAGCATGGTCGTGTCGTTATACGAATCACCCGCCGCGATCACCCGGTAATACAGGCTCTTGAATGCCAGCACCGACTGGCGCTTGGGATCTTTCTGACGCAGTTGATAGCCCGTCACCCGAGCGCTTTCGTCAGTGATCAAGCGATGGCAAAGCAAGGTCGGGAAGCCCAGCTGGCGCATCAGCGGCTGCGAGAATTCATAAAAAGTGTCCGAGAGAATCACCACCTGGAAACGCTCGCGCAGCCAGTTGACGAACTCCACCGCGCCGTCCAGCGGTTTCAGTGTGGCGATCACTTCCTGAATGTCCGAGAGCTTGAGGCCGTGCTCATCGAGGATGCGCAGGCGCTGCTTCATCAGTACGTCGTAATCGGGAATGTCCCGGGTGGTGGCCTTGAGGGAGTCGATTCCGGTTTTTTCGGCGAAGGCGATCCAGATTTCCGGTACCAGTACCCCTTCAAGATCCAGGCAAGCAATTTCCACAAGACACTCCCGTTTGTAGTGATTATTGAGTCGAGCGAGGCCGAACTCTAGCGCCTGCACCTGAGGTGCGCAACGCAGAGGACGCCCCGAGCGCGGCAGCTTTTTGTTACCATCGGCCCCCTATAGAGCGCCCGAGCGCCACTGACCTGTAGGAAGCCGCCCTGATGAGCCCAACGTTCGACGTCGTGGAACTCGCCACGACCTATGCCAATAAATCCCCCCAGGACATCCTCAAGCTCGCCTTCGCCGAGTTCGGCGATGACTTGTGGATATCTTTCAGCGGCGCCGAGGATGTGGTGCTGGTGGACATGGCGTGGAAACTGAACAAGAACGTCAAAGTGTTCAGCCTCGACACCGGTCGCCTGCATCCGGAGACCTACCGCTTCATCGAACAGGTGCGCGAGCACTACAAGATCGACATCGAAATCGTCTCGCCGGATTACACGAAACTCGAACCGTTCGTGAAGGAAAAAGGCCTGTTCAGTTTCTATAAAGATGGCCACGGCGAATGCTGCGGCATCCGCAAGATCGAGCCGCTGCGGCGCAAGTTGTCCGAGGTCAAAGCCTGGGCCACCGGCCAGCGCCGCGACCAGAGCCCGGGCACCCGCAGCGCTGTGGCGGTGCTGGAAATCGACACAGCCTTCTCGACACCGGAACGCACCCTGTACAAGTTCAACCCGTTGGCGCAAATGACCAGCGAAGAGATCTGGGGTTACATCCGCATGCTCGAACTGCCCTACAACAGCCTGCACGAGCGGGGTTTCATCAGCATCGGCTGCGAACCCTGCACCCGCCCGGTGCTGCCGAACCAGCACGAACGCGAAGGCCGCTGGTGGTGGGAAGAAGCCACGCAGAAAGAATGCGGATTGCATGCCGGGAACATCATCAGCAAGAGCAAGGTTTGATCATTTGCTGAAATGAGTTCCCCTGTGGGAGCGAGCCTGCTCGCGAAAGCGCAGTTCCAGTCAACGTTTCAGTTGCCTGATCCACCGCATTCGCGAGCAGGCTCGCTCCCACATTAATAGGTGCCAGACACACAGAAGGTGTACACAAGGTTGTCACCATCGGTGCCATTTATGTGTGCACTTTCGGTTTTCACGCCCTGAAAAGTTACATCCCCCTGCAGAATCCCATCTGCGTATCCCTCTACAAAATCCCTCCTCTGAAAAAATACCTGTCCAATCGATCAATTTATAACGCCTGTTTTTCAGCGACTTATGCCTCATCGATAACTATTCGAAATGAGGCACGATGCCAATAGATCCGCAACTGGCACAAATCTGGCTTTATCGCATGCATGTTTTGTATACAAAACTGCAAAACATGCACACTTTCGATCCGCAAGCCTGAAGCGCCCTATCCCGTACAGGCTGCAGATGCCCCGTAACCAGTGATGTCTTCACCGCCGCGCCGAAGATTTGTCGAGCCTGAGCGCTCATGCACAGTCATCGCGGGGGGGAACGTCAGGAGCCTGCCGGAATGCGTACAAGTCTTTCGAATAACATCGCGCTGAATCTGCCCTCCTCCACGCTCGATCAACCGTTGCCCGATGACGGACTGAGTGAGCCGCTGCAACTGAGCCCGCGTCTGCACAACAGCGATCTGGCGCCGACCAAAGCCGAGGGCCGGCGCTGGGGCCAGTACAGCATCTTCGCCCTGTGGACGAACGATGTGCACAACATCGCCAACTACTCGTTCGCCATCGGCCTGTATGCACTGGGGCTGGGCGGCTGGCAGATTCTGTTGTCGCTGGGGATCGGCGCGGCGCTGGTGTACTTCTTCATGAACCTGTCCGGGTACATGGGGCAGAAAACCGGGGTGCCGTTTCCGGTGATCAGCCGGATCAGCTTCGGCATCCACGGTGCGCAAATTCCTGCACTGATCAGAGCGGTTATCGCCATCGCCTGGTTCGGCATTCAGACATACCTCGCCTCGGTGGTATTCCGCGTCTTGCTGACTGCCGTGCATCCCGGCTTCGCCGAATACGACCACGACTCGATTCTGGGCCTGTCGAGCCTGGGCTGGGTGTGCTTCGTTGCCATCTGGCTGGTGCAACTGGCGATCCTTGCCTACGGCATGGAGATGGTGCGCCGGTACGAGGCATTTGCCGGACCAGTGATTCTGCTGACCGTTGCTGCCCTCGCCGGGTGGATGTACTTCCAGGCCAACGCGACGATTGCCTGGTCGATCCGCGAGCCGCTGACCGGTGGCGAGATGTGGCGCAACATCTTTGCCGGCGGCGCGTTGTGGCTGGCGATCTATGGCACGCTGATTCTCAATTTCTGCGACTTCGCCCGTTCCTCGCCGTGCCGCAAGACTATCAAGGTGGGAAATTTCTGGGGCTTGCCGGTGAACATTCTGGTATTCGCCGCGATTACCGTGTTGCTGTGTGGCGCGCAGTTCCAGATCAACGGGCGAATCATCGAAAGCCCGACCGAGATCATCGCCTCGATCCCCAACACATTCTTTCTGGTGCTCGGCTGCCTGGCTTTTCTGATCGTCACCGTTGCGGTGAACATCATGGCCAACTTCGTCGCCCCGGCGTTCGTCCTCAGCAACCTGGCGCCGAAGTACCTGACCTTCCGCCGCGCCGGGCTGATCAGCGCGACCATCGCTGTACTGATCCTGCCGTGGAACCTCTACAACAGCCCGCTGGTGATCGTGTATTTCCTGTCGGGCCTCGGCGCCCTGCTCGGCCCGCTTTACGGAGTGATCATGGTCGACTACTGGCTGATCCGCAAAGGCCGGATCAATGTGCCGCAGCTCTACAGCGAAGACCCCAACGGCGCTTATTACTACAGCCGTGGCATCAATTTCCGCGCGGTGGCGGCGTTTATTCCTGCAGCGCTGATCGCCATCGTCCTGGCGCTGGTGCCCGGTTTCCACAGCGTTTCGCCGTTCTCCTGGCTGATCGGTGCCGGTATCGCCGGCATGCTTTACCTGATCGTCGCCAAACGTCACACCCATTACGCCGACGTCAGCGGCGAGTGCATCGCTGTGGATAACGTCAGCCACTGATCCCTTCGCGGCCCGGTTTTCGGGCCGCACCACTGCCCGCAATAAGGATTTTCCATGCGTATTCTCGTGGTCAACGTCAACACCACCGAATCCATCACCGATGCCATCGCCCGCTCGGCGCAGGCCGTCGCTTCGCCCGGCACCGAAATCGTCGGCCTGACCCCGTACTTCGGCGCCGAATCGATTGAAGGCAATTTCGAAAGCTACCTGGCCGCCATCGCCGTGATGGATCGAGTGATGTCTTACGATCAACCATTCGATGCGGTGATCCAGGCCGGCTACGGCGAACATGGCCGCGAAGGCTTGCAGGAATTGCTCAACGTGCCAGTGGTTGATATCACTGATGCGGCGGCCAGCACCGCGATGTTTCTCGGCCATGCCTACTCGGTGGTGACCACGCTGGATCGCACCGTGCCGTTGATCGAGGATCGACTGAAATTGTCCGGCCTGTGGGATCGCTGTGCCTCAGTGCGCGCCAGTGGTTTGGCGGTTCTCGAGCTTGAACACGAACCGCAGCGCGCACTGGAAGCGATCGTGCAGCAGGCCGAACTGGCGGTGACCCAGGACAAGGCCGAGGTGATTTGCCTGGGCTGCGGCGGCATGGCCGGGCTGGACGAGCAGATTCGCCGGCGCACCGGCGTGCCGGTGGTGGATGGCGTAACGGCGGCGGTGATGATTGCCGAATCACTGGTGCGCTTGAAGTTGTCGACGTCGAAGGTGCGCACGTATGCGACGCCACGGCCGAAGAATATTATTGGCTGGCCGGGGCGGTTTGCTCGCTGAGTTATCCATTCGAAACCGAGTTGCCCTTTTCGCGAGCAGGCTCGCTCCCACATTTGGAATGCGTTCCCCTGTGGGAGCGAGCCTGCTCGCGAATGAAAACGACTCGGTCCCAAGCCCTACTCAAATAGCACTGAACCGCCGCCCCAGTCCCTGCTCAGCAAACTGTTCAATCACAAAATCCACAAACGCCCGGGTCTTGCCCGGCAACAATTTGTGCTCGGCGTAATAGATCGAAATGTTGCCGTCATCGACAAACCAGTCCGGCAGCACCCGCTGCAATGTCCCGGCCTGAAGATACGCAACCGCAAACGGCATGCTCACCAGCGCAATGCCCAAACCTTGCATCGCCGTTGCACAGGCGGCCTCGGAATCACTCATGGTCATCCGCGCCCGCAACGTCAGCGGGCTGTGTTGCTGATCGCGGTGAGTCAGTTGCCAGGAACGCACGCGCCCGGTCTGCGGTGAGCGGATCAGAATGCCTTCGTGTTGCTTGAGGTCATCGGGATGGCTGATCGGCGCATGGTTGTGCAGATAATCCTCCGATGCAACCAACACCCGATGCGCCGGCGTCAGCCTGCGCGCAACCACGCCTTGGGGCAGTTCAAAGCCGCCGCCGATCGCCGCATCGAAACCCTGCCCGATCAGGTCGACCTGACGGTTATCGAAATGCCAGTCCGGGTTGATCGCTGGATAACGCTGCAGAAACTCACCGAGTAGCGGCACGATATACAGACGGCCAAACACAGTGCCCATGCTGACTTTCAGCGTGCCGGCCGGTTGCCCGCCGGCACTGGCCAGATTGGCCACGGCATTCTGGATGGTGGTCAGGCTGGCGCTGACTTCACTCAAAAACAGCTGCCCCGCTTCGGTCAGGGTCAGGCTGCGTGTACTACGCTGGAACAGCCGCACGCCAAGCCGCGCCTCCAGTTTCGCCACGCTCTTGCCGACCGCCGCCGGGGTCAGGCTCAAGCGTCGCGCCGCTTCCGCAAAGCTGCCGACTTCGGCACTGCGCACAAAGCATTCGATACTGCTGAACGTTTCCATGATCGCCACTATAAACTTCTGGTTTACACACACTATAGCAATCATGGTCTACCCGGTTGTCGATGCCACGCCGATACTCGGCACCAACACCAAGGCATTCCGCCTTGAACACTTGGAGATCGAACATGACCACTCAACACCTCAGCGGCAAAGTCGCTCTGATTCAAGGCGGTTCGCGCGGCATCGGCGCAGCCATCGTCAAACGCCTGGCCGCTGAAGGCGCCGCCGTCGCTTTCACTTACGTCAGCTCCGCCGCCAAAGCCGAAGAACTGCAGAACAGCATCACCGTCAACGGCGGCAAAGCTCTGGCAATCAAGGCTGACAGCGCCGATGCCAGCGCGATTCGCCACGCCGTCAGCGCCACCGTCGAAGCGTTTGGCCGGCTGGACATTCTGGTCAACAACGCCGGCGTGCTGGCTATCGCGCCGCTGGAAGATTTCAAACTCGAAGATTTCGATCAGACTTTGGCCATCAACGTGCGCAGCGTGTTCATTGCTTCGCAGGAAGCGGCGAAACACATGGGCGAAGGCTCGCGGATCATCAACATCGGCAGCACCAACGCCGACCGCATGCCCTTCGGCGGTGGCGGCGTGTACGCGATGAGCAAGTCGGCACTGGTCGGCCTGACCAAAGGCCTGGCCCGCGACCTCGGCCCACGCGGTATCACCATCAACAACGTGCAACCTGGCCCGGTCGACACCGACATGAACCCGGCCCATGGCGAATTCGCCGACAGCCTGATCCCGCTGATGGCCGTGGGTCGTTACGGCACCGCCGATGAAATCGCCAGCTTCGTCGCCTATCTGGCCGGGCCGGAAGCCGGTTACATCACCGGTGCCAGCCTGACCATCGACGGTGGTTTCGGCGCCTGACAGACCGGCAAGAAAAAACGCCGCCCTTCTTTATAGGAAGGGCGGCGTTTTCGTGCGAACGGTCAAGCCAGTTCCAGCGTCGGCAGGCCAAAGGCGCTGGGCCTGAAGTCTTTCAGCGAGCGGATAATGCCGTCAGCGTGAGCATATTTCTCATCGGCCATCGCCGCGTCGGGAATCGCGATTGCGGTCATGCCTGCCGCTTTCGCGGCGGTGACGCCGAACGGCGAATCTTCGAACACCAGACAATCCCCGGGCGCGACGCCCAAACGCCGGGCGGCGGTGAGGAAAATATCCGGGGCCGGTTTGGCCGCGCCGACTTCCGGATCGTCCGCCGTGACGATGAAATCGAACAGCGCAAACCAGTCGCGGTGCAAAGTGGTTTTCTGCCCGAACGACTGGCGCGACGAACTGGTGCCAACCGCGATCGGGATGTTGTGCGCCTTGAGGTGACGCACCAGCGCTTCGGCCCCCGGCATCGCCTGGGCCTTGGGAAAACGCTCACGCATCAGCGGCTCGCGAATCTCAAGGAATTCTTCCGCAGTGATCGGTAGTTCCAGTGCCTGCACCACGTAATTGGCCAGGTCATTGGCACCGCGACCAATGATGTTTTGTTTGACGCTCCAGTCGAAGGTTTTCCCGTAGCGCCCGGCAATCAGCGAGGTGACCTCGGTATAAATGCCCTCGGTGTCGAGCAGCAAACCGTCCATATCGAAAATCACGGCCTTGATCGGGCCGAACGTCTTCAGCGGTGCATTCATCATCGGATCCGTTAACAAAGACATCCCGGGGCGACAGGCAATGTGCCGCAACGCGGATCTGATTAATGGGTTCAGCAGCATAGCGAGGCCGATGGACATTGAGCAACGGGCAATGCCATCGACGCGTTTTCGCATTTAGCGAAAACTCCTACAGACACTGCCTACTTCCCCGACTTCTTTCCTTTTTGATCCCCCGCAAAGTCCGCGCTCCCGTTTCTTCACATGCGCGAGCGACTGCGAATGTTTCAACCCGATCGGCTCCTGGCCCTGAACAACAGCATCGGACTGCTGGTAGTAGCCGCCCTGAATCCCCGGCAGCCCGATTTCGAAGCGCTGATCGATGAGTTCCGCCTGTGCCTGAACAACTACGACGCCTGGGCCGAGCAATTCTGGACCGGGACGGCGCTGGACATCGAGCAAGTGTTCAAGGTTGGCAATGACGTGCAACTGAGCGCGCCCATCACCTCGCGCGCCCCCATCAGTTCATCGGTGGTCATGTGTTCGGCCAACGGGCCGCTGACCTTGGTGCACATGTTTGAAGCGGCGCGCTTTGTGCCGATCGGCGACACCCCGGTGACCCTCGAGCCGCTGCTGAGCGAAGTCGACGGCGTGCAGACCTTCGGCGAACCACTGCGCCACACCATCGGCCCGAGCGGGATCCTCGAGGTGACCGATTGCATGCGCGGCCAGCGCTACCGCGTCACCTTCTTTCCAGACGTTTCAACCACCCATGTCCGCGCCCTGTATGCCTCTTATGAAGGCGTGATCGCCGGTCTTGAAGGTTGGCTGCGCGCCGAATGGACGGGCTTTGAGCCGCAATGGACGGAGTTTTCCAGCGCCGGTTTTCTTGATCGTTACGGGCAGTTGCAACGGGCCGATTGGCGTGGTTTGGAAAAAGCCCTGAATGGCGTCTGGGATGACATCCGGCAACTGTTCGCCCTCCTTGCCGACCTGCAGGAGCACAGTGCAAAGCTCCTGGAATACCTCAGCGAAGCCGAACTTGAGGCGCTGCTGGCGGCGTCCAGCGAGGCGATTGCCAACGCCTTGTTGATGCTCAGCGACGAGCCGTTGCTGTTCATTCATCTGGCTGCGTTCACCAGTTGGCTGAAGATGCTGCCGCCGCAATACCTCGCCGAAGTGGTGGCCGAAGTTCGCACCGAGTTGCTCATCAGCTTTCTGTTGATGCGCGTGGCGGGCGGTGCCGGCGTATCGCTGCGTTTGAGCAGCAAGGTCTTGGCCAAGATCAAGTCGCCTCGGGCGCGGGAATGGCTGGCGGCTTCTGCTTTACGCCTGGCGGAACTGACTTCGACGCCGGAGCTCAAGCAGCACGCCAGCACGCTGAAGCCGCTGATGTTTCATGCCCGCGAGGTGGAGCTGAAGCCGACGCCATCGATTCCGCTGAACATTCGCCAGGCCGACGCGGTGGTGCTCAGCGTGCCGAATCCGGCGCCACTCGCGCGGGAAAAATCCCGAGGTATGGCCCGCCTCGAGCGCCACGAGCCACACGACGACGTCCCCGATCAAGCGAAAAACCCCAACGGCGATGCCGCCGACTGCGTGCCCAATACCTGCAAAAACGGCTGTCCGGTGTCGATGGTCACCGGCGAGGAACTGCTGACCCTGACCGACGCGGTGCTCGACGGTGTGCTGCCGTTCGAGTTCACCCGTTTGTACCGCAGCAGCGCGGTCGAGATCGATATCGGTTTGGGTTTCGGCTGGAGCCATACGCTGGCCCATCGGCTGGCCTTCGACGGCGATGGCGTGACCTGGATCGACCACGAGAACCGCCGTACCCGCTTTCCCCTGCCAAACGTCGCGCGCCCGGCGATTCACAACAGCCTGTCGCGGGCGGCGATCTTTCTCGGCGATGAGCCGGAAGAACTGATTCTGGCGTTGGCCGGCGACAGTGCGCGGTTTTACCACTTTCGCGCCGGACGGCTGACGGCAATCAGCGATGTCTACGGCAATCGTCTGACCCTGCAACGCGATCGCTCCGACCGCATTCAGCGCCTGGACAACGGCGCCGGCCGCGCATTGTTGTTGCGCTATGACCGCGCGCAGTTGGTGGCGATCGATTACCAAGTCTTTGTCCAGGGCGAGTGGACCACCGAGCAAATCCTCGCCACCTACAGCTTCGATGCCCGGCAACGGCTGCTGACCGCGACCAACGCGGTCGGCGACAGCGAACGCTACGATTACGACGACCACCACGTCATCCTCCAGCGCCAGCTGACCGGCGGCGCGAGCTTCTTCTGGGAGTGGCAGCGCGAGGGCAAAGCCGCGCGCTGCGTGCGCCACTGGGCGTCGTTCTCGCAGATGAACACCCGTTACGTCTGGAACGATGACGACGCCAGCGTGACCGTGCATTACGTCGACGGCACCGAAGAAGTCTACGTCCACGACGAGCGCGCGCGGCTGGTGCGGCAGGTCGCGGCGGATGGCGGCGAGCAGCTCAAGGCCTATGACCAGCAGGGGCGCTTGATCGCCGAGCAGGATGCTTTGGGCGCGGTTACCGAATACCGCTATGACGAAGTCGGACGGCTGATCGCGCTGATTCCGCCGGACGATGCACCAACGTCCTACGAGTACCGCAACGGTTTTCTCTACAAGCGTTGCCGAGGCGACGCGGTGTGGATCTATCGGCGCAACGCTGAAGGTGCCGTTACCGAAGCGGTCGATCCCGACGGCCAGGTCACCCATTACTACTACAACCTGCGCGGCCAGTTGCTGTCGTTGCGCTACCCGGACAGCAGCCGCCATCGCTGGGTGTGGAATGAGCTCGGCCAGCTCATCGAAGA
>NZ_JBSICA010000052.1:0-20729 GCF_058245595.1 Pseudomonas sp. UF-293 | reverse complement strand
AGCGGTGTGTCAGTTAGTGTGGATGTGGCTGACCTGACGCCTTCGCGAGCAGGCTCGCTCCCACATGGAAATCCGGGCTTACCGGGCTTTGTGATCCGGCACATAAACCTGTGGGAGCGGGCAAGCCAGCTCCCACAGGGATTCGGGGTGGAATGAACATTGTTGGTCACCACAAAACCTGTGGGAGCGGGCTTGCTCGCGAAAGCGGTGTGTCAGTAAATGTGGATGTGGCTGACCTGACGCCTTCGCGAGCAGGCTCGCTCCCACATGGAAATCCGGGGCTGACCGGGCTTTGTGATCCGGCACATAAACCTGTGGGAGCTGGCTTGCCAGCGATTGCGGTGGGTCAGTCAAAGAAGTGGTGGATGTGCCGACCAAATCGCTGGCAAGCCAGCTCCCACAGGGATTCGGGGTGGAATGAACATTGTTGGTCACCACAAAACCTGTGGGAGCGAGCCTGCTCGCGAAAGCGGTGTGTCAGTTAGTGTGGATGTGGCTGACCTGACGCCTTCGCGAGCAGGCTCGCTCCCACATGGAAATCCGGGGCTGACCGGGCTTCGTGATCCGGCACATAAATCTGTGGAAGCTGGCTTGCTCGCGAAAGCGGTGTGTCAGTTAGTGTGAATGTGGCTGACCTGACGCCTTCGCGAGCAGGCTCGCTCCCACATGGAAATCCGGGCTGACCGGGCTTTGTGATCCGGCACATAAACCTGTGGGAGCTGGCTTGCTCGCGAAAGCGGTAAATCAGTCGAAGATGATGTGGCTGAAACGGCCCCTTCGTGAGCAACCCCCTCCCACAGTTCTGCTCTTGTCATTCGTCTCCGGGCGCCAGCAACAGATTCGGTGCCAGACGCTGATAACCGTCCTGGGCCAGACGCATGTCCAGCAGCAAACTGCCGAGGTCCGCTGACAACGCCTCGGCTTCGGCGTCGTTCTCCAGATACAGCAATTTCAGGTAGCTGTTGCAGCTCGGGCAGACTTCGGCGCGCAGCGGTGCCTGTTCGGCGCTGTGCCGGTCGTCTTCCTCGCTGAGATATTCAAGGCCCTTGCTCTGCTCGCAATACACGCACTTGACCCGCACCACATGCCATTCGCAGGCACACAGCGAACAGACCAGATAACGCAAACCGTTGTGCTTGCCGCGATGGCGAATCACCCCGGCCATGGCCGGCGAACCACAGGCCGGGCATTGGCTGAGGCTGTCTCCAGGCTTGAGTTGCAGATTTGGCACACTGAGCAGCCAGTGGCTCCATGCGGTTTGCAGCGCCGCGCCGAGAAACGGCACCAGTGCCGCCGGCACCAGCGAATATTGCCCACTGACCAGCGCCACTGCCCATGCGCGCAACTGGCCGGCACCAGTCCCGCGCAAAGTGTCCAGCGCATCGATCACCGCAGGCTGGTCCGCTGGCGCATAGCGCTGCAGCAAAGCGTCCAACCACGGCTGCCAGGCGTCCTCACGCACCAAAGTGTCCGCTGCGAACGGCGGCAGACCGTGCTGCTGACAGGCTTCGAAACGCTGCGCATCAAACGGCGCGGTCAGCGGCGGATCATCGAAAACCTGCTGCTGCGCCCGACACAACCCGGCCATCAGAAGCAGATAATCTGCCAACCCATTGCCCTCGGCCAGACGCTCAAGGCGCTCGGCACGCAGGGCAAACAGGTTACGCGGTGGCAGGTACAGAAACGGCGGCGAACTGGCCGCCGCCTCGATTTCCCCAGGTTCAAGAATGCTTGGCAAAAGTCAGCCCTTTTTCGTCAGCGGTCGCTCAGGCCGGTCCCGAGGCTGTTCGTCGCGGGTCACCTCGCGGTACCACAGTTCATGGTGTTTTCTGGCCCATGGCCGGCTGACCCAGCCATGCAGCATGGCGTCGACCGAACCCTTGATCCACAAACCGGCGTAGATGTGCACGATGATGCTCAGCACCAGCACGAACCCGGCCAGCGCATGCAACAGCATGGCCCAGCGGATCACGCTGATGCCGAAATACGCGCTGAACCACGCGCGCCAGATCACCAGCCCGGTGAACAGCAAACCGAGCATGCACAGCAGTAAAGTCCAGAACAGCAGCTTTTGCCCAGCGTTGTACTTGCCCACCGGCGGCACGCTTTCTTCGTCGTTGACCATCACCCGGTTGATCCGCCGCAGCCACTGGCGGTCATTGGCGATGAAGAAGTTGCTGCGCCAGAAGCTGAACACCAGACCGAGGAACAGCACGAACATGGCGATGCCCATGTACGGGTGCAGGATCCGCGTCCAGGTGCCGCCGCCGAACAGGTTACTGAGCCAGAACAGCGACGGATGAAACAACGCCAGCCCGGACAACCCGGCCATGAAAAACAGGATCGCCACCAGCCAGTGATTGGTGCGCTGGTTGGCGCTGTAACGCAGGATCGTCTTGTTGCTCATGGCCGCTCCTCCCCGCGTGGATCGAAGGTGTGCACCGCCGGGTCGACCACATGCACCGAGGTGTCGGGCGCTGGTGGGAGTTCATCCTCCTCGACACGATTCGGGCCGATGCGCACGTAGTGGAAAAACCCGGCCAGCACCGCCGCGCCCATCGCCAGCAGGCCGAGGGGTTTGCTGATGCCTTTCCACAAACCCACCAGCGGACTGATCGCCGGATGGTCCGGCAAACCGGCGTAGATTTTCGGCGTGTCGGCATGGTGCAGCACGTACATCACGTGGGTGCCGCCAACGCCTGCCGGGTCGTACAGACCGGCGTTTTCAAAGCCACGGCTTTTCAGGTCGACGATGCGTTCGGCGGCGTGCTCTTTCATGTCTTCCTTGGTGCCAAAGACGATGGCGCCGGTCGGGCAGGTTTTCACGCAGGCCGGCTCCAGCCCCACCGCCACGCGGTCGGAACACAGCGTGCATTTGTAGGCCTTGTGATCCTTCTGCGAAATGCGCGGAATGTTGAACGGGCAACCGGTGATGCAATAGCCACAACCGATGCAGTGGTCCTGATCGAAATCGACGATGCCGTTGGCATGCTGAATGATCGCGCCGGGGCTCGGGCACGCGGCCAGACAACCGGGCTCGGCGCAGTGCATGCAGCCGTCCTTGCGGATCAGCCACTCAAGGTTGCCGGCGTCGGTTTCGTGCTCGGTGAAGCGCATCAGCGTCCATGAATCCGCCGTCAGGTCCTGCGGATTGTCGTAGGTGCCGTGGTTGTGGCCGACCTCGTCGCGCAGCTCGTTCCATTCCGAGCAGGCGACTTGGCAGGCCTTGCAGCCGATGCATTTGGTGGTGTCGATCAGCTTGGCGACGCCTTGCTGAGTCCTCACCGACGGCGGCACGGTGGTAGTGGCCGAGCGGGCAATGATGTCTTGGCTGGCCATTTACAGTTTCTCCACGTTGACCAGGAATGACTTGGATTCCGGGGTCTGAGTGTTGCCATCGCCGAGGAACGGCACCAGGGTGTTGGTCAGGTAACCGTGACGCGTCAGGCCAGTGAAACCCCAGTGCAGCGGGATGCCGATCTGATGCACGACCTGGCCGTTGACCTGCAGCGGCCGGATCCGTTTGGTCACCACCGCCACCGCTTCGATAAAGCCGCGCTTGCAGCTGACCCGCACCCGATCACCGGCAGCAATGCCCTTCTCGTTCGCCAGCACCTCGCCGATTTCAACGAACTGCTCAGGCTGGGCAATCGCGTTCAACTTGCAATGCTTGCTCCAGAAGTGGAAATGCTCGGTAAGCCGATAACTGGTGCCGGCGTACGGGAAGTCCTTGGCTTCGCCGAGGGTTTCCCAGACCGAATCGAAGATCCGCGCCGCCGGGTTGCTGGTGGCCTTCTTGTTCTGCGGGTGCAGCGGGTTGATGCCGATCGGCGTTTCGAACGGCTCGTAGTGCTCGGGGAATGGCCCTTCGTTCATCTTGTCGACGGCGAAGAACCGCGCCACGCCTTCAGGGTTCATGATGAACGGATTCATCCCGGCTTCCGGCGGCACGTCGGCCTTGTAATCCGGCACGTCGGTACCGGTCCAGGTCTTGCCGTTCCACCACACCAGACGCTTTTTCGGATCCCACGGTTTGCCCGCCGGGTCCGCCGAGGCGCGGTTGTAGAGAATCCGCCGATTCGCCGGCCAGGCCCACGCCCAGCCCTGATGTTGATGCATGCCGAACGGGTCGGCATTGTCGCGACGGGCCATCTGGTTGCCGGCCTCGGTCCAGCTGCCGGCGAAAATCCAGCAACCGGACGCGGTGCTGCCGTCATCCTTGAGCAAACCGAAGCCGGCCAGTTGCGTACCGGCCTTGACCGTGACGCCGCTGGCATCGGTGAAATCGCTGACAGCGGTGCCGTTGATTTCCCGCGCCAGTTCTTCCGGCGAAGGCTCGTCGGGGATCTTGTACGGCCACGACAGTTTCAGCAGCGGATCGGCAAATTTGCCGCCTTCGCTCTGATAACGCTGGCGCAGGCGCAGGAACAGTTCGCTCATGATGCGAATGTCGGTCTGCGCTTCACCGGGGCCATCGGCGCCTTTCCAGTGCCATTGCAGCCAGCGGCTGCTGTTGACCAGCGAGCCGTCTTCCTCGGCAAAGCAAGTGGTCGGCAGGCGAATGACTTCGGTCTGGATTTCGGCGGTTTTCACGTCGTTGTACGGCCCGACGTTTTGCCAGAACTCCGAGGTTTCCGTGGCCAGCGGGTCCATCACCACCAGCCACTTGAGCTTGGCCAATGCGCCCATCACACGGTTCTTGTCCGGTAACGCGGCGATCGGATTGAAGCCTTGGCAGAAGTAGCCGTTGACCTTGCCTTGGCTCATCAGATCGAACATTTTCAGCACGTCGTAGTTGGGGATGTCGAGTTTCGGCAAATGGTCAAACAGCCAGTTGTTCTCGGCGGTGGCGTTGGCGCCGTACCAGGATTTCATCAGGCTGACGTGGAATTTGCTGTAGTTCTGCCAGTACGAGAGCTGCCCCGGTCTGAGCGGAACCTGCGTGCGTTTGAAGATGAACTGGCCGTAATCCTGCTCGCTGTCGCTGGGCAGCGTGAGGTAGCCGGGCAAGGCATTGGAAAGCAGGCCGAGGTCGGTCAGGCCCTGAATGTTCGAGTGCCCGCGCAGCGCATTGACGCCGCCGCCGGGCATGCCGACGTTGCCCAACAGCAGTTGCACCATCGCCGCGCTGCGGATGATCTGCGCGCCGATCGAGTGCTGCGTCCAGCCGAGGGCATAGAGAATCGTCATGGTCTTGCCCGGTGTCGAGCAGGTGGCGATCTCTTCCCAGATTTTCTGCATGGCGTCGACCGGCATGCCGCAGATCTGACTGGCCAGGTCAATATTGTAGCGGCTGTAATGCTGCTTCATCAGCTGATAGACGCAGCGCGGGTCTTGCAGGGTCGGGTCGACGCGGACGAAACCGTCCTCGGCGAACTCGTAGCCCCAGCCGGACTTATCGGTATAGCTGCGTTTTTCCGCGTCATAACCACTGAACAAGCCGTCTTCGAAGCCATAGCCGGCTTTGACGATGAACGACACGTCGGTGTAATTGCGCACGTATTCGTGCTGGATCTTGTCCTCGGTCAGCAGGTAATTGATCAAACCGCCCATGAAGGCGATGTCGGTACCAGTGCGGATCGGCGCGTAATAGTCGGCCACCGACGCGGTCCGGGTAAAACGCGGATCAACCACGATCAGCCGCGCGGCGTTGTGCGCCTTGGCCTCGGTCACCCATTTGAAGCCGCACGGATGCGCTTCTGCTGCGTTGCCACCCATCACCAGGATCAGATTCGCGTTGGCTATATCGGTCCAGGTGTTGGTCATGGCACCACGGCCGTACGTCGGGGCAAGACTTGCCACCGTCGGGCCGTGTCAGACACGCGCCTGGTTATCGAACCCCAGCAGGCCGAGGCTGCGAATCACCTTCTGGGTGATGTAGCCGGCTTCGTTGGATGCCGCCGATGCCGCGAGGAAACCGGTGGTCAGCCAGCGATTCACCGTTTGCCCGTTGGCATTTTTCTCGATGAAGTTGGCGTCGCGGTCGGCTTTCATGAGGTCGGCGATGCGATCGAGGGCTTCGTCCCAGCCGATGCGCGTCCATTCATTGCTGCCGGGCTTGCGCACTTGCGGGTACTGCAAGCGGCCGGGGCTGTGAATGAAGTCGAGCAGGCCGGCGCCTTTCGGGCACAAAGTGCCGCGATTGACCGGATGATCGGCGTCGCCTTCGATGTGAATGATGTTCTGCGCCACGTTCTTGCCGGCATCGCCCTGGCTGTACATGATCAAACCGCAACCTACCGAGCAATACGGGCAGGTGTTGCGGGTTTCACGGGTGTGGGCGAGCTTGAAGTGACGCACCTGCTCGGCGAAGGCCGCCGTCGGGGCCATGCCCAACGCGCCCAGGCTTGAGCCTGCAAGGCCGATACCGGCGACCTTGAAGAACTGACGACGGCTGAGATCCATCGTGCACTCCTGATCAGGTGGAACCCGGTACTTGCGCCGGGCTTTATCTGGACAATCACGGTTGCGACGCCTTGGCGCCGACTTTTTCACTGTAGACAAAGACCTTGCCGATTGTGTGAAAACCGACCGTCGGGTGTCTGGCCCGGATTTCCAGCCAGTGCACACCCCCCTGTGGGAGCGAGCCTGCTCGCGAAAGCGGTGGGTCATTGAACTCAATGCTGCCTGACCCGACGTACTCGCGAGCAGGCTCGCTCCCACACAGATGGCGTTGCGCATAGAATGTCCGGCAGAACCAACTCCGCCTTGACGAGACCGCGCATGACTTTCGATTTTGATCAGCTGTTCGACCGCCACCACACTGGCAGCACCAAGTGGAGCCGCTACCCGGCCGATGTGTTGCCGATGTGGGTCGCTGATATGGATTTCGCTGCGCCACCGGTCATCGTCGAAGCCTTGCAACAGCGCCTGCTGCACCCGCTGCTCGGTTACAGCGTGGCCCAGGACAATCTGCGGCAAGCCATCGTCGCCGACCTGTGGAACAAGTACGCGTGGCAGGTCAAACCGCAGGAGCTGATCTTCCTGCCGGGCGTGGAATCGGGCTTCAACATGGCCCTCAAGGCTTTGGTCCAGGCGCAGCAGAATGTCGTCGTGCAGGTGCCGAACTACCCGCCGCTGCGCCATGCGCCGGGGCATTGGGGGCTGAACAAGGTTGAGCTGGAATTCAACGCCCAGGCCGATGGCACCTACGCCACGCCATTGGACGCACTGCGCGAGTCGCTCAAAGGCGGCGGCGCCCTGCTGTTGAGCAACCCGCACAACCCGATCGGCAAGGTCTTTGATCGCGAGGAGTTACAGGCCGTGGCGGACATTTGCGCAACGCAGGACGCGTGGATCATCTCCGACGAGATTCACGCCGAACTGTGCTTCGACGGCCGCGTGCACATTCCCACCGCATCGCTGAGCCCCGAGATTTCCAAACGCACGATCACCCTGATGTCGGCGAGCAAGGCGTACAACATCGCCGGTCTCAAGACCTCGTTCATGATCATTCAGGACGCCGCCCTGCGCGAACGCGTCAATCACGCCCGCTGCGGCATGGTCGACAGCGTCAACCCTCTGGGCATGG
Source organism: Pseudomonas sp. UF-293 (assembly GCF_058245595.1). Taxonomy (NCBI): domain Bacteria; kingdom Pseudomonadati; phylum Pseudomonadota; class Gammaproteobacteria; order Pseudomonadales; family Pseudomonadaceae; genus Pseudomonas; species Pseudomonas sp. UF-293. The sequence goes on along the minus strand of NZ_JBSICA010000052.1, from coordinate 13,198 downwards.
AAGCCACCCGCGTCGCCTACAGCGAAGCCGCGCCGTGGCTCGCCGAACTGAAAACCTACCTGCAGGCCAACCGCGACTGGCTGGTAGACGCGGTGCGCACGCGCCTGCCAGGCGTGAGCATCAATGTGCCGCAGGGCACCTATCTGGCATGGCTCGATTGCACCGCGCTCGACCTGCCGGATCCGCAGCGATTCTTCCTCGAACAGGGCAAGGTCGGGCTCAGTGCCGGGCTGGATTTTAGCGACCAGCATCAACAGTTCGTGCGCTTGAATTTCGGCTGCCCGAGGGCGTTGCTGGAAGATGGGATTGCGCGGATGGAGCGGGCGCTGGCAAACCGCAATCTCTGATCCTGCCCCGAGATTCCCTTGTGTAAATGATCCCTGTGGGAGCGAGCCTGCTCGCGAAAGCGCAGTGTCAGTCGACACATTTATCGTCTGACACACCGCTTTCGCGAGCAGGCTCGCTCCCACATTGGTTTTGCATAGCCAACCACAATCCAGCGCAAATCCGATCGAACTCCAGGCAAAGCCACCGGGTCAACCCGGAACACTGGCCTTGAAATCAGGAGACCCTGCGATGACTGACTATCCAAAACCACCCTTCCCGAAACAAGCCCAAGCGGTGCCCGGCTCGCAGCGCAAAATGGAGCCGTACCCGGACTGCGGCGAGCAAAGTTACGTCGGTTCTGGCCGCCTGGCCGGCAAGATTGCGCTGATCACCGGCGCTGACAGCGGCATCGGTCGCGCAGTGGCGATTGCCTTCGCCCGTGAAGGCGCCGACGTCGCCGTGGCGTACTTGAATGAACACGAAGACGCTAAAGAAACCGCACGCTGGGTCGAACAGGCCGGGCGTCAGTGCATCCTGCTGCCGGGCGATATCGCCGAGAAGGCTCAGTGTCAGGCGCTGGTCGACAAGACCGTCGAGCGTTTTGGCCGCATCGACATTCTGGTCAACAACGCCGCGTTCCAGATGACCCACGAAAACTTCGAAGAAATCCCCGATGACGAATGGGTGATGACGTTCGATGTGAACATCACCGCCATGTTCAGGATCTGCCAGGCGGCGATCAAGCACATGGGGCCCGGTTCATCGATCATCAACACCAGTTCGGTCAACTCGGACATGCCCAAACCGACCTTGCTGGCCTACGCCACCACCAAAGGTGCGATTGCCAACTTCACCGGTGGTCTGGCGCAGATGCTCGGGCCCAAGGAAATTCGCGTCAACAGCGTCGCACCCGGCCCGATCTGGACGCCGCTGATCGTCTCGACCATGCCCGACGAAGAAGTGCAGAACTTCGGCGGCAGCACCCCGCTCGGCCGTCCCGGCCAACCGGTGGAAGTCGCACCGATTTACGTGCTGCTGGCCTCCGACGAAGCCAGCTACATCACCGGCCAGCGCTACGGCGTGACCGGCGGCAAACCGATGCTGTAACCGTGCAGCAGAAAAACTGAACCCGAGCGGCATGGCATCCCTCCATACCTGTAAGCGCCTACGGGCCAACAGGAACAGGAGGTTGTCATGTCCGCCCCCCTCGTCAGACTCTTCACCCAACCCAATTTCGCCTGGACCGATATCCGCCGCGAAGAAGAAACCCATCCCCGCCACTACCTCGCCCATCTACTGCTGCTCGCGCTGATTCCGGCCGTGTGCCTGTTCATCGGTACCACCCAGGTCGGCTGGAGCCTCGCCGTGGGTGAAAACGTGCGCCTGAGCACGGCCAGCGCCTTGCAACTGAGCGTATTGCTGTACGTGACGATTGTCGCCGGTGTGGCGATTATCGGCGGGTTTATCAGATGGATGTCACGATCGTTCGATGCGCGCCCAACGCTCAATCAATGCATCGGGTTTGCCGCCTACACGGTGACGCCGTTTTTCCTCGCCGGGATTGCCGGGCTGTACCCGAGCCGCTGGCTGGCGATTCTGGTGCTCGGCGCGGCGTCGATCTATTCGACGTTTTTACTGTTTGTCGGCCTGCCGACCTTCATGCACGAGCGCAAGGAGCAAGGCTTGCTGTATTCGGCGTGCGTGTGGGGCGTTGGCCTGTTGGTGCTGGTGACCATGCTGGTGTCGATGATCCTGCTGTGGTTCAACGTGCTCATCCCCGAGTACCTGCGCACGACCGTGAGCTGACCCGGTGCGCCTGTCCTTGAAAACTCGCTGCTGTGAGCGGTCATGAGTTTCGGCGTATGGGTCGCGGTGCTCGGCGCCGTGCTGCTGACGCTGGCCCTGACCTCGTCTTGGTTGCGCTGGATGCCGGTCACCACCTCGGCGGTGTGCCTGCTGCTGGGCATCGCCATCGGCCCCAGCGGCCTCGACCTGCTGCAATTGCCGCTGGAAGAATCGTCGTTGTGGATGGAGCACCTGACGGAAGTCGCGGTGCTCTTTTCACTGTTCGTCTGCGGTTTGAAGCTGCGTCTGCCGCTGGGCAACAAAACCTGGCGCATCGCTTTTGGTCTGGCCGGGCCGGTGATGATTCTGAGCATCATCGGCGTATGTCTGCTGCTGCACTGGGGCCTGCAATTGGCGTGGGGGCCTTCGCTGCTGATCGGTGCGATGTTGGCGCCGACCGATCCGGTGCTTGCGGCGCTGGTGCAGGTCAATGATGCGCAGGACATCGACAGCGTGCGTTTCGGCCTCTCCGGTGAAGCCGGGCTCAACGATGGCGTGGCCTTCCCTTTCGTGATTCTTGGTCTGCTGTTGCTGCACGGTGACGGCAGCGCGGGCGAGTGGCAGCACTGGGTGATCCGCAGTCTGTTGTGGGCGGTGCCGGCGGGTTTGCTTACCGGTTACTGGATGGGTCGCGGCATCGGCCGCATCGCCTTGTCGCTGCGCATTCACAATGACGACAGCACCCTCGGCCCCAACGATTATCTGACCCTCGCCCTGATTGCGCTTTCCTACGTGGTGGCCGATGCCATTGGCGGCTATGGCTTCCTCGCGGTGTTTGCCGCCGGCCTCGGCCTGCGTCAGGAGGAGGTGAAATCCACCGGCATTACCCAAGTGCCTGCCGAGCATCTGGTGCAACCGGTGGTCGGCCATCAGAACGTTGAACCGCAGAACGCCGTGCATGGCGATACCGAGCAATTGGAAGACAGCCAGGTTGCAGCGGGCATCATGATGGGCGACATGCTCGCGTTCGGCAGTCTGGTCGAACGGGCGATGGAGGTGTTTCTGGTCACCCTGCTCGGCGTCGTGCTGATTGCCCACTGGGATTGGCGAGCATTGTGGATCGGCGCCGTATTGTTTTGCCTGATCCGGCCACTGAGCGTGGCGCTGATGCCGTGGGGCAATCTGCTCAGCGGGCCGCAGCGTTTGTTGATCGGCTGGTTCGGCATTCGCGGCATCGGCAGCCTGTTCTATCTGTTCTTCGCCCTGAACCACGGCCTGGATTCCGACGTGGCCAAGGTCTGTACGGACCTCACGTTGTCGGTTGTTGCCTTGAGTATTCTGCTGCATGGCATCAGCACGCAGCCGTTGCTGGCGCGTTATGAACGTCTGAAGCAACGAAAAAGCTGATTTTTCGACCGCTGCGCTTCGCTGGAAATCATCGAAGATTTTTCTGCAAAAAAATGGATCGCCGGACGCGACCCAAGGGTCACAACTTTAACCGCGCCAACCATCCCGCGCGGCCCGGCAGGTTCGGTTCCCCTGCGGTGAACAGCCTATTAAACGGAACCCCGACACAAACAAGGTCACGGTCATGAACGAATGCTCGACTCCTGCGCAAATCAAGGCTTGCAGAGCACTGGCTCTGGAACGCAATCGTCAACTGTTCGAAGAAGCCCACGAACTGAACCGAGCGGCCAACGCGCTGCTGGAACAGACGCCGACCGACTTCGAACGCTTCGAGCAATATCGGGCACTGCGCAAGAAAGCCGATGCGAAATTTGAAGATGCGATCGATCATCTGTGTGTGCTGAATGAGGATTTCCCGCCGATTCCGGCGGCGGTGCAGAATGCTGTTACTTTGCGGCGTGAGCTTGAAACCGCGTAATGAGAAGTTACCAGCCCCCTCACTCCAGCCAGTGAGGGGGAAACCCGATCAAAGCTTAAGACATCCGCCACCTGCCGACCGATCTCTTCACGGATTGGTCACCTGAATAAACACCGCATACACCCCCAACATCACCCAAAACGTGGCAAAAATCCAAGGCGTGCGCACCGAGAACAGCAGCGACTTGCGATAGCCCTTGTGGCTCGATTCCATTTCGCTGAACAGCGGTGACTCGTCATACGCCGCGCCCATCACCGGCTCGCTGTGCAGCAACTGGCTCTGTTTGAAGTGCCAGTGATCGATGATGTCGTATGCCGCACGAATCCCCGGCCAGGCATTCAATGAACTGAGCACCCCGAGCAGCGCGAGAAACGGCGGCACGACGAGGGTGAACATCTTGCCCCACTCCGGATTGAGGTTGGCCATGCACGAGGCGAAAGCGATCACCAGGAACGACTGCGCCGCCAGGTAGGCGTCGGTGCGGTTGGCGAGGATGCTGGTTTCGTACTGGATTTCCCGGCGATAGAAATCCAGGCGTTCCTTGGGTGAGCCAAACATCTTGGCGTCGTGTTCGGCCAAGGCTTCTTCAACAGCGCTTGGCTGGGTCAATATGCGAGACAAGAGACGTGCCCTCCAAAAGTGAACAAGACTTTTGGAAAGGCACGCGTCAGCACTAGTTCAGCCGGATCGACCAGCGCGTCATTTCATGGATTGGGCGATGATCTGCACCAGACTCGCTTGAGTGAACGGTTTCGGCAGACGCGGCAGTTGAGCGGCAAAACCCTCGAGGCGTTCGGCATATCCAGTGGCGAGAATGATCGGCAGATCTGGCTTGAGCATGCGCAAGGCATGGGCCAGTTGCGCGCCGCTCATTTTTGGCATGGCCATGTCGGTGATCACCAGATCAATCACTTCGCCCTGATCGAACAGCGCCAGCGCCTGGGCGCCGGAGGTCGCGCCGATAACGCGGTGGCCAAGATCTTCGAGCAGCAGACTGGTGCTGGTCAGCACCAGCGAATCGTCATCGATCACCAGCACACTCAGTCTTGGCACCGCAATCGGCGCGGCGTTGCTGTACGCCGGGCGACTGGCCGTACGCTCAAGCGCCACCGGAATCCACAGCTCGGCCGCCGTACCCTGGCCCTTCTCGCTTTTCAGAATAAAGCGCCCGCCCAACTGCTCGATGAAGCCGTGCACCATCGACAAGCCCAGCCCGGTGCCTTTGCCCAGGCCTTTGGTGGTGAAGAACGGATCACGGGCGCAGGCCAGCGTGGCTTCGTCCATGCCTTCGCCGCTGTCGATCAGGCTCAGGCACACGTAACGCCCCGCCGCGAGGGTCGAATGAGTTTGTTCCAGCACCACTTCGGCTTGCGCCTGAATGATCACCGTGCCGCCGTCGGGCATGGCATCGCGGGCATTGGTGGCGAGATTGAGGATCGCCAGTTCCAGCTGATTGCTATCGGCCAGCACTGGCTGCAGGTCGGCGGGAAAGCGTGTTTCGATACGAATCCCCGGTCCGAGCGAACTGCGCAGCAGCCCGGTGATGCCTTGCACCAGTTGCGGGATATCCACCGATTCGGTCTTCAGTTCCTGGCGCCGGGCGAAGGCCAGCATGCGCTGGGTCAGCGACACACCGCGCAAGGCACCTTGGGTGGCGTTTTCCAGCAGTCGAGCGATTTTCGGCGCGTCGCCGATGCGTTTCTGCACGATCTCGAGGTTGCCGAGAATCACCGTCAACAGGTTGTTGAAGTCATGGGCGATACCGCCGCTGAGTTGGCCGATCGCCTGCATCTTCTGCGCCTGGAACAACGCCTCACGGGTTTTTTCCAGGGCCTGCTGCGCCTCGTGCGCCTCGGTGACATCGCGGGTGATCTTGGCGAAGCCGAGCAACGCGCCGGTGTCGCCGCGAATCGCATCAACCACCACGTGGGCCAGAAAGCGCGTGCCGTCCTTGCGCATCCGCCAGCTGCGGTTCTCAAAGCGGCCTTCGCGGGTGGCAATCTCCAGCGAACGCTGCGGCTCGCCGAGTTCGCGGTCTTCGGGCGTGTAGAAAATCGAAAAATGCTGGCCGATGATCTCTTCCGGCAGGTAACCCTTGATGCGCTGCGCGCCCTGGTTCCAGTTGCTGACGCAGCCTTCGGGGCTGAGCATGTAGATCGCGTAATCGGTGACGCCCTGCACCAGCAGGCGGAACTGCTGTTCGCTTTGCTTGAGGGTTTCCTCGGCCATTTTGCGGTCGGTGAGGTCTCGGGTGATCTTGGCGAAACCGAGCAACTGGCCGTTGGGGTCGATGATCGGGTCGATCACCACGTGCGACCAGAAGTGCGTGCCGTCCTTGCGCACGCGCCAGCCCTCGCCTTCGAAGCGACCTTCACGGATCGCCGTGTCCAGCGCCCGTTGCGGCATGCCGTTGGCGCGGTCTTCAGGGGTATAGAAGCGCGAGAAGTGCTCGCCGATGATCTCGGCTTCTTCATAACCTTTGAAACGTTTGGCGCCGGAGTTCCAACTGGTGATGGTACCGTCGGGGTCGATCATGTAGATCGCATAGTCGACAACCGCGTCGATCAGCAGCCGGAAACGGCTGTCTTCAATCGCTGCGGTTCTATTGTTCTCACTCATCACACTCACCAGCCACTGTCATGGGCTGAAGTATGCGTGAATCCGCTGATTTGGAAAGTACCGGCTCGCTTTTGATCGCCCACCAGCGCGGCAGCAGTTGCTGGATGCGGCTTTCGGCAAAGCGGTCGTCGATGAGCATGACCGTGCCGCGATCCTCACGGGTGCGAATCACCCGCCCGGCGGCTTGTACGACTTTTTGCATGCCCGGGTACAGATAGGTGTAATCGTAGCCGGCGCCAAAAATCGCCGCCATGCGCCGCTTCATCTGCTCGTTGACCGGGTTGAGCTGCGCCAGCCCCAGCGTCGCGATGAACGCACCGATCAGCCGCGCGCCGGGCAAATCGATGCCCTCGCCAAACGCCCCGCCCAACACCGCAAACCCCACACCCTGGCTGTCGGCGCTGAACTGGTCGAGAAACGCCTGCCGCGCGCCCTCGGCCATGCCCCGCGATTGCAGCCACTGAGTGATGTGGGGATGGCGCTCGGCCAATAAGGTCGCGACCTGTTGCAGGTAATCGAAACTGCTGAAGAACGCCAGATAGTTGCCCGGGCGCTCGCTGAACTGGCGGGCGATCAGTTCGACGATAGGCTCCAGCGAGGCCTGGCGATGGTTAAAACGCGTGGAGATCTGGCTGACAATGTGCACCTGCAATTGCTCGGCGCTGAACGGCGATTCGACGTCGATGCACACCGTGTCGGCGGGCGTGCCGAGCAGGTCGGCGTAGTAGTTGCGCGGGCTCAGCGTGGCCGAGAACAGCACACTGCTCCGCGCCGCTGTCAGGCGCGGACCGATGAACGCCGCCGGCACCACGTTGCGCAGGCACAGTTGTGACAGTGGACGCTTGCGGTCGAGGTCGCGTTTGCTGATATCGAACAGGTAATGCTCGTCGTACAGCTCGGCGACCCGGGCAAATTGCAGCAAGTCGAAATAGAAGTTCTGCAGGCCGCTGTCGAGGCCTTGCGGATGCTCGTTGAGGTAATCGCCAATGGCCGCGCAACACAGCGAGATGGCGTGCAGGAGTTTGTCCGGCGCCTTGTCGTAGGCCTGATACGCCGCCAGTTGCGGCGCATGCAGCGCGTTCCATTCGCGGTTGACCCGTTGCAGGGCATTCTTCAGCGCTGCCGGCGCGGTTTTGCGCACGCTGGCGAGGGTGAACTGGTCGAGACTGGCGCTGTACATTTGCCGGCCGCGTTCGACCAGGTTATGCGCCTCGTCGGCCAGCACCGCGACTTTCCACTGATTGAGCTGCGCAAGGCCGAACAGCAGCGCGCTGAAGTCGAAGTAATAGTTGTAGTCGGCAACCACCACATCCGCCCAGCGGGCCATTTCCTGACTGAGGTAGTACGGGCACACGCTGTGCTGCGCGGCGACTGCACGCATCGCCGCCTGATCGAGCAGGTTGATATGGCTGGCAGACTCGCGGGCAGCCGGCAGGCGATCATAAAAACCCTGAGCCAACGGGCAGGATTCGCCGTGGCAGGCCTTGTCCGGGTGTTCGCAGGCCTTGTCGCGGGCGACCATTTCCATCACCCGCAGCGGCAAGTCCGGCGCTTGCGTGAATAACACCTGACTGGCGTCCAGCGCCAGTTTGCGCCCCGGGGTCTTGGCGGTAAGAAAGAACACCTTGTCCAGTTGCTGCGGCGCCAGGGCCTTGAGCATCGGAAACAGCGTGCCGAGGGTCTTGCCAATGCCGGTCGGCGCCTGGGCCATCAGGCAGCGGCCGGTGCTGACGGCTTTGAACACCGACTCGGCCAGATGCCGTTGGCCGGGACGAAAATCCGCGTGCGGGAACGCCAGTTGCTGCGCGGCCAGGTTGCGCGCCTCGCGGTGGGCCATTTCCTGCTCGGCCCATTGCAGGAACAAACCACACTGCTGCGCAAAAAAAACCTGGAGCGCTTCAGCGCTGTGGGATTCGACCAGACAGGTTTCCTTTTCACTGACGACGTCGAAATACACCAACGCCAGATTGATCTGCTGCAGTTGCAGTTTCTGGCACATCAACCAGCCGTAGATTTTCGCCTGCGCCCAGTGCAACTGGCGGTGATTGGCCGGCTGCTTGCTCAGGTCGCCGCGATAGGTTTTGACTTCTTCCAGGCAGTTTTGCGCCGGGTCGTAGCCATCCGCCCTGCCCTTGACCTTCAACTCGCCGAACTCGCCTTGCAGTGCCACTTCGCTCTGGTATTGCTCGCTGCGCCGCGAGGCCACGGTGCGATGGCCGACAATACCTTCCAGCGCTGTCGGCGACGGGGTGAAACGCAGGTCGAGGTCGCCGGTCTTGGCGGTGAACTCGCACAGTGCACGGACGGCGATGCTGTAACTCAAGCGCTCTGCTCCGCCCATTGCACGTAGCACACGGCCACTGGCATCTGGTGCTCGTGGCAGAACTCCAGCCAGCGCAGTTGATTGTCCTGCAAGCGGTCGCCGGGGCCTTTGACTTCGATCATCCGGTAGGTCTTGTGCTGCGGCCAGAATTGGATCAGGTCCGGCATGCCGGCGCGGTTGGCCTTGATGTCGAGCAGCAATCGGTTGAACCAGTGTTTCAGGTGGTCGGCGGGCAGACAGGCCAGCGCCTGCTCCAGCAAGTCTTCATTGAGCGCGCCCCAGAACACGAACGGCGACTGAATGCCCCACTTGTCGACGAAGCGCTGGCGGATCGTCTCGACGTAGCGACCGTCATCGAGTTCGCCCAGGCAGGCCTGGAACAGCTCGGCGCGGCGCTCGAGGAAATCTTCGCTGAGCAGATCGACCGGGCCGCGCTGGAACGGGTGGAAGAACGCACCCGGCAACGGCGCAAAGATCGCCGGCCAGCACAACAGGCCAAACAGTGAATTGATCAGGCTGTTCTCGACGTAATGCACCGGTCCGTCATCGGCATGCAAGTGCGCTTGTACATGAAATTCCACCGACCGCGCCGGATCGGTGCGCGGCAAGTGCAAGTCGAGGCGCTCGATCTCTCTGGCCTTGGCACGCTTGAGCGGCGGGCCACCGAGTTTGCGCCGCAGGCGCGGGACGATGCGCTGCAAGCCTTGCTGCTCGGCCGCGCTCTGCGGCGCCTGTTCGGCCAGCGTGCCAAGCTCCAGCGCCAGCGCGTATTCGCCGCAGCGTTCGAGCACACGGATCATGCGCAAGCGCGCGCCCGGGTAGGCGCAGTCGCGGTAAACACTCAGGGCCAGCGCAAAGTCGCCGATGCGCTCGCCATATTGGCCGATCTGGAACAACGCCTTGGCTTGTCGGCGGTGCAGCCACGGGTTGTCGAATTGCACGGCGTTGATCTGTTCGACGATCTCTTGCAGCGGTTCCCCGGCTTCGAAGCGCAACTGGCACTGGTGCAGGAACAGGCAGGCATCGACGTCTTCGCGACTGCGCAGGCCTCGGGAGTCGGCGCAGAACTCGACTTTTTCATAGGTGAAGATGCCCAGGTCGGCCAGCACGAACTCCGACCAGTCCTGATACAGATTGCCAAAGAACATCAGGCGCAGGCGATCGCACAGGTCCATCAGGGTCAGGCTGAACAGCCGTTCAGCCAGTTGCGGCGCCCAGGCGCGCAGGGTCTGCGCCTCGCTGAACTGCTCGGCCAGCACGGGCAGCCACTCGTCCTTGCGCCCTTTCGGCTGTTCGATAAACACGCCGAAAGCTTGCAAGAGCTCGGCCTTGAGCAGGACATCGAACAGTTCTGCCAGCGTCAGATCCGCGTGTTCATCGAGCCAGCCATGATCGAGCAACGGCCGCGCCGCTTCGGCAATGTCGCCAATTTCCAGGTAATTGAGTTTGCTCGCGCGAAAGTGAATGCCCTTGCGCATGACCATGCGCACCAGCAATCCCTGCGAGGCTTGCGGCAGCGTATTGAAGTCGCGGATGAAACCGTGCTCGCTCGTGCTCATCACATCCGCATAGCGAAGTCCAAGCCAATCAAGCACTTGCCGGAAGTTGTTAAGGTAATAGAACGGATCTTCGAGAGGGTTGGAGGTCACGGGAATTCAAAGCCACGGCAAGCGAACACTGGTTATGCGTACAGATACCAGCTCAGCCCTGCCCGGCGCAAACGGAAAAAGATCAATGGCATTTTTTCGCGCTGCCATCGAACTTTTCCGCCGCTGCTGGCACCAACCGCGTTAGAGGGCCGACAATGCCCGTAATCACATTCAAGCAAGGAGTCAGAGGTGGGTATGAAAATCAAGATGCTGGGCATTCCTGTCGCAGTCGCGGCCCTGTTGGCGCTGGGCGGCTGTTCGACCCAGACCGTGGTGACGCTGCAGAACGGCACCCAGTACCTGACCGAGGACATGCCGAAGACCGAGACCGAAGATGGCTTCTATGAGTTCGAAGACATCTCCGGCGCCAAGGTCAAGGTTCGCGCTGATGAAGTCGCGACCGTGCGCAAGGAAGACTGACTTTGCCTGAATGATCGTTCCCATGCTCCGTGTGGGAACGATCACATCACAGCCTTAGGCACCTCCTGGTAGGGATTTGTGAACGACACAGATCCAGTGTGGGAGCGAGCCTGCTCGCGAAGGGGCCGGCACAGGCCCCGCACCAACATCAGGCGATAACAACCCCGTCGGCGCTCAAGCTCCCAAGCGCCACCCCCACCAACGTCACTGAATCTCCACCAAACGTCAGCACGGTATCCTGTCCGACCGCCGACGCATGAGCACGGTAATCATCCCCCGGCAACACGCCCTGCACGCCAAGAAACACCAGTTTGTCGTTGGCCGTATAGCCAAGCACACGATCCTGGCCGAACGCGCCGTTGAACAGAAACGTATCCGCCCCGCCACCCGATTCCAGCAGATCATTGCCAGCGCCACCGACAAACACGTCATCGCCCGCACCGCCGAGCAAATAATCGTTGCCCTCCAGCCCGAACAGCCAGTCACCGCCGGTATGCGCCTTGAGTGTGTCAGCGCCGGCCGTGCCTCCAATACTTGATTCATAAGCGGTGAGATTACTGCCGACTTTCAAACCGCTGGCAGTGACGCTGTGCAGCACGTCGTCCTTGAACACGCCCCAGAGAAAACCCGGCTCTTTGCTGACGATGCTGCCAATGTCCCGGGTGATGCTGATCCCGCCGCTGGCATCGCGGATGTACAGGTTGCCGGCGCCGTCGTTGGCAAAATCAAAGTTTTTCACCGTCTGCTGCAAGTCGAGGGTGTTGCTGCCCTGCCCGCCCAGAATGACGTTATAGCCGCCGCTGTCACGGAAGCTGTCATTGCCGGCGCGGCCCTCCAGATAGTCATTGCCGCTGCCGCCCTGGATCAGGTCGTTGCCGTCACTGCCGATGATGAAGCTGCTGCCCTTGTGGGGTTCGGCGTTGCGGTTGAGGTCCTGCACCCAGGTATTGGCCCGCGCAGGATCAGACAGGTTGGCGACGATGATCGTCGAGTCGCGGCTGGTCAGGTCGTAGAACTTCGACTCCAGCACACGGCTCATGCCGTCGCCGTAGCCAGTGGGCAGGTGTGAAATCCACGTCGGGATATTCAGGATCGAATACGGCAGCACGTTCCAGGCATTTGAGGCGTAGTGATCGTTGAAGCTGACGATGTTGTCGCTGGTCGAGGTGTGCGGCGCATCGTGCACGCCCACCGAGGCACTGCTGAACGTTGAACCGTCGAGGGCCCGAAACACCGGGTCATTTTCGTAACCGATATTCAGCACTTTGTCGCCGCTGCTCTGGGTCGGTGAGGCATAGGCGATGTAGTTGGAATCGGCAAAGAAGCCGCCCCACTTTCCAGCGCTCAAGTCAGCCATGCTGTTCACCGCCAGGCCGCCCAGGCTATGACCGCTGATCAGCACGTCCTTGCCGCTGAGGCCGTTGGCCCGGGCGAATGCGACGACATCGTCGAGCAGATTGCCGAAAGCTTCGCCGACGTAGTTTTTCGCGTAGTCGGCCGGGCCGAACGCCGCGAGCAGATCGTTGATCACGTCGCCAAGCGAGTCACCGATGAGGATTTCACGCGGGCCGCTGGTGCCGCGAAAGGCGATGCCCAATTCAGTCAGTTGGCCTAGGGGATCGTACTTGCCGAGGATTTCCACCTGCGCGCTGGTGTAGCCGGCCTTCTCGCCGAAGAACGTCCCGCGTGCATCGGTCTTGCCGTCGTAGCCCAATTGCGCGGCGCTGATCGGTGTCCAGCCGGCCTTTTGCACGGCCTCGAGGGCGAGTTTTTCCGAATCGGGATTCCACGGGATACCGGCAATCACTCCTTGCGAATCGGTGCCGCCAATCAGCGCGGTGACCAGCGTCGCCGGCAGGCCGAGGCCAAAGCCGTTGTGCTGGTAACCGGCGGCGAAGCCGTTATCGAGGTTGTGATAGGAATACAGCGTGATCGCCATGGCATCGCTGAACAGCGCTGCGGATTCGGCCGTGCCGAAGTTCTTGTAGTCGTATACACCCATTGCCATTGCCTCTCTTGTTGTTGGAATTGTCAGAGATAGCTCACAGCCAGAGCGCGAGGCTCCGGAGCATTCATTACATCTTGTGATGACCCTCAAATATCATGTGTACGCAGTACCTGTGGGAGCGGGCTTGCTCGCGAAAGCGGAGTGTCATACGGCACCTTCTTGACTGACACACCGCTTTCGCG
>NZ_JBSICA010000051.1:0-21753 GCF_058245595.1 Pseudomonas sp. UF-293 | reverse complement strand
CCTCGGCACCCCACAGGAACTCACCGACTACAGCGGCGAAATCGTCTGGTCCGCGCAATACGACGCCTACGGCAAAGCCGCCGCCGTCACCCTCGCCGGCGAAGACTACCTGGATCAACCGCTGCGTTTTCAGGGGCAGTATTTCGATGTTGAAAGCGGATTGCATTACAACCGGCATCGGTATTACGACCCTAGGTTAGGGCGGTATCTGACGCCGGATCCGGTGAAGCTCGCGGGTGGGTTGAATCAGTACCAGTACGTGCCGAATCCGACGGGGTGGGTGGATCCGTTGGGGTTGAACGGATGCCCGCCAGATGGAGACGGAAAAGGAAATCCAACGGCACCATGCGGGAATGCAAAGGTTGATACCAGAGAGCCTCTTCCACCGGATATAGAATGGTCGAGTCCTAGCGTTAAACGAGCTTCTGCGCTGCTGGATCAAGGTGCTAAGGATGTTACTGTTAACAGTCGAGCGGAAGCTGAAGAATTGTTCAGAGGGAAATACTTAGGTCAAGGATATAGAAATGCTGAAGAGTTCAATTCCGTTACCGCCAAAGACTACTTCCAAACGCCCGTTGGGAAAGAATCGTACTATCACTGGGATGACACAGCTGTATCTAATGTCGTAAATCGAAAAGTTTACATGGCAAATCATAGTCCTAACGATCCGCATGCTGTCATGCCTCATCTACAATTGCATCCAAAGGACGGCAAAGTAATCCGGATTTACTGGCCAAACTCATTTGCAGGTCAAAAATGAAACAGCAGAAGAAAATCGCTCGTAGCGTATGGTATGGCCTCGAAGGGACGAGCTACGACAATATTGCACAAGAACTTCCGTGCAAAGATCACTCAAGTCGAAAATGGGTCTCAATATATGCTAATTACAAATATTCATTCTCAGGCGATCCGCATCAATATTACGATTTTATTCATAGATCAAAAGGGTTTAGGTTTTCGATTGTAGTGTTCACTGTGGCTATTAAAGAAATTGACTCCAGCGATGGTATTGATGACCGGGATATCGTGATATTAAACTTTGTGCCCGTTAATTCTGAGGAGGATATCTATACGGTTTTGGAACGGCTCGCGATCGATCCGGAATTATTCTGCCCTCCATGGCGGTGCGGGTATCCGATTTGAGTAGTCCGATAGATTGAGAGTTAGTAGTCACTACTTAGGTACACCTCCCGTGTCTGAAGAGGGCGCCATCTGATTGCTAGATTTTGATTGTGAACTAAATGGAGTTCATGATGCGCTACTGTGCTGGGGTTTAACCAACTAGCTGTGATGTCTGGGCCGGAGGCGCTATAGCATCGAGCAAATACACACTAAACCCCACAACCCCCTTCGCATGATGCTTAGCCTGCGAAGCCATCTCCGCAAGCTGGCTGGCATCAAGCGTTGCACAAGCTTCAGGTCGCAAATGCACCACCCCAATCGATAACGACAACAACGCAAACTCCTGCCGCACACCCTGGCGATTCGGCGCAATAAAACATCCCGCCTCAATGTGTTCAGGCCGATAGAACCGGCGGCACTGGCTCTGGAAGTCGTCGAGCAGTTGGTTGAGGCGTTTGCGCCAATCTTCGGGGCCGAGGACGAGGAGGAAGTCGTCGCCGCCGATGTGGCCGACGAAGTCGCGGGTGGGGTCGATGCGTTCGTTGAGGCATTGGGCGAGGCAGAGCAGGACTTCGTCGCCTCGGCCGTAACCGTAGATGTCGTTGAAGGGTTTGAAGCTGTCGATGTCGACGTAGCAGATGATCGATTCGCGGGCCTGTTGCAGCAGGCGGGTGAGGCATTGCTGGATCGGTACGTTGCCCGGCAGCAGGGTGAGTGGATTGGCGTAGCGTGCCTGTTGGATTTTCAGTTCGGTGATCAGTTTCAGCACGTCGATCACCCGGCCGAGGCCGAGGTAACTGCCGTTGAGGGTGATGATGAAGTCTTCTTCGATGCGCTGGCGGGCGCGGCTGGTGATAAGGCGGCTGACTTGCTGCAGCGACTGGCTGATTTCCACGGCGAGGAAATCATCGTTCATCAGGCGGCTGATCGGTTTGCGTGCAAACAAGTCCGTGGCAAACGGTTTGAGCAGTGCGTCCGACAGCGAGTGGCGATGGACGATGCCGCAGGGCTGGCCTTGTTCGTCGAGCACCGCGAGCGAATTAAGGTTGGCCTGGCGGCGGAAGGCTTCCAGGACGGTGGCGGTAGGTGTATCACGCTGCACGGCGGGCTGGTCGTTGAGCAGGGCGCTGAGGTCACTGCCTTCGTCGTTCAGCGCGACGGCGCTGCTGTCGTGTTTGGGCATCAGCGCGCGTGCATCGTGAGATGGATGTTCCTGAGGGCGGCCGAGCAGATAACCCTGAACCAGATCGACACCCATTTCAGTCAGCACCGCGAGTTCTTCCGGTAGCTCGATGCCTTCAGCAATGACCTGCGCGCGGGACGCTTTGGCGATTTGCAGAATCGAACCGACAAACTCTCTTTTCAAGGCGTCCTGATGAATGCCATCAATGAAGTGTCGGTCGATCTTCACGTAGTCCGGACGCAATTCTGACCATAAACGCAGGCTTGAATAGCCGGCACCGAGATCGTCCAGAGCAATGGAAAAGCCCATCGCCCGGTAGTGGTGCAGGGCGGTTTGCAGTAACTGAAAGTCGTCAATCGGCGTCTGTTCGGTGAGTTCGATCACCACTTGGCTCGGCGCAATCCCCAAGTCCTGCAGCAGCTGCAATGTG
Source organism: Pseudomonas sp. UF-293 (assembly GCF_058245595.1). Lineage (NCBI taxonomy): Bacteria > Pseudomonadati > Pseudomonadota > Gammaproteobacteria > Pseudomonadales > Pseudomonadaceae > Pseudomonas > Pseudomonas sp. UF-293. The sequence continues at coordinate 19,018 of NZ_JBSICA010000051.1, read as the reverse complement.
CGGCCCGGTTGGTGCGCGGCTTCGAGCAAAGACTCGGGTGAGACATTGAGGAACAGCTTGCCCGGCAGTTGCTGCTCGTTGAAGCGGCGGCAGGCGCTTTGGCGGCAGGCGATTTCCAGTTCGCTCAATCGCCCAGCCTGTCGCGCTACGGCGAACAAGGCAATCGGCGAGTGCAAAGGGCTGTTGGACGGCCCACGGGTAAGGGCTTCGTAACCGAGAATGCGGCGTTCGGAGAGACAGATGATCGGCTGGAACAGGCTGTGTAAACCGCTTTGAGTCAGGATCGAGCTCAAGGCGCTCAGCTGTTCGGTTGTGGTCATGGCAGTCTCTGGCGATAAAAAAAGGACCGGGAGCGCTTGCTCCCGGTCCTTTATTGCACGACAGAATGATGACTGTTTGATGACGATCCGGGGATCGTCATCACTAAATTGCCATCACTTACTTCTTGGCCACCTGATTGCTCAGTTTCAGGTAATCCAGCAGTACGCGCCCGGTTTCGCTCAGGTAGGCATCGTCTTCCGGTTTGACCTTGTCCGGCTCGGCTGCGGCCAGTGCGTCTTCGTCTTCTTTCTTCAGCTCTTTGAGCGGTTCTTCGCCTTTGGCCTTGCGACGGATGTTCTCCATCGCCAGCTGCTTGGCGTCGATGTCGGCGTGCTGGGCACGACGATCGGCTTCGTTGAGGCTGACGGTTTTTTCTTCCATCAGTTTCTGCGCCAGGGCCAGCTTGTCGCGGATGAACACGAACTCGGCGTCCTTGTTGGTGCGCGAGTCATGTTCGGACTTCAACTGGGCGAGGAACGGCTTGAACGGATCGGCCGCCGGTTTGATCGCCGCGCGAATGGTGTCCCACGGCATGGCTTCCGGCAGGGCGCTCTCGCCAATTTCCTTGGTGTCGATCAGCGACGGGTAGTCGATGTCCGGCAGCACGCCCTGATGCTGGGTGCTCTGCCCGGAGACGCGGTAGAACTTGGCCAGGGTCAGTTTCAGTTCGCCATGGTTCAGCGGCTGAATGGTCTGCACGGTGCCCTTGCCGAAGGTCTGGCCACCGATGATCAGCGCGCGGTGGTAGTCCTGCATGGCGCCGGCGAAGATCTCCGAGGCCGAGGCGGACAGGCGGTTGACCAGCAGCGCCATCGGGCCTTTGTAGAACGCGCCCGGATTTTCATCCTCAAGCACGTCGACACGGCCATCGGCATTACGCACCAGCACGGTCGGGCCCTTGTCGATGAACAGGCTGGTCAGCTCGGTGGCTTCCTGCAAAGAGCCGCCGCCGTTGTTGCGCAGGTCGATGACCACGCCGTCGACTTTTTCCTTTTGCAGCTCGGTCAGCAGCTTCTTGACGTCGCGAGTGGTGCTCTTGTAATCCGGGTCACCGGCACGGAAGGCCTTGAAGTCGAGGTAGAAGGCCGGGATCTCGATCACGCCGAGTTTGTAGTCCTTGCCGTCCTGTTTCAGGCTGAGGATCGACTTCTTCACGGCCTGGTCTTCGAGCTTCACCGCTTCACGGGTGATCGGCACGATCTTGGTGGTCTGGTCGTTCGGCGCATTGCTCGCCGGAATCACTTCCAGACGCACCACGGTGCCTTTCGGACCGCGAATCAATTTGACCACTTCGTCCAGACGCCAGCCGACCACATCGACCATCTCTTTATTGCCTTGGGCAACGCCAATGATCTTGTCGGCCGGGGCGACTTGCTTGGTCTTGTCCGCCGGGCCTGCCGGCACCAGGCGCACGACTTTCACTTGATCGTTGTCGCTCTGCAACACGGCGCCGATGCCTTCGAGGGACAGGCTCATGTTGATGTCGAAGTTTTCCGCGTTATCCGGCGACAGATAGTTGGTGTGCGGATCGTAGGACATGGCGAAGGTGTTGATATACGCCTGGAAGATATCCTCGGCCCGGGTCTGGTCCAGACGCGCCAACTGATTCTTGTAGCGCTTGGTCAGGGTTTCCTGGATCTGCTTCGGCTCTTTGCCGGCGATCTTCTGGCGCAGCACTTCGTCCTTGACGCGTTTGCGCCACAGGTCGTCGAGTTCTGCGGTGGACTTGAGCCAAGGTGCGTCCTTGCGATCGATCAGCAAGGTTTCCTTGGTGTTGAAGTCCATTTTGTCGACGCCTTTGTTCAACTCGGCAAGGGCGAAGTCCAGACGCGCTTTGACACGGTCCAGATAGCGCTTGTAGATGGTGAACCCGGCGTTGAGGTCGCCGCTTTTGAGGAAGTCGTCGAACTGGGTCTTCCACTTGTCGAATTCGGCGATGTCGCTGGCCATGAAATAGCTGCGCGACGGGTCGAGCAGCTTGATGTAGCTGTCGTAGATGATCACCGAGCGCGCATCGTCGAGCGGCGGCTTGCTGTAGTGGTGACGCTTGAGCAACTCGACGACGTTCAGGCTGGCGATGACTTCATCGCGATCAGGCTGCAACTTGTCCCAGCTGTTGGCTGCGAATGTGGTGCCCGACACCGGCAACAGACCGATACCGATGAAAAGAGCGAGGGCGGTGCTGGGGAGCAGATGCTTCATGCTGATTCGACGCGGGGACAATTGATAACGCATATTAGGCCGTCTTTGAAGTCGCCGGTTCTTTGAGAGCCGGTCGCATAATGCAAAAAGCCCGGCGCTACAGCTTCGGGCTCAGTCCAGACTCACTATGGAGGCAGTGTGAAGGCATTGCAAGGCGTTGAAGGTCAAGTGGCATGGGTTGAAGAGCCGAGTCCTACGTGCGATGTAGGACAAGTCCGCATCCGTGTGGCGGCAGCCGGCCTCAATCGCGCCGATTTATTACAGAAAGCCGGGCTTTATCCACCGCAACCCGGGGCCAGCCAGGTGCTCGGTCTTGAGTGCTCCGGGGTGATCAGCGAAGTCGGTGCGGGCTCGTCCTGGCAGGTCGGCGACCGGGTTTGCGCCTTGCTGGCCGGGGGCGGCATGGCTGAAGAAGTGGTCGTCGACGGACGGCACGTGCTGCCGGTGCCCGAAGGCGTTTCGCTGATCGAGGCCGCCGCATTGCCTGAGGTTTATGCAACAGTCTGGCTGAATGTGTTTCAACTTGCGGCGCTGAAACCGGGTGAGAAAATTCTCCTGCACGCGGGCGCAAGTGGAATCGGTTCAGCCGCCATTCAGTTGTGCAAGGCCTTCGGTAACCCGTGCTGGGTCAGCGTTGGCTCGGCCGAGCGTCTGGCTTACTGCGAAGCATTGGGTGCGCAGGGCGGTGTGGTGCGCACCGATGATCTGGAAAGTCTGCGCGACTTCGGGCCGTTCGACGTGATTCTTGACCCGGTGGGCGGCAATTATTCAGCATTGAACCTCAAGCTGATGGCGCTGGACGGGCGTTGGGTGTTGATCGGTTTGATGGGCGGTCGCGAGGCGAAACTGGATCTGGCGCAGGTGTTGGCCAAGCGTGTGCAACTGCTCGGCTCGACGTTGCGCAGCCGTAGCGATCAGTTCAAGGCGGATCTGCTTAGTGATCTGGGCCAGCATGTCTGGCCGCTGTTTGCCGAAGGGCGACTGCGCCCGCAACTGGCCAAGGCGTTTGCGGTGAAGGATGCCGAGGCGGCGTTTGCCGAACTGGCGAGTAATATGGTGTCGGGCAAGTTGGTGTTGGTGTTGGTGATTGATGAGGGTTTGAGCTGACAGCAAAGCAAGGTCAAAAGATCGCAGCCTTCGGCAGCTCCTACAGAGGCACGCATTGCAAAAGTAGGAGCTGCCGAAGGCTGCGATCTTTTGCTTTTATTTCCAGAGGTGGATCGGCCAGCCGGCGTTTTCGGCGTGCTCGAGCAGTACCGGATCCGGATTGACCACGTGCGGGAAATCCACCTTCAGCAACAACGGCAAATCATTGCGTGAGTCGGAATAGAAACTTGCGCCTTCGAGGTTTTCTTCTTCGGCGTCCAGCCATTCCAGCAAGCGGGTGATCTTGCCTTCGCGGTATGTCAGGGTGCCGACGGTGTTACCGCTGTAAACGCCGTGGGCGACTTCCAGTTCGATGGCCAATATCTCGTCGATGCCCAGACGATCGGCGATCGGGCGAACCAGGTGCGTACCGGATGCCGAGATCACCAGAATCCGGTCGCCGGCCTTGCGGTGGGCGGCGATGGTTTTGGTCGCGTCGCTGAAGATGATCGGTTCGATGAAATCTTCAACCCACGGCCCGACCAGGTGCTCGACTTCTTCCGGCGTGCGGCCGATCAGCGGTTCGAGGCTGAATTCCATGTACTCTTCCATGCGTAATTTGCCATGGCTGTAGGCGTCCATCAGCTCATTGTTGCGGCGCATGAACGACTCGGGATCGACCCAGCCCAGGCGCCCCATCTGCTCGCTCCAGAGGGTGGCGCAGTCGCCGTGAATCAACGTTTCGTCCAGATCAAAAATTGCCAAAGCCATCGGTCTCTCCGAGAACAGCTTCAAGCCATAAGCTTCAAGCTGCAAGAATTGGAATCAAGTACGCCGCAGTCTACAACTTGAAGCTTGTAGCTCGAAGCTTGCAGCTGCTTTTATGCTACTTCGCACAAGGCCGTTGGATCGATGGAAAGTGCCAGGCGTTGTCCGTCGGGATGCAGATCGGCGGCGGAACGGTTGAGCACATCGACCACCAATTCCACGCCGCGTGCTTCGACGCGATAGCGAATGACGTTGCCGAGCAGGCTGTGGCTGCGGATCTGCGCATCGAGTTCGCCGTCTAGGCTCAGTTCGATGGCTTCCGGGCGGATGGCGATGCGGTGGTTGATTGGCCGCTGCAACAGCTTTGAGGCGGCAGCGGCGTCGAGCAGGTTGTAGTTGCCGATGAAGCCGGCGGCGAACACATCGACCGGCGCGGTGTAGAGGGTTTCGGCGTCGCCGCTCTGGACGATCTTTCCCTGGTTCATCAGGAAAATCCGATCGGACATGGTCAGCGCTTCTTCCTGATCGTGAGTGACGAAAATCGTGGTCAGGCCAAGTTCACGCTGGATTTGGCGGATCTGCTCGCGCAGGTGTTTGCGTATCCGTGCGTCGAGGGCTGACAACGGCTCATCCAGCAGCAACAAGCGTGGGCGGGTCACCAGCGAACGGGCAAGGGCGACACGTTGGCACTGACCACCGGACAGTTGATGCGGATAGCGGCTGGCGAAGTCTTGCAGTTCAACCAGTTTCAACACTTCTGCCACGCGTTTGTGGCTGTCGTCGGCGTTGACCTTTTGCATGCGCAGGCCGAAGGCGACGTTCTGTTCGACGGTCATGTTGGGGAACAGCGCGTAGCTCTGAAAGACCATGCCGATGCCACGTTTCTGCGGGCTCAACGGCACGATGTCGACACCGTCGAGGAGGATCTTGCCGCCATCGACCGGGGTCAGCCCGGCGATGCAACGCAGCAAAGTCGACTTGCCGCAGCCTGACGGGCCGAGCAGGGTGACGAACTCGCCTTTGTTGATTTCGCAATCGATGTCGCTGAACACCGTGGTGCCGGCGTAACTTTTCTGCAGGTGTTGGACGCTGACGTAGCTCATTCGCTTTTGTCCTTGTTCAAGATGTTGGCGATCCAGGTCAGGACCAGCACGAAAAAGAAATACGAAATGACCAGCGCACTGGTGAAGTGGCCGCTGCTGTTGCGCATGTTGTTCAGGTACACCTGCAGGGTTTCGTAGCGCGTGCCGACGAGGATGTTGGCGAACACAAACTCACCGAAGAGGAACGAGAACGACAGCAGCAACGCCACCATCAGGCCTTTGCGCAGATTAGGCAGCACCACCAGAACCGCCGCTTGAAAAGTGCTGGCGCCAAGCAGTTGCGCGGCGTCCATCAGGTCGCGCAGGTTGATCGCTTGCAGGTTGTTGGTGATCGCGCGGTACATGAACGGCAGTGCCACGGTGAAATAGCAGCCGATCAGAATCCATGGCGTACCGACCATCGCCATCGGCCCGGAACCGTAGAGCTGCAACAGCCCCACCGAGGACACCACCGGCGGTACCGCGAAGGGCAGCAGGATGAGGATGTTCATCAGTGCATCGAGTTTCGGGAAGTAATAATGCACGACGAACAGCAGCGGCAGGATCAGCACCACCGACAGCACCAGCGCGCCGACACAGACGATCAGCGACTGGCCGAATGCATGCAGAAAGCGCGGATCGCTCCACAGCTGGATGTACCACTTGAAGGTGAAGCCGCTGGGCAAAATCGTTGCCGACCAACTGCTGGCGATCGAGTAGACCAGTGTGCCGAGCAGCGGCAACAGCAGGATGGCGAACAGCAGATAGACCACGACGCGGTGGTAGAGGCCGGCCGGGCCGGATTCAGCGCGAGACATGGTAGCTCCTCTTCAACAGCAGTTGATGCACGACGGTGACGATGGTCATCAGCGCCACGAGCACCACGGCCAGGGCGCTGGCCAGGTTCGGGTCAAGGGAAATGTCGCCGGAGACCATCGCCGCAATACGGATCGGCAGAACGTTGAAGTTGCCGGTGGTCAGCGCATAAACCGTGGCGTAGGCGCCGAGGGCGTTGGCCAGCAGGATCACGAAAGTGCCGAGCAACGCCGGGGTCAGCACCGGCAGGCCGATGTGCCGCCAGAACTGCCAGCCGTTGGCGCCGAGCAGTGCGGCGGACTCGCGCCAGTCTTCACGCAGAGCGTCGAAAGCCGGGTAGAGCAGCAACACGCCGAGCGGGATCTGGAAGTAGGTGTAGAGGATGATCAGGCCGGTTTTCGAATACAGGTTGAAGTCCTGAATGATCCCCGACTGCTTGAGCATGATGGTGATGCTGCCGTTGAAACCGAGCAGGATGATGAACGCGAACGCCAACGGCACGCCGGCGAAATTGCTGGTCATGTTGGCGAAGGCATTCACGAAGTTGCGCAGCTTCGAATCGACCCGCCGCAGCGAGTAAGCACCCAGCACGGCGATGATGATGCCGAATACGCTCGACCAGAAACTGATCTCCAGGCTGTACTGGATCGCCTGCCGATAGAATTTCGAACCGAAGATCTTGCTGAAGTTGGCCAGGCCCCAGCCGGACTCTTCCGACTGCAGGCTGTTGATCATCACCCAGACCAGCGGGGCGATTTCGAAGACGATGAAAAACAGCGCGAAGGGCACCAGGCACAGCGCCGCGAGCCATTTGCCGCGAGTCATGGAATTCACTTGAGCAGCTCCCGGCACACAGGTTTGTCGTGGGGCACGCCGAGCAGTTCGCAGATTGTGCCGCAGAGCTCGGTCTGCTTTGGTGTGGCGTCAGGGTTGAGGCTGAACGCCTCGCCGAGGACGAACAGCGGCACCTGACGTTCTTCTGCCAGCAGGCCGTTGTGCGAGCGATCGTTGTTCATGCCGTGATCGGCGGTCACCAGCACCTGATAACCAGCGTCGAGCCAGGTCTGCAGATAGTCGGCGAGGATGACGTCAGCCGAGCGCGCGCTGTTGCGGTATTGCGAGCTGTCAAGGCCGTGCTTGTGCCCGGCATCGTCGATGTTCATCGGGTGGATCAGGAGGAAATCCGGCGCGTGGCGCAGGCGCAGGTTCTCGGCGTCGGCGAACAGGTGCGAATCCGGATAATGATCGTTCCAGTAGAAATGCCCGTGCTGGATCGGCAACGCCGGATCGTCGGTGTGGCGGTCGCGCGCAGCCACGAAAGGTGAGCGGTTATACAACTCGCTGACCCAGTGATACGCCGCAGCGGCGGTTTTCAACCCGGCATCGCGGGCGTAGTGATAGATGCTGCGCTGGTTGGACAAGCGCGAGACATTGTTGTGGACGATGCCGCTGTCGATCGGTGGTACGCCAGTGAGAATGCATTCGTAAAGCGGTCGGGACAGGGCGGGCAGTTCGCACTCCAGCTGATAGAGCGCCGCGCGTCCTGCGCCAACATAAGCCTGCAGATGCCCCATGGCGTGACACGCAACCTCGTAGTTGAGGCCGTCGAGCACGACAAGGATGACGTTGTGCTTCATAGGGGCAAGAACTCCAAAAACAAATCTGGAACCAATCTGTGTAGGAGCTGCCGGAGGCTGCGATCTTTTGATGTTGCTTTTAAAGGGCAAGATCAAAAGATCGCAGCCTCCGGCAGCTCCTACAGATGAAGGATTACTTCATCTCTACGATGACTTCTTCGTTCCACTGCTGCGGCAGGGCTTTGGAGGTCTTCTCCCACGCGTCGGCATCCTTGACCGGCGTGACGTTCTTGTACTGATCGTTCGGCAGCAGCTTGGCTTTCACGTCTTCCGGCAGTTGCAGGTGTTCGGCGCGGATCGGCCGAGCGTTGCCGCGGGCGAGGTTGGTCTGGCCGGCGTCGCTGAAGATGTATTCGCGCGTCAGCTTGGCGGCGTTGGGGTTTTTCGCATACTTGTTGATGATCGTGGTGTAGCCGGAAATCACCGAACCGTCGGACGGAATCAGCACCACGTAGTCGTCCGGGTTGGCCATCTTGGCCTTGTAGCTGAGGCCGTTGAAATCCCAGACCACGCCAACTTCGATCTCGCCTTTTTCCATGGTAGCGATGGTCGGGTTGGCCATCGACAGACGACCCTGTTTGGCGAGGTCGGCGAACAGCAACAGCGCGGGCTTGATGTTTTTCTCGTCACCGCCGTTGGCCAATGCCGCAGCGAGGACACCGTTGGCGGCCTGGGCAGCGGTGCTCACGTCGCCGATGGAAACCTTGTATTTGCCGGTTTTCAGGTCCGCCCACTTGGTCGGCACGTCGGAGCCGTTCAGCAGCTTCTTGTTGACGATGAAGGCGATAGTGCCGGTATACGCCAGTGCCCAGTTGCCGTCCTGATCCTTGGCCCATCCCGGAATCTGATCCCAAGTGCTTGGCTTGTACGGTTGCACCACACCTTGCTTGACCGCGATCGGGCCGAAGGCGGCACCGACGTCGCCGATGTCGGCGGTGGCGTTGTCTTTTTCGGCAGCGAACTTGGCGATTTCCTGGGCCGAGCTCATGTCAGTGTCGATATGCTTCAAGCCGTAATTCGCAGCCAGGTCATCCCAAGTGCCTTTCCAGTTGGCCCAGTTGTCGGGCATGCCGACGCTGTTGACGGCGCCTTCCGCTTTCGCAGCGGCTTCGAGAGTTTTCAGATCGGTGTCGGCCGCCATGGCGGCGGTGCACATAGCGATGGTCGAGCCTAACAGTGTTGCCAGGAAAAGCTGTTTCATTCCGAAGCTCCTTGGTCGTGTTCAACGCTGCGATTGCGGTTGTGTTGGTCTAGGTCAGCAATACCTGAGCCAATTTAGGCGGGCTGGATGACATTTTGATGTCGATAGCCTCGTGGCTGATCTTTTACCTGCCATTGTCAGGAAGGTGCCAGATCAGCGTAGACCATAGCCAAAGGCCCGTAGCACAGGGGACTTGGCCGATGTATTGCAAGCCATGAACGCGACCGTTTGGTAGTTTTGTCATCTGTCGGTCATCTGCGCTGCCTAGGCTTGCAATATGCGAAAGCGCTTTGATCGGCGTTCGAATTTGCCCCGAAACAGTGCTGGTCTAGTCCAGATAGGTAACGTTGATGCGCGATGAGGCAACGAAGGCGGTGACAGCGATTGGCCAGGTGCTGCAGGAGCAGATCGATCATGGTTTGCTGGCGGCCGGGAGCAAGTTGCCTGCTGAACGCAAGCTCAGCGAGTTATTCCGGACAACGCGGATCACTGTGCGGGAGGCCTTGCTGCAATTGGAGGCGCAGGGGCAGATTTATCGCGAGGAGCGGCGCGGTTGGTTCGTGTCGCCGCCTCGTCTGGCTTACAACCTGATGCAGCGCAGTCACTTCCACGCCATGGTCAGTGCGCAGGGGCGTGAGCCGTCGACCGAGGTGATTTCGGCGCGTCTGCAGCCGGCTTCGGCGGCGGTGTGTGCGTGGTTGCAGTTGCCGGCGTTGTCGAGCGTGATTCAGATTTGCCGCTCGCGGCGCATTGATGGGCGACTGGTGTTGTATGTGGAGCACTATTTGAATCCGCAGTTTTTTCCGGGGATTCTTGAGTTCGATTTGAATCAGTCGATTACCGAGTTGTATGCGCGGCATTACGATTTGCACTATGGGCGGGTGCGGTTCGAGATGGTGCCGACGGCGTTGTCGGTGGATGCAGCGGCGGCGTTACGGGTGTCGGTGGGGAGTCCGGGGTTACGGATTGCACGCGTCAATTATGATCAGCATGGGCGGTTGATTGATTGTGATCTGGAGTTTTGGCGGCATGATGCGATTCACGTCGGGGTTGATGTGGTTTGATCTTCTGGTCGCTGCGCTCCCACGCCCGGATCAATCGCTCCGCTCAGCCTGCCGACGGGCTCCAGATCAAAAGCGGAACTCGAGCTAACTCTCATCGTGTGTAGGGGTTGCCGAAGGCTCGGGCCGCGATCGGACGATCTTTTGATTTTGCTGTTCTGAGGGAGCGAGCCTGCTCGCGAAGGCGCCCCCACAGTCACCCCTCTCTACTTGCCCACCGCCGCATTCCCGTACAGATAATCCGTCGCCAACGACGCCAATGTCCTGACCCCAACCACCAACCCCGATTCATCCACAAAGAACCCCGGATTATGATTGGGCGCAGCCTTGCTCATGTCCTGATCCCTCGGCGTCACCCCGAGAAACACAAACAAGCCCGGCGCCTCTTTGGCGAAGAACGAGAAATCTTCCGCCCCACCCACCAGTGGTCCCTGCACCACATCATCCTTGGCGGCCCACTTCAACGTCGGCAGCATTTTCTCGGTCAGTGCCGGGTTGTTAATGGTCGGATCGTATTTTTCGATGATGGTGACGTCGGCTTTCGCGCCGCCGCTTTCGGCGATTTTCTCGATGGTCTGTCGCACGTCGCTGTGCAGTTTCTGGCGGATGCCGTAGTCGTAGGAACGGATGGTGCCGGTCATGTCGAGTGATTCGGGGATGATGTTGTAGCGGGTGCCGCCGTTGATGGTGCCGATGCTGACCACCGACGGGTAAGAGGAAATGTCGGTGCGGCGGCTGACCACGGTTTGCAGGCCGACGATGGTTTGCGCGCCGACGGTGATCGGGTCGATGCCGTCCCAGGGGCGGCCGGCGTGGGTTTGTTTGCCGTGGATCTTGATGCGCAGGTCGTCGGAGCTGGCCAGGGTCGGGCCGGGGCGGTAGGCGATCTGGCCGGCGGGGACGCCGGCCCAGACGTGCAGGCCAAATATCGCGTCCGGTTTCGGCGATTTCATCACGCCTTCCTCGACCATCATCTTCGCGCCCCAAGTGTTTTTGCCGTCGGGAATAAAATCGCTCGGACCTTCTTCGGCAGGCTGGAAGTAGAACACCACGGTGCCGGGCAGGGTGTCGCGCATGCCCGTCAGAATTTTCGCCGCGCTGAGCAGGATCGCGGTATGGGCGTCGTGGCCGCAGGCGTGCATGACGTCGACTTCCTTGTCGAGATACGTGCCTTTGGCTTTCGAGGCAAACGGCAGATCGGAGACTTCCTTGACCGGCAGCGCATCCATGTCGGCGCGCAGGGCCACGGTCGGGCCGGGCAGGGCGCCTTTGAGCACGGCCACTACGCCGGTGCGGGCGACGTCGGTTTTCACTTCCAGGCCCATGGCTTGCAGCTGTTTGGCGACCAGTTCAGCGGTGCGTTTTTCAGTGTTGCCAAGTTCTGGATGGGCGTGAAGGTCGCGGCGGGTTTCCAGCAGCTCCGGTTCGAGCTTCTGCGCCTGCTCGGCGATCTGTGTGCGGGCGCTGTCCATCGTCGCGGCGCCGGCGTGGCTGGCGACCAGCGTGAGCAAGAGGGTTTGGGCAATGCGCGTCAGATGCATGGGGGTCTCCTTGATTATTGTTGTTGGGCTTCCTTGCGTGTGACAAAGGCATTGCACGCAAGTGCGATCGGGCAAGGAAGCGCTATGCGCTCCGACAGGGAAAACTCCTACCGTTTTATCAGTTCCGTCCGGCGTGACAGATAAAACGCGGGCGATAACTATGTACCGCACCGCACAACATTTATTTCCATAAATTTCTCCAGGTACCGGTCACGTTATTGGCTGTTTGAGGGTGACCGGCCAGCGCGACAAAACTATTGTCCATGGAGGATTTATAAATGCAGCGTAATGGAATAACGCTTCCGCCGATTGTTGTGCGTCCGGATAAACAAGATGAATATTTACATTATTTAGGTGCAGGAGACGGTTCGGGGCCAAGCATCAACTTTGCGCCTTTGGGTGAAATACTCGATATGGAAAGTATCTATAAAGATACTTCCAGAAATATTGCCCAGGTCATCGAGCTTGAGCTGGCAGAAGTACGCGCAGCAGGCGATCAAAGTGTCTTGCCGCCTTTGGATGCGCTGGCGCGGGAGATGCGATTCAGGGAGTCGCTGATAGCCAGAAAGTTCGGCGCGCTTCTGCTGGCAAAGGACGTGGCCATCGAACGTTTCGGCCACGCCCAGGTTGAAACCTTTTTCAACGGAGGTCGTTTACCGCAAGTCAATCGGAGAAGCGGCAGCGTCAGCGTACGGCAGGCCTATAGCGCCTTGTTCAACGCCAAGTTACTGGTTGAAGGCATTGGCGTTTTGAACAGCCAGTCGGCGACGGTCAAGGGCATGATTGCCGTGGTGCAAGCGCAGGAAGCCGAGCGGATTGCTCAGGAGCAGGCCCGGTTGGCGGCGGAACACGCCAGGCAGGTTGCACAGGAACAGGCCCGCGTCGCTCAGGAGCAGGCGCGGCGGCAGGCGGAGGAGCTGGCGCGGCAGGCCGCTGCCGATGAACTCAGGCGGCTCGAAGAAGAACAGGCCCGTTTGGCGGCTGAGGCACTAGAGCGCAAGCGTGCCGAGGAACAGGCGGCGCTTGAGGCTGAAGCCGAAGCCGAAGCACGCAGGGTTGATGAGGATAAGCGCCGGCAGGACACCTCCGGTGGTCACAGTAGCCTGTTGCGCTTTCAGGGCAATACCAGCCACGCCCAACTGGTATTTGCGACGTCCGCTGGTGCGGTCGCGATCGCCGACAACCTGATGGCGGGTTTTGCCGCTTCGATTCGCTCGGCGGTGGCCGGTTTATCGGGGCTGGCTGCCGGCACGGCGTCCGGTCTGATGGTGGGGGTGAGTGCGTTTGTCTACTCGCCGGTGTTGGGTAATGGGGAATTGCCTGAACGCTTTCTGCTCAGCCTTCCACTGGCAGATCTGCTGCCCGGTCAACTGCCTGATCTGGACAGGCTGGCAAGCGAAAGAGCACGACTGAATCTGCCGGTGCGTTTGAGCGCCCGGCCACTGACGGGATCTCTCGCCGAACTGCTTGTCGTTCCGGTAGCGGGGACAAAACTGCCTTCCGGCGTTCGCGTGGTTGCAGCTGGTTTCAACGCAGGGAACAACACTTACAGCGCGACGCTCACTGACATCCCGCCGACAACCGCGGTCTGGACTCCCTCAGTAACGCCGGCAGACAGTTCAACGCTGTTCCCCATCGAGAACCCGGCCCCACCGCGATATATCGGCGGCAACCTTGTGCCGATTGAAGGACGGATCGACGCTTACCCAGGGCGGGGCAACATTCGTTTCGACGACTTCATTCTGGTCTTCCCACCGGAATCGGGTCTGCCACCGCAGTACGTCATGTTCCGGGATCGACGCAATGATCCAGGGGTGGCCAGTGGTTATGGTGCGCCGGTTGCGGGTGGATGGCTGGGGGCGGCTACGCAGGGCGAGGGGGCGGCGATTCCATCGAGAATCGCAGATCAATTGCGAGGCAAAAACTTCAAGGATTTCAGGGCATTCAGGGAGACTTTCTGGAAAGCGGTGAGCGCTGACGCGGAACTGGCGATGTCGTTTGATCCTGGCAGTCTCAGTGCAATGAGCAAAGGCCGATCACCGTATGTGAAAGCGGGCGATCGAGTTGGTAAACGAGTGAAGTTTGAGTTGCACCATGTCTCATCGTTATCGGATGGTGGGCAGTTATACGATATTGATAACCTGCGCTTGCTAACTCCGAAACAGCATTTGGCAGTTCATAAGGGAGCCGAGTAATGAAAAAATTAATGATCGATGAAATATCGGAAGAGCAATTTTTGCATTTTGTAAAAAAGATATACCAATCGGATTACGCGACTGAAAAGGGGCATACCTCAGCTGTAATGGAGTTTGAACGACTGAGTGAGCATCCAGCGGGTTCCGATTTAATTTACTACCCAGAGTCGGGAAAAAGCGGTCCGGAAAATATTGTGGCGGAAGTAAAAAAGTGGCGCGCCGCTGAAGGAAAACCGGGTTTCAAAGCCAGATAAAATTAGCCCCCTATTGGTATTACCTGCCAATAGGGGGCCATCTCAGTTCAGCCTTCCTTTTTCATTTCAACCCCAGGCGTAATCACCTGCACACTCATCCGCGGTGTCGCCAGATCCAGCCCCGCCTCATCCAGTTGCCGCTTCAGCGAAAGGTTGAACGCCCGGGAAACCTCCCACTGCTTGATCGGCGCAGTCTTGAACCGTGCGCGCAAAATCGCGCTGCCGGACTCGAAACTCTCCACACCCTGAATCTCCAGCGGCGACCAGATGTTGCGGCGTTGCAGCGGATCGCTGCGCATCTTCTGGCCGACGTCGCGCATCAGTTTGATCGCATCGTCGATTTCCATGTTGTACGGCACGGCGACGCGGAAGATGGCGTAGCCGAATTCCCGCGAGTAGTTCTTGATGCTTTTGATTTCGCTGAACGGGATGGTGTGGACGATGCCGTCGATGTCGCGCAGGCGCACGGTGCGGATGGTCAGGCCTTCGACGGTGCCGAGGTGGCCGCCGACGTCGACGTAATCATCGATGGCCAAGGAGTCTTCGATGATGATGAACAGGCCGGTGATCAGGTCAGCGACCAGCGATTGCGCGCCGAAGCCGATGGCCAGACCGATCACCCCGGCACCGGCCAGCAATGGCGTGACGTTCATGCCCATGTTCGCCAGCGCGACGATCAGCGCGATGATGAAAATCGCCACGAACAGCACGTTGCGGATCAGCGGCATCATTGTTTGCGCGCGGGCGTTGGCCAAGCCTTTGCGCGAGCGGGTCAAAGCGTGGTGCACGGCGGTATCGGCGAGAATCCAGATCAGCCAGGAAAAAATCAGCGTGCCGATCAGGCTGAACAGTTTGACGCTGATGTCATGGCCATCACCTTCGGCGAACGCGATCAGCGAATGGCCCCACACCCGCAGGCCGAGCTCGATGAAGATCAGCCACACCAGCAAATGCGTCAGGGTGTAGAAGAAGTTTTTCAATCGTTCCGAGTACAGCGCATGGCGTTTCGGCCCGCGTTGTGGCTTCAGCGAATGGCGGCGCACCAGGCCGTTGATGACCATGCACAACACCAGCAGAACCGTGCAGATCAGCGACTGCCGCAGCGCGGTGCTGGTATCGCCGGCAGAGACAAATGTGGCGAACAGCGAGATGCCGACCAGCACCAGTGCCGGCACGTACCAGAAGGTGCCGAGGATCTCGATGGTGTCGCTGAGGGCGCGGCGGGTCAGGCGGCGTGACAGCGGTTGGTTGCGGATCAGGTGCGCGATCGGTCGGCGGAATCGCAGAATGAACAGGCCGGTCGACAGTGCCGCGAGGACATTGGCGGTGGTCGCGGCGGTGTGCGCCAGATGCACGCCCAGGCTCTCGACCAGACGCGGATCACTCAGCGCTTCACCAAACGCGGCGAAGCTGCCGATCAGCCACAACGGCCGAAATGCCTGATGACGCAGGATGTACAGCGCGCGATGGCGGTGCGGGCCGTCGAGCAGGGAGAAGGCGATCACGCAGATCGCCGAGAAGCAGGTGCCGACCACCAAGGCATAGGCCAGCACCATCGCCAGGCTTTTGCCCAGCGAAGACGGCAACACGTAGCTCATATACACCGTCATCACCAACGCGATCAGCCACGGCCCGAGCTTGCGCAGGGCAAAGCGCAGCATGTCGAGGGCCTTGGGGTGTTGCGGCAGTTCTTCGGTAAGGCCAAAGCGCATGCGCACGCGGTGGCCAAGCCAGATCAGCGCGGCGGCGAGCAGGCTCCAGACCATCAGGATCACCGCGAAACCGAAGATGATCGGCAGCCATTCATTGGCCGGCAGCAGCTTGCTGGTCAGTTCATCCTTGGCCAGATCGAACTCGTTGGACCAGCGGGTAATCGGGCTGTCGGCGCCGGAAAACTGCTTTTCGAAGTTGGCGAGGGTGCCGCCGATCAGGCCCAGCACGCCTTCTTCGGGGGGGGTCTGAGCTTTCTTCGTGGCGTCGCGCAGTTTTTTCAGATCGCTGAGCAGTTGTGCACGTTGCTTGTCGTTTTCCAGCGACTTGATCACTTCGTCCAGCGACTGGCCGAGGGGTTCTACGGCTTCAGGCTGCGGCTTGGAAGTGTTGAGCAGGCCGGGCAGACCGACTGCCTGGGCGGGCGCCAGCGGCAGCAGCGTCATCAGGCAGACAAGCAGCAGACCGGGCAAAGCAAAAAGACGAGCAAACACCAGAAGACAACCTCGCGATAGGCGGATGCGCTGGAGTGTACGAGGCCCTCCGGCGCAATGCGAGCCGGGCGCGGTCATTCGTTGAGTTTGGCGAGGATCTTGTAGACCACCGTGGCGAGGATCATCAGCATGCCGATCCACATGGCGAACACCCCGGCGTTCTTGTCACGGAAGTTGAAGCCGATGGCCAGCAGGATCATCCCGCTGAGGATGGGGATGAGCATGGCGTGGAAGGAGGACATCGAGATCATGGAGACTGCCTTGTCTGTAGAGGATTCTTGCAGTCTAGGCGGGTTTTCGGGGCGGGCGGGTGATGTGACTCAGGAATGCTTCAAGTCAGTGAGGTTTCTGGTGTCTGAAGCAGCGCTTTCGCGAGCAGGCTCGCTCCCACAGGTGAATGGCATTCCATTGTGGGAGCGAGCCTGCTCGCGAAGCTTGTCAGCCGTTATGGCAATTCGCGACTGGCATAAAACGCGCTGAGCACTTTGACCAGATGTGCCAGGTCATGGCTGCCACACAGCTCGCGAATCGAGTGCATGGCGAAGGTTGGCAGGCCGATGTCGACGGTGCGCACGCCCAAGTGACTGGCGGTGATCGGGCCGATGGTCGAGCCGCAGCCCATGTCGCTGCGCACCACGAAGCTTTGCACCGGGACTTCTTCGGCCATGCACAGATGGCGGAAGAAACCGGCGGTTTCGCTGTTGGTGGCGTAGCGCTGGTTGCTGTTGACCTTGATCACCGGGCCGGCATTGAGTTTCGGGCCGTGGTTGGCGTCGTGCTTTTCCGCGTAGTTGGGGTGCACGCCGTGGGCGTTATCGGCCGACACCAGCAGGGATTTCTGAATGGTGCGGACGAACTCGTCACCTTCCGGCAGCAGGCGGCGCAGGGTCTGTTCGAGCATCGGGCCGTCGGCACCGCATGCCGAGCAGGAGCCGACTTCTTCGTGATCGTTACAGACCAGCACGCAGGTTTCGTCGGTCTCGGCGGTGAGCAACGCTTGCAGGCCGGCGTAGCACGACAGCAGGTTATCCAGACGCGCACCGGCAATGAAATCACCGTTCAGACCGATCACTGCAGCACTTTGCGTGTCGTAGAAACTCAGCTCGTAATCCAGCACCACGTCGGCATTCAGGCCGTGTTCGCGAGCCAGTTGATCGGTGAGCACGGCGCGGAAATCGACGCGCTCGTCACCGGCGAACTGGGCGAGGATCGGCGGCAGTTCAGTCTGCGCGTTGATCGCCCAGCCCTGGTTGGCTTCACGGTTGAGGTGAATGGCCAGGTTGGGAATGATCGCGATCGGCGCCTTGAAGTCGATCAATTGGCTCTCGACCTTGCCGTCACGGCGGAAGGTCACGCGGCCGGCCAGCGACAGATCGCGGTCGAACCACGGCGCCAGCAGCGCGCCGCCGTAGACTTCGACGCCCAGTTGCCAGAAGCCCTGACGCTGCAGTTCCGGTTGTGGCTTGACCCGCAGGCACGGGCTGTCGGTATGGGCGCCGACCAGGCGGATACCGTCGTGCAGGGGCGAGTTGCGGCCCATTTTGATCGCGACGATCGAGGAGTCGTTGCGGGTGACGTAATAGCGGCCGTTGGCCTCGGTGGACCATGGCTCGCGCTCGTCGAGGCGCACATAACCGGCGGCCTCCAGACGCTGAACGAGGCTGGCGGTGGCGTGGAACGGGGTAGGGGAGGCCTTGAGAAAGTCGATCAGGCCCTGGTTCAACTCTGCGCGCATAAGAAACTCCAGACAGCAATGGCCGGGAGTTTAACGTATTGGCCGGGGAATTGAATCCGGACCGGATCCCCTGTGGGAGCGAGCCTGCTCACGCAAGCGATTGATCAGTCCACATCAATGCTGAATGTGATACCGCTTTCGCGAGCAGGCTCGCTCCCACATGGGGCCGCTGCTGGCTGTCAGAACGGTGCCGGGCACTCGAAACGCAGGCGTTCACCGCTTTGCGGATGAGTGAAGCTGAGCATGCTCGCGTGCAGGCACAGACGTGGCCAGGCGGCCAGCGCTTGCTCGTGGGCATAGAGGCCGTCACCGAGCAGCGGGTGACCGATCGACAACATGTGCACGCGCAGTTGATGCGAGCGCCCGGTGATCGGTGTCAGTTCGACCCGGCACCAGTCGCCGCACCGTTCCAGCACTTTCCAGAAGGTCAGCGCGTGCTTGCCGAATTCGTGATCGACCACGTGTCGCGGTTTGGTCGGCGGGTCATAGCGCAGGGGCAGATCGATGCTGCCGCTGTCCAGCTCCGGCTGACCCCAGGCCAAAGCGGTGTAGGCCTTTTCGGTTTCGCGGTCATGAAACTGCCGCGACAGTTCACGGTGAGTATCGGCATCCCGGGCCAGCAGGATGATGCCGGAGGTTTCCCAGTCCAGGCGATGGACGATGCGCGCTTCCGGGTAGCCGTTTTCCTGCAGGCGGGTAATCAGGCAATCCTTGTTGTCGTCAGCGCGGCCGGGCACCGAGAGCAGCAGGGTCGGTTTGTCGACCACCAGTACGGCGGCGTCCTGATGGATGATGCGGATGTTGGACAGCGGCATTAAAACAGCCTCGTAACAAATGCCAACGGCGGCTCGGAGCTGCTGATAACCCTGTAGGAGCTGCCGAAGGCTGCGATCTTTTGACTTTGAAGATCAAAAG
>NZ_JBSICA010000050.1:0-23173 GCF_058245595.1 Pseudomonas sp. UF-293 | reverse complement strand
GCCGGACGTTCCTCGATGGCGCTGCGCTGATCCTCGCTGACGCTTTTGCCGCGATGCAGCAATGCGCTGATGACGCCTTCAAGCACGCGGTATTCATAGAGCTCACCGCTGAGACTGTCGACGATGTACAGCCAACCGTCGCGCAGGCGGCGGATGCCCATGGGGCGCGTGGTCAGGGTGTAAGGCAGCGTGATTTCGGTGCTGGGGTCGAAGGGTTTTTCCACCAGGCCGTACGCGAGGGGCAGCAGTTGCACGTGGGTGTTGCGCAAGGGGCAGGCGGCGGGACCGATGATCGGGGCTTTGGACGCGGCGGCTGCCGCAAGGTCGGCGGGATGGTTCATGGTCGGACTCTTTCAGACGCCCATTGGCGGGCCATTGAAACGGCCAGCGTCAAGCGCTCACCGATCGGTTGCAGGGAGGGCTCGTGGAGCAAGTGCTGGATCTGCGGATGCTGATCCGGATCTGCACCATTGAGAGACGCGACAAGGTTGGCGAAGTGAAGCCATTCCGATTGGCTGCTCAGGCCGAGCGCGCTGGCTTTTGCCTCGATTTGTTCCAGAAGCATCCAACGTTCAGCGATGGTTTCCCCGGTATGAAACCGGGGAAAATATTCAAGCAAATACGCATCGACTTGTAGCAACACCCGCCGCCGATCCACCCGATCCAGCGCGGCATCCTGCTCGGCACTCAACCGATACGGCGCCACCAGCGCCCCACCCTGCCCTTGCCGAGGTCGCTGACAGTGCCAGACTTGCCGCGCGCCATCCGCCGTGACCACACACCCCAGCGGCCCGAACAGACTCGCATCGCCACTGGCAAACAGCGCCTGCGCCACGGCGGCATCCGCCAGCCGCAACAACACCGGCGAGCCGACCGGCAACTCGACAATCAGCAACTGGCGCAAGTGCGCGACGATTTCATGTGCCGGCGCGGCGCTGAACAACAGCACGCCCCATTCCTGTTGGGCATGCTGGCGATAAAACCGCGCCACCGGATCGTCGGCGTCAGCGAGCGCCACCAGCAGCGGCGAGATGTCACGCAGGGCCGAAAACGGTGGCTGGTCGTACAGCGCAAAAGCGTTGGCGGCGGCGTCGAGACGTCGCAGTTGCGCCGGTAAATCGGCGATCGTCGCACCGTCGAGCAGCACAAACGCCTGCTGCTCAGCCCACGGCAAACCTTCAGGCCAATCCGTCAAAAGGCTCATGCCTGGGCCGCCTCGCAGATCAGGCAACGCGAGGTCCGCGTGGTCAGCAGCGCATGCCGTTGCTGCACGGCATCGAACGTCGCCTTGAGCAACGGCGCGGCGCCCGGCAGCAAGGGTTCCGCTGGCAGACACACCGTTGGCGCCCCGCCCTGCACCACCGGCACACTGCTGAAAATGCCGGCCGCGCCGACCGTCAGCCAATGCCCACCAGCAGCCAGAGTGATCTGCAGGCCGCTGTTGAAAACCACCTGCTCGCCCGCGCCGAAATGCAGCTGCTGCGCCGCACTGACGCGCTGGCTGGCGACCCGCACATGCTGCTCGCCCTGCACCCACAGATGATCGTCCTGCTTGAGTTCAGTCAGGCGATTGCCGTGGGTCAGGTGATGTTCCTCGTCACGCAACTCAAGGCTGGAGACGCCGCCGATCACTTGGCTGTGCAGGTTGTCGATCTGCACACGCAAGTCGTTGAGCACGTGCTGGACCAGGTCGCGCTGCGCCCTGATGGAGATTTCTTCCGCGCCTTGCCGGTCCTCGATGCGCAGTTCGTTGTAACCACCGCCGCCGGGGCTGCTCTGGCTGCGCCAGATACTGCGCGTCTGTTGCGCCGGCAGGTCCAGTGGCACCGGGGTTTCGGCGTTGGGCAGGCAGGCGAGCACATGCGGTTTGTCCGGATCGCCATCGGTGAACCCCACCAGCACTTCCATACCGACGCGAGGAATCTGCACGCTGCCGTAGCGGTCATGTGCCCAGGCAGTGGCCACGCGCAGCCAGCAACTTGACTGTTCATCGCGCTGGCCGTCGCGATCCCAGAGCATTTGCACTTTCACGCGGCCGTAGGCATCGCTGTAGATTTCTTCGCCGGGCGGGCCGGTCACCACCGCCAACTGACTGCCGCTGACGCGCGGTTTGACATGCTTGAGCTGCGGGCGAAACACCACGTCCCACGGAGTTGCGACGAAATGGTTGCGATAGCCCTGACTGAAACCCTCTGCGTCAGCCTGCTCGGTGAACGCTTCTTCGAGCACTTGCGGCTGCTTGCCGATGTGCTCGACCTCGGTCAGCAACCATAAATCGTTGCAATCGGCGCGCGAGTAATCCGCCATGGTCATGAAACTGCCGCCGCGCATCAGCGCCTGATTGCTGCGCCCGTTAGCCAGACGATAGTCGGCACCATGGCGCTCCAGCGCACGCTGGCTGAGGTGCTTGCCGCGCTCGCGATGGGTGAACTGCCCGGGAAACTCGTAATCTTCCAGCAGCGGAACCCGCGCTGCACTGGCCTTGGCGTCCAACTGCACCGCAGGCTTTTCGAAGTGATAGTCGCGGCGCTCGACGCGGTTGGAGCGTGGCTCCAGGCGCACAGTGAACTGGTCGATAACCGGCGCATCGGCAACCAGGCCGTTGCCCTGCACATAGCGCGTCGTCACGTCGTGTTTAAGGAACGCCGTTTGATCGTCGCCGAACACCAACAGGTGCGCCTCACGGCGGTGGCGGAAGTGAAAGTGCAGGCCCTCCTCTTCGCACAGCCGCTGGATGAAGTGCAGATCGGTTTCCTGGTATTGCACGCAATACACCCGCGCCGGGTACTCAGCGCTGAGCTGAAAATGCCAGGCATCGGCCTGCATGCCGTGATCGTCCAAGACATTGGCGATGATCTGCGGCACGCTCAGGTTCTGGAAAATCCGCTGATTGCGCCGATGCGCGAGGTAAGCAAGATGCGGCGCAAGGGTGATCTGGTAACGGCTCAGCCGAACACCGCAATCACCCTGGCCGACCCGATAGACCAGCCCGTGCATGCCGCTACCGTCGGCACCGAAACAGAGAAAGGCCGGCCGATGCAGCAAGCCTTCCAGATCCAGATCGGGGCGCTCGCTGACCAGCTCGAGATCCAGTTCGTAGGTCTGGTTGAGCACTTCCCGGGTGCGAAAGCCGAACACTTGAAGATCGTGGGAAACGCCTTCTATCTCGAGAGTGAAAACAACGGGCCTGCCAGCGATGCGCATCCACCTGTCCCTGTGCCTGAGTGAAAGACGGGACTGTGCAACGGTGCGCTGCAATGGGTGAAGTCAGACCTTTCCCTGTTTTGCCGGCCTGCGAGCGAAAAGG
Organism: Pseudomonas sp. UF-293; assembly: GCF_058245595.1. Classification (NCBI taxonomy): domain Bacteria; kingdom Pseudomonadati; phylum Pseudomonadota; class Gammaproteobacteria; order Pseudomonadales; family Pseudomonadaceae; genus Pseudomonas; species Pseudomonas sp. UF-293. Next base: position 19,866 of record NZ_JBSICA010000050.1, on the reverse strand, counting down.
ACCCGGCCCACAGAGAAACGGCCGGGATCCTACGGAAATGATCCCGCATCCTATGTATTTCCCTGTGGGAGCGAGCCTGCTCGCGAAAGCGGTGTGTCAGTCGCCGACTGTTTAACTGATCCACCGTCATCGCGAGCAGGCTCGCTCCCACAGGGATTTGCGTGAGTCAGGGCAGCAAGATGATCTTGTCGCCACCACCCTGATTGACCTCTGCATAGCGCGCCAGCCCTTCAGCCAGCGGCACTTGCACCAGGCCCTGCGGCAGCGGCAAGCGGTCTTCATCGAAGAACCGCCCGAACTGCTCGAGCATCGCCGCGCAGGCCGCAACGCCGTACAACAACGAGTTGATGCCGACCACCGAGCCGCCCTTGCGATACAGCGCCAGCGCCGGCAATTGCACGTGGCCGTCGACCGGCGCGGCGATGATGGCGATGCGGCCGAAGGTCGCCAGTGCGGCGACCGAGGCCGGCAGCCAGAAACCGGTGGTGTCGAAAATCACATCGGCGCCGCCGCGATACACCGCGTTGACCTGCGCATCGAGGTCTTCTGGCTTATCCAATTGAATCGTCTGATAGCCCTGCTTCTGCAGATCGGCGACCTGCTCGGGCCGGCGCGCCGCCGCCAGCAATTGCGCGCCGCGCACTTTTGCCAGGGCCAAAGCTGCGGTTGCCACCGCCCCGCCGCCGATCACCAGCAAGCGCGTATCGGCGCTGACCAGGCTGCGTTCCAGTGCATCCCAAGCCGTGGTGTACGGCACGCCAAGGCTGGCCGCTTGGGCGAAACTCAGATGCGCCGGTTTGTGCGCCACGCCGCTGGCCGGCAGTTTGACGAATTGCGCATGGGCGCCGTCAGCGAAGAAGCCCAGCTCGCGCCCGGTACCCCAGACTTCCTGACCGATCAACGTTTGCGGTCCCTCGACCACCACGCCGGCAAAATCCCGCCCCGGAACCCGTGGCAGCGTGGTGTAGGGAAAACGCCCGAGGACGTTTTTCACATCGCTGGGATTGAGCCCGGCAGCCTTGATCTGCACCAGCACTTCATCGGCGCCGGGCACCGGGGTCGGGACGTCGACGAAACGCAGGGAAGACAGGTCGCCGGTCTGATCGAATTGCAACGCTTTCATGGGCACATCCACCGAAAGGAAAAAGGGAAATTCAGGACAACCAGCCAGCGACCAGTTGCCGGCCCAGCGGCCACAACTGCTCACCGGCCAACATGCCGAGCAGACCGACCAGCGCGATGGCCGGTGGTGCGGGAGAACGGAAATCGAGCGCGCCGTAGAGCAGGCCGACGCCCAGGCCGATGGCCAGAGAAATGAGGTAGTTCATGGGGGAACTCCGCCGCGATAAGTGATGGGCAGAGTCTAGGGAAACGGGTGGAGCGGTATCGGCCAAGGACTTCTGAATTTCGGACAAACCTACTGCAGCCGCCATAGAACCGTGTGGGAGCGAGCCTGCTCGCGAATGCGGTCCTCCAGTCAGCACTTCATTGCCTGGTGCAAAGCTTTCGCGAGCAGGCTCGCTCCCACAGGGATCTGTTCAGGCTGCGGAGAATTGCGAAGGCGCTACGCCAAGCTCCCGGCGAAACATGTCGCTGAAGCTGCTCGGTGAATAACCCAGATCGCGAGCAATGGCGCTCACCGCCACGCCCTGAATCAAGGACGCCACCGCTGTGGCCAACTGCACCTGCCGTCGCCACTCGGCGAAGCCCATGCCGAGGCTGTCCTTGAACAACCGCGCCAGGGTGCGCACGCTGGCCCCGGCGTTTTCCGCATGCTGCTCGAACGGGATTTCCAGCGACGGCGCGGCCATCACGGCCTGACACAGATTCATCAGACGCCGGTCGGACTCGTCCGGCAGCGGAATCTTCAGTTGCGAACGCCTTGCCCGGCGCAGCTCCAGCAACGCCAGCCCGACCAGTGCCTCGTAATACTCAGCCTCGCCGGCATCGCCCTGCGCCACCAGCCCGACGATCAACTCGCGCAGTAAACCGCCGACCTCGATCACTTGCACCGTCGCATCCAGGGTCGCCGCCAGCGCCGGGCGCAGGTAGATATTGCGCATCTGCAAGTCCGACACCACCCGGATCCCGTGCGGCACTCCCGGCGGCAACCACACCGCCCGCTGTGGCGGTACCACCAGCGCTTCGTGCGGGGTTTCCACCCACATCACCCCGCTCATCGCATACAGCAACTGCCCCCAGACATGCTCGTGCGGCTCGATGAACAAGCCACGCGGGTAGGTCCGCGCCAGCGGTTGCACGGGCACATCGGTGTCGGTCAGATCAGGGGGCGCGGCGAGGGCCATGGCGAGCGTTCACAGGGGGTTGGCGAAGCCGCCATGGTAACCAGCCTGCCCCGCCCTCGCCAACGATAGCTACCGTCGGACAATCCGAATGAATTTTCCCGGCACAGCGCGATCCGTTTAATACCACAGGGAGGAATTCGGGCTTTATGAACAACGCAAAACTTTACGTCATCGACTACACACTGCATGGCACCCCCAAGTCGTTCATTATCCGCTCGGACAAAATGGACAACGCCGAAGCCTGGCATTGGGCAAGCTGCGACGCGGGCGTAGGTCGCATCCCGCGCTTCGGCCGCGAGAAAGTGCAAAAGACCAGCAAACCGATGGCAGAAAAATTCGGCCTGGAAAACGTCACCTGGCGCCAGACCAACTGACCCCACCGCCTTCACCGCAGGCTTGGCAATCGAAAGGGGGAATCGACGATGACCGACACCTATCACCCGGCCCGACTGGATTACGGCCTGACCACCTTCTTCGGTCAGATCAGCAAAACGGTGGATTGTCAGGTCGCACTGGAAACGGTCGCGGATGATCCTTACCGCTTCACCTTGTGCGTCCAGGCTCCGGTGCCGGAAGACCTCGACCAGGCGAAGATCGTGGTGGTCAAGGTCGAGGGGCGAACGCTGCAAGGCACGGTGAGGCACTTTGAGCGAAGGGAAGACGACAGTCTGAAAATGGAAGTGGAGCCTGATTAGGCTCCACTTTTTTTTGCCCCGCTTATTTCGGATGAGCGCAACCGCAACCCTTCATCGCACACTCTTCACCGTGTTTGTGGTGATGAGCGCAAGCCTCGCAGCAATAGTGTTTACCGTGTACCGCGTAGGAATGTTCGCCTTCTTTGATCGTGCAATTGCAGCCCGGGCAGTCGCATTTTTTATCGGACATGGGACAGACTCCTTGCGTGGTGGTTGTCTGAGGCTTGAGTGTAAGCCGTAAGGGACAGTGTAGAAGGTGGTGTTGCAGGCTGGCCAACTGTTGAGAGATTGGGCGACACAGAGATGGCTTTCGCGAGCAGGCTCGCTCCCACAGGTGTTCGCCGCACAAAGCAATGAGTGTTAGCTCGAATAGCTTTTGATCTTGATCTCAGAGCCCGTCGGCAGGCTGAGCGGAGGGCAACATCCGCAGCACCGGATATGTACTCAAAAATCACTGCGCCTGCCGCGAACTCCGATACATAAACACCAAAGCCACCGCCAGACACACCATCGCCAACATCCGACTCGGAGACAAGCCGATCGCCGGATTCCCCAACCAGCCAAAGTTATCGATCAACATCCCCATCCCCAGTTGCCCGACAATCACTGCCACCGTCGCCACCGCCGTCCCGACCACCGGCACCGCGCCAACCATCACCATCATGTACACCACGCCGAACAGCGCCCCGGTCAACTGCCACTTCGGCACCTCAAGCAGACTCACCGCCTGCGCCGGCTCGAAAAACAGGATCAACAAACCGGTCACCACTGCGCCCACCGCAAAGGTCTGCAGACTGCTACGCAGCACGCCAACCGTCTCACCCAAACGCCCATTGATCGCGGCCTGCACACTCAACACCGCACCGGCCAATACCACCACCGCCAACAAAATCACCAGACCCATCACTCACCCCCGCGCAATCAGAACCAAAGCCACCACAATCAAGCCCAACGCCAGCCAGCGCTCGCCGTTGACCTTCTTGCGCGTCGCGCCGAACCAGCCGAAATGGTCAATCAGCACACTCTTGCCGACCTGCCCGGACAAAATCGCGATCATCGTCATGGCAATGCCGATATGCGGCGTCGCCAGCGTCAACACCACCACGTAGATCGGCCCGAGAAAACCACCGATCAACTGCCAGCGCGGCAGCTCGGTCAGCGCCGGACCTTTCTGTGGGCCGGCGAACAGCAAGAGCAAAAACAGAATCGCCGAGCCCACGCCGAAAATGCTCAACGTCGCCCACAAATGCCCGACCTGCTCACCCAGCGGCCCGAGCAAACCGGCCTCCACCGACAAGCCCATGCCAGCGAGAATCACCAGCGGCAGCAACAGCAGACGCAACACCGAGCTTTTCACCGGTGCCGCAACCACCCCTTCATCCAACGTGCGCATACACAATCTTCCAGGCTTATAAACAATGGCGCGGATTATCGGCTGGCGCCGCTGTGCGATAAATGGGAGCATCCGGACAACACTTTTGCGCAACACGCACAGCGAGACACAGCATGCACGGGCTCAACGAACTCGGATTCAAAGCGCTACGGCTGTTTGTGGCGGTCCTCGACCACGGCAGTTTTTCCGAAGTCGCCCGCCGCGAAGGCGTCGCGCCCTCCTCCATTTCGCGGCAGATCCAGTTGATGGAGCAGGCGCTCAACCAGCAATTGCTCTACCGCCACACCCGCGCCGTCACCCCGACCGAAGCCGGGCGCACGCTCGGCCATCATGCGCGGCTGCTGCTGGTGCAACTGGAAGAGGCCGAACAGGCGTTGCAAGAGCAACAAAGCGAACCCACCGGCCTGGTGCGCATCAACGCGCCAGTGGTGTTCGGCCAGCGCCATCTGACGCCTTGGCTGGGCGAGCTCTGCGCGCGGTATCCGAAGCTGCAACTGGATATCCAGCAAACCGACCATTACGTCGACCCGCTACAGGAAGGCGCCGATCTGCTGTTTCGCATCGGCGCGCTGCACGATTCAAGCATGCAGGCACGCATTGTGGCGCCGCACCGTTTTCAGGTCGCGGCCAGCCCGGCCTACCTCAAACGCCACGGCACGCCGCAGCACCCGGACGAACTCGCTCAGCATCAGTGCCTGGCCTACAAAGGCGCGGCCGGTCAGCAGCGCTGGTTTTTCCGCCGTGATGGCGAGGACTGGACGCCGTACACCGTCAAAGGCCCGATCACCGGCAACCACGCCGACACCCTGACCCAGGCCGCCCAGCAAGGCTTAGGGCTGGTGATGTTTCCGTCGTGGCTTATTGGCGAAGCGGTGCGCGAGGGCACACTGGTGCCGGTGCTGGGGGAATATCAGGTGTCGAACAGTCTGGAACCGCAGCAGATCGCCGTGCTGTGGCCGGGGAGCCGACGGCTGTCGGTGAAGGTGAGGACGGTGATTGATTTTTTTGTCGAGTGCTTTGGCGAAGTGCCCTATTGGGACAGACCTTAAGCCCCACACAAATCCAATTGTGGGAGCGAGCCTGCTCGCGAATACGGTCCGTCTGATATCAGAGCAGCGTCTGATACACAGCTTTCGCGAGCAGGCTCGCTCCCACAGGGTTCATGCAGGGCTCCAGAATTGCGTCAGATACGGAACTGCCCGACCAGCTTGCCCAACCGCTGCCCGAGCTCCGCCAGACTGCGCGACGTTTGCGCGCCCAGTTGGGTTTCATCGGCGACGCTGTCCACCGCCACGGCAATCTGATGCACGCTGCGGTTGATCTCTTCGGCCACCGCCGTCTGCTCTTCCGCTGCGCTGGCGATCTGCGCGTTCATCGAGTTGATCGTCGCGATCAACTGCGCCATGGCATCAAGCGATGCTCCGGCCTGATTGGCTTGCTGCGAAGTGCCGTCGCCGGCCTCGCTGGAACGGCGCATCGCTTCGACCGCCTGCTGCGTGCCGGCCTGCAAGCGGTCGATCATGCCCTGGATTTCCTGGGTGCTGATCTGCGTGCGGCTGGCCAGTGCGCGTACTTCGTCCGCAACCACCGCAAACCCGCGCCCGGCCTCACCGGCGCGCGCCGCTTCGATCGCGGCGTTGAGCGCCAGCAGGTTGGTCTGCTCGGCAATCGAACGAATCACGCCAAGCACGCCGACAATCGAACTGACGTCCTGCTGCAAGCTGTCCAGCGACACGCCGCTGTTGCGGATATCGTCGACCAATGCATGAATCTGTTTGATGCTGCCCGCCACTACGCGCTTGGCGCTCTGGCCTTCTTCGTCGGTCTGCTGAGCGGCGACGGCGGCGTTCTGTGCGCTCTTGGCGACTTCCTGGGCGGCGGCGGACATTTCGTTGATCGCCGTGGCGACCTGATCGGTTTCGTGGCGCTGACGCTCCATGGCCTGATCGGAACGCTGCGCCTGTTCCGAGACCTGGGTGACCAGACCGGTCAGTTGCGTGGTCATCTCGGTAATCTGCCGCACCAGGCCGTGGATCTTGTCGACGAAACGATTGAACGAGCCGGCCAGTTCGCCGAGTTCGTCCTGACTGGTGATGTTCAGGCGCCGGGTCAGGTCGCCCTCGCCCGCCGCGATGTCGTCGAGGTTGGCTTTCATCAGGGTCAGCGGACGCAGAATGGTGTTGGCCAGCAGCATCCCCGCCGCCGCGATCACCAACAGCACCAGCACCGCAACGCCGACAATGCTCAGCACCACGCCTTGCACGCGCTCCTGCACTTGCGCCTCGACCTGCGCCACTTGTGCTTCGATGCCGTCGAGGTTGACCGAAGTACCGACCGCCATGTCCCACTTCGGCAGGTATTCGGTGTAGCCGAGTTTCGGCACCAGCACCTTGGCGTTGCCCGGCAGCGGCGAACTGTATTGCAGATAGTGAGTGCCGTCCTTGGCCACTTTGACCAGGCCGAGGTTGACGTAGACGCCGTTCGGATCGCGGTTGTCCTTGAAGCTTTTGCCCACGCCATCGGGGTCATTGGCCTTGAACAGGCGCACGGTCTCGGAATCGTAGCCGAAGAAGTAGCCATCCTTGCCGTAGCGGATGCCCGAGAGCAATTTGATCGCCTGCGCCCGCGCCGCATCGTCGCCCGGTGCGGCGGCGTCATACAGCGGTTTGATCGTGGTCATGGCCACGGCGACGTAACTTTGCAGGGTGGCCTTGGCGTCGCTGAGCAGCCGCTCGCGGGTCTGTTCGACCTCCTTGCGCGCCTGTTCCTGGAGGATGAACAGCGTGGTCACGCTGATGACCAGTGCGAAGAGCAGCACCGGCAGAACGGCAAGGGACAGGACTTTAGCCTTGAGACTCAGGCGCATCGGGGGACTCACTCTTTTGATTTTGTTGGCGTGGTTAAAGGCTTTAACGGCACGCCGAGGCAAAAGTTGAGTCTTGAAACATCGCCGCCCCCTGTGGGAGCGAGCCTGCTCGCGAAAGCGTTGGGTCAGTAACCCGTGTGTCGACTGACACGACGCTTTCGCGAGCAGGCTCGCTCCCACATTGGGCAATTGTGGATGTTTAGAGGACCATTGCCGCCACCCAGCCAAACACCAGCAGCGGCAGGTTGTAGTGCAGGAAGGTCGGTACGACGGTGTCCCAGATGTGGTGATGCTGGCCGTCGATGTTCAGGCCGGAGGTCGGGCCGAGGGTCGAGTCCGAGGCCGGCGAACCGGCATCGCCCAGCGCACCGGCAGTGCCAACGATGCAGACAATGGCGATCGGGCTGAAGCCCAGTTGCACGCACAACGGCACGAAGATCGCCGCCAGAATCGGCACGGTGGAGAACGACGAGCCGATGCCCATGGTTACCAGCAAGCCCACCAGCAGCATCAACAACGCACCCACGCCTTTGCTGTGATTGATCCAGGCCGCCGACGATTCGACCAGCGTCTGCACTTGCCCGGTGGCCTTCATCACTTCGGCAAAGCCTGAGGCGGCGATCATGATGAAACCGATCATCGCCATCATTTTCATGCCTTCGGTGAACAGGTCATCGGTCTCGCGCCATTTGACGATGCCCGACACCGAGAAAATCAGGAACCCGACCAGAGCGCCGATAATCATCGAGTCCAAGAGCAACTGCACCACGAATGCCGAAGCGATGGCCACACCGGCGATCATCAGGCTCAGCGGGTTGTATTGCACCGCCGTCTGCTCGACCTGTTCGATTTTGGCCAAGTCATAAACGCGCTTCTTGCGATAGCTGATGAACGCGATCGCCAGGCCGAAAACCATGCCTAGTGCCGGGATCCCCATGGCGTGGGTGACATTGATGCCGCTGATGTCGACGCCGCTGCGGGCGACGTTGGCCAGCAGGATTTCATTGAGGAAGATGTTGCCGAAGCCCACCGGCAGAAACATGTACGGGGTGATCAGGCCAAAGGTCATGACGCAGGCGATCAAACGGCGATCGAGTTGCAGCTTGGTCAGTACATATAGAAGTGGCGGCACCAGCAGCGGAATGAATGCGATGTGGATCGGCAGGATGTTCTGCGAGGCAATCGCCACCACCCACAGCAGGCCGATCAGCAGCCATTTGACGTTACCGCCGCCGGTTGCATGCTGCCGATCCACCATGGCCAGGGCCTTGTCGGCCAGCGCATGGGCCAGGCCGGACTTGGCGATCGCCACGGCAAAAGCGCCGAGCAAGGCGTAGGACAACGCCACCGTTGCGCCGCCGCCCAGACCGCTGTTGAACGCCTTGAGTGTTGCGTCGATGCCCAGACCACCGGTCAGGCCACCGACCAGCGCCCCGACGATCAGCGCGATCACCACATGCACGCGCGACAGGCTGAGGATCAGCATGACGCCGACGGCTGCTATGACTGCATTCATTTCACTACCTCAAAAAACACTGCGGGTGAAAACACACCGCCAGACAGGATGAGTCCGCCCGGGGTTGGCCGGCGGATTTGTACAGAGGGTCTTATTAGAAGGGAGCGCACTTTGAAGGAAGCAGCTGCAAGCTTCAAGCTTCAAGCGGCAAGAAACAGGCGAAAAGTGATAGCCATAGCGCCTATGGCTGCAGCTTGCAGCTCAAGAAACCTGCTTTTCTGCCGCTACAGTGCAAAGTCTCAGATATTTATCGGATAAGGATGTTTTCCATGTCGCTCAGACAACTTTCCATCCAATGGAAAATCACCCTGCTCGCCGGCCTCTGCCTGGCCGGTATCGTGACGCTGTTGGTCGGTCTTTCGCTGTATCGCATGGAACACAGCTCGGCGCTGGTCAAGGCCTCGAGCATGGAGATGCTCACCGAGTCGGCGCAGGCGCGGATCGAATCGCAAGGCGAGGTGCAGGCTGCCGGCATTCGCCAGCAGTTCATGGACGCCTATCAGTACGGCCACGGTTTCTCGCGGCAGGTGCTGTTTTTGCGTGAGCAGGCCGAGAAGCGTTTTCTCGATGCCTTCGACCTGCGCGAGGACATGACTCGTCAGGTCAAATCCGCGCTGCAAGCCAACCCGGATCTGCTCGGCCTGTCGCTGGTGTTCGAAGCCAACGCGCTGGACGGCAAGGACGAACTGTTCGCCGATCAGGCTGAGCTGGGCAGCAACGACAAGGGCCGTTTTGCCCTGTACTGGTCGCAGCCGACCCCAGGCAAAGTCACCTCGATGGCGCTGCCGGAAAGCGACATGAGCGACACCAGCACCGGCCCCAGCGGTCAGGCCGCCAATGCCTGGTTCACCTGCCCGCGCACCACGCTTAAACCGTGCGTGATCGAGCCGTACTTCTACGTCATCGACGGCCACAAAGTGCTGATGACCAGCATCGTCTTCCCACTACAGGTCAACGGCAAAGTTATCGCTTCGCTGTCGGTCGACATCAACCTCAACAGCCTGCAAGCGATCAGCCAGAACGCCAGCCGCAAACTGTATGACGGTCAGACCGCCGTGAGTATCGTCAGCCCCGCCGGCCTGCTCGCCGGCTACAGCCCGGATGCCGGCAAACTCAGCCAGCGCCTGGATGCGGTGGATCAGGCCAGCGGCAGCGAGTTGCTGCGCCTGCTCGCCTCGAGCACTGGCGTGAGCAGCCTGCATAGCAACGGCCAGTTGAAAGTGCTGTCGCCGTTCCAGCCGATTCCCGACGGACCGGCGTGGGGCGTGTTGCTCGATGTGCCGGAGAAAGTCCTGGTCAGCCGCGCCGAAGCGCTCAAGCAGCAATTGGATGCGAGCAACACCTCAGGCACGCTGATCGAACTGAGCCTTGGCCTGCTCGCCGCGCTGATCGGTTTGCTGCTGGTGTGGCTGATGGCGCGCAGCGTGACCAAACCGATTCTCGGCGTGGCGCACATGCTTGAAGACATCGCCAGCGGCGAAGGCGACCTGACCCGGCGTCTGGCCTACGACAAGCAGGACGAACTGGGCCAGTTGGCCGGTTGGTTCAACAAGTTCCTCGACAAGCTGCAACCGATCATCGCCGAGGTGAAGCGCTCGGTGCAGGATGCGCGCAACACCGCTGACCAGTCCTCGGCCATCGCCACCGAGACCAGCGCCGGCATGGAGCAGCAATATCGTCAGGTCGACCAGGTCGCCACCGCGTCCCACGAAATGAGCGCCACAGCGCAGGACGTGGCACGCAGTGCCGCCCAGGCCGCCGAAGCCGCCAAGGACGCCGACCGCGCCACCCGTCAGGGCCTGACGGTGATCGACCGCACCACCGCAAGCATCGACACCCTCGCCGCCGACATGAGCGCAGCGATGGTCCAGGTCGAGGGCCTGGCCGCCAACAGCGAGAAGATCGGCACGGTACTGGAAACCATCCGCGCCATTGCCGAGCAGACCAACCTCCTGGCGCTCAACGCCGCCATTGAAGCCGCCCGCGCCGGTGAGGCCGGACGCGGTTTTGCCGTGGTCGCCGACGAAGTGCGCAACCTTGCGCGCCGCACGCAGGAGTCGGTGGAGGAAACCCGCCAGGTCATCGAGCAATTGCAGAACGGTACGCAGGAAGTGGTCGGTTCGATGGGCAACAGCCATCGTCAGGCTCAGGGCAGTGTCGAGCAAGTTGGCCAAGCGGTGACGGCGCTACGGCAGATCGGCGATGCGGTGACGGTGATCAGCGACATGAACCTGCAAATCGCCAGCGCCGCCGAAGAGCAAAGCGCGGTGGCCGAGGAGATCAATAATAACGTGGCGACGATTCGCGATGTGACCGAGTCGCTGTCCGGGCAGGCGAATGAATCGGCGCGGGTCAGCCAGTCGCTCAACAGCCTGGCGAACCAGCAGCAGCGCTTGATGGATCAGTTCCGGGTCTGACTTTGACGACATGTAGGAGCTGTCGAGTGAAACGAGGCTGCGATCTTCTGATGTTGCTATACCAGATCAAAAGATCGCAGCCTCGTTTCACTCGACAGCTCCTACAAGATTTGCGCAAGGCGCCGGGTCAGCGCTTAGGCAGTTCAATCACCACTTTCAACCCGCCCCACTCGCTCTCGCCCAACACCAGCAAGCCACCCCACGTATCGACAATATCCCGCACAATCCCCAATCCCAGCCCATGCCCGTGGGTCTGCTCATCGAGCCGCGTGCCACGGCTGAACACCTGAGCCCGCTGCGCTTCGGGAATCCCCGGGCCGTCATCTTCAACGCTCAGGGCGAAGCCGTCAGACCGTTCGATCACACTCAAACGCACTTCGGCATCGGCCCATTTGCAGGCGTTGTCGAGCAGGTTACCGAGCAGTTCGAGCAGGTCCTCACGGTCCCACGGCAGTTGCAAACCCGGCGGTGCGACGTAGCTCAACGCCAGATGCTCGCCATGAATCATGTTCAGCGTCGCCAGCAACCCCGGCCACTCGGCATCGCAATCGAACAACGCGCCGGGCAGCGCATCCCCCGATAACCGCGCGCGATTGAGTTCGCGATTGAGGCGCTGCTGCACCTGCTCCAGTTGTTCCTGGAGAATCCTGCGCAGCTCGGGATGCGCATCGAGCCTGTCGCTGGAGGCCAGACTCAGCAGCACCGCCAGCGGAGTTTTCAGCGCGTGACCGAGGTTGCCCAAGGCATTGCGCGAGCGCTTGAGGCTGTCTTCGGTGTGGGCGAGCAAATGGTTGATCTGCGCCACCAGCGGCTCCAGCTCCACCGGCACCTGATCGTCGAGTTGCGAGCGCTGGCCCTGCTGCAACTGGGCAATCTGCTCGCGCGCGCGTTCCAGCGGTTTCAAGGCGCGGCGCACGGTCAGGCGTTGCAGGAACAGAATCAACAGCAACGCCGCCAGCCCCAGGCCGAGGCCGATCTGGCGCATGCGCTGGAAGCTGTCGCTGACCGGCGTGTAATCCTGGGCGACGCTGATCGAGATCGACTGGCCCAGGCGCCGATAGTCCGAGCGCAATATCAGCAAGCGCTGCCCACCCGGGCCCAGTTGCAGGTTGCTGTGCAGCCCCGGGTGGGGCAGCAGCGGCAGCTCCTGATCCCACAGCGAGCGCGAACGCCAGTGGCTGTCGGAGAAGTCGATGCGAAAGTAGTGCCCGGAAAATGGCCGCTGATAGGCCGGCGACAGATGCCGCTCATCCAGCTGCAAACCTTGCGGGCCGCGCACCAGCGCCACCAGCAGGCTTTCGCTGTCGTTGCGCAGGCCGGCTTCGAGGTAGCGCTGCAAACCGACTTCGAACAACCACAGGCTGGTTTGCGCCAGTACCAGACCGACGACCACCATCACACTGATCAAACCCAGGCTCAAACGGCGCTGGATTGACCTCATGAAGCTTGCCCGCCGAACAGGTAACCCTGGCCGCGACGGGTTTCGATCACGCTTTTGCCGAGCTTGCGCCGCAGGTGATTGACGTGGACTTCGAGGACGTTGGAGTCACGCTCGGTTTCACCGTCGTAGAGGTGTTCGGCGAGGTGGCTTTTCGAGAGGATCTGTTCGGGGTGCAGCATGAAATAGCGCAGCAGACGGAATTCAGCGGCGGTCAGTTGAATGTCGGCGCCATCGCGAACCACGCACTGGCGGCCTTCGTCCAGATGCAGGCCGGCAGCCTGCAGGGTCGGCTGGTTGGCCTGGCCCTTGGAGCGGCGCAACAGTGACTGAATGCGCAGGTACAGCTCCTCAGGATGAAACGGTTTGGTCAGGTAATCGTCAGCGCCGGCCTTCAGCCCTTCGATGCGCTCGGCCCAGGAGTCGCGCGCGGTGAGGATCAGCACCGGAATCGCCAGACCGGCCGCGCGCCACTGCGCCAGCACGTCCAGCCCCGGCACGCCGGGCAGGCCGAGGTCGAGGATGATCAGGTCATAGGGTTCGCTGCTGCCCTGATACACCGCATCGCGGCCATCGGCCAGCCAATCCACCGCGTAGCCTTGGCGTTGCAGGCCGGCGAGCAATTCGTCGGCCAGCGGTACGTGGTCTTCCACCAGAAGCAAACGCATCGATCAATCTTCCTTGTCTTTGACTAACTCGCCGGTATCGGCCTTCAGGTGCAGCTCGCGCGCTACGCCTTCGACCGTCAGCAATTCGACTTCGTAAATGTACACGTCGTGTTTTTCTTCCAGCTCGACTTCCAGCAGCTTGGCGCCGGGGTAGCGATCCATGGCCTGCTGCAGCACTTGCTCCAGCGGCAGGATCACGCCATCGCGACGCAGGGCCAGCGCCTCGTCCTGATCGAGATCGCGGGCCATGGCCGTACTGCACAACAACACCAGCGCCAGCGCCGTCAGGCGGGTGGCGCGACTATTCAGCTTCATTACGTATCCTGATGATCCCTGAGCACTTCACCATCGACCGCGTTCAACTCCAGATCCCACTTCAGCCCTTTCGGGTCGCGCAGTTCGATCTGGTAAATGAACTTGCCGTACTCCTCCTCCAGTTCGGTTTCAGTGATTTCCGAACCGGGGTGTTTTTCCAGCGCGATGGCGTTGAGCTTCTCGAAGGAGACGATAGTACCAGCGTCGCGCAAACGAAGCGCCTCGTCGGGTCCGAGATCGCGCGCCAGCGCAGAGTTGGCGCCAAGTCCGAGGATCGAGGCAGTGGTCAGGGCAGTCAGGGTTTTCATGATGTCTCCGAATTCTTATATGTTGCTTACGGTGGGCACCTTAGCGGGGTCAACTTAACTGAAACTGAATGGCCATCATTGTGCCGCATTGCTGGCAAGGTCCCCTGTGGGAGCGAGCCTGCTCGCGAAGGCGCAGTGTCAGCTGCGACGATGTTGCTGACCCGCCGCTTTCGCGAGCAGGCTCGCTCCCACACTGGTTTGCGTCTGCCCCCCCTTGTGGGGCAGGCTCACTCCTACAAGGGTTCGCAACATCGGCTTATAATCGCCAGCTTGCTAACGATCGAGACCGGTATGACCGCCATCCACATCAAGTTTCCCGCCCTCACCCTCAAGGCCGGCCCACGGGCCATGGCGCGCATTCGTGCGCAGGGATTGCATGCCACGGACGTCGGCACCCTGCCCGGTGCGGCCGGTGGGCCGAAGGCGTTGGGGATTCAGGGGCTCGATCTGGCGTTGTTCGGCGAGTGGCTGCCGAGTGCGCCGCGCGAGCGTTCGCTGATCGGCGCCTCGGTGGGTTCCTGGCGCTTCGCCAGCGCCTGCCTGCCAGACGCCGCCGAGGGCATTCGCCGCCTCGGCCAGCTATACGCCGAGCAGAATTTCAACAAAGGCGTGACCATGGCCGAGATCAGCCAAAGCTCGCAGCGCATGCTCAATGATCTGCTCGACGGCCGCGATGCGAGCATCCTTGAAAACGCCGATTACCGCTTGAACATCATGGTGGTGAAGAGCCAGGGCCGCCTCGCCGAAGACCATCGCGGGCGCCTCGGTCTGGCGCTGGGTTCGGTGATCGCCGACAACCTGCGCGGCCGTGCGCGGCTGTCGCGGCACTTCGAAAGGCTGATCATCCACGATCCGCGTCTGGCGCCACCGCTTGATGCCTTGACCGATTTCCCTTCGCGCTTCGTTGCCCTCAACACCGGCAACCTGCGCCAGGCCCTGCTCGCTTCCGGGTCGATCCCGATGGTGATGGAAGGCGTGCGCGACCTGCCCGGCGCCGGCGCGGGTACGTTCCGCGACGGCGGTTTGCTCGACTACCACCTCGACCTGCCCTACAGCGGCGACGGCATCGTGCTCTATCCGCACTTCACCGATCGGGTGATTCCCGGCTGGTTCGACAAGACGTTGCCATGGCGCCGCGCTTCGGTGCAGCGCCTGCAAGATGTGCTGCTGGTCGCGCCGTCAAAGGAATATCTGGCCCGCCTGCCCTACGGCAAACTGCCCGATCGTAATGACTTCAAACGCTTCATGGGCGATGCGCCGAGCCGGCAGAAATACTGGCACGCGGCGATGGACGAGAGTCGGCGACTGGGCGACGAATTTCTCGAACTGACGGCCAACGGTCGCCTCGCCGACCGGTTGCTGACCCTTTAGTCAGCACGGCCAAAGACAAGCTGATAAACTCGCCGCCTGCCCGAATCGCTGCGGCGAACGCCATCTGAACAGAGCCGAAAATACCGTGGAAATCTTCAAAGAGTTTACTTTCGAATCCGCCCACCGCCTGCCGCACGTCCCGGACGGCCACAAGTGCGGACGCCTGCACGGTCACTCGTTCAAGGTCGCGCTGCACCTGAGCGGCGACCTCGATCCGCACACTGGCTGGATTCGCGATTTCTCAGAGATCAAAGCGATTTTCAAGCCGCTGTATGAGCGTCTCGACCACAACTACCTGAACGACATTCCCGGCCTGGAAAACCCGACCAGCGAAGTGCTGGCCAAATTCATCTGGAACGAGATGAAGCCTTTGCTGCCGGAACTCAGCGCGATCCGCATTCATGAGACGTGCACCAGCGGCTGCATCTATCGCGGCGAATAAGCACCACACATCTCCCCGCCACTGTGGGAGCGAGCCTGCTCGCGAAAGCGTCGTTCCAGTCAATTTATTCGGTGACTGACACTCCGTATTCGCGAGCAGGCTCGCTCCCACAAGAGTCCGGCGCCAGGTTTGAATCATCTGCCATGCACATACAGGCTCGCTCCCACATCGGGCTCCTGGTGCATTCAGTGCACTGCTTTCGCGCTGAAAATCACAGTCGCGTCTACACATTCGGTCACTTGCGCCGCTTGGCACGACCGCTGCAACCCTTCTGCGTCTTCCCCCTTCCAGCAAGGACTGCCCCATGACGCAGAACGCCTCCGGCAACGATTACCCGCTCAGTGAAGTGCCGATGCACGCGCGCAAAGGCCTGGCCTCGACGGCGATGGTGTTACTCGGCTTCACGTTTTTCACCGCGACGATGTTTGCCGGCGGCAAGCTCGGGGTCGCGTTCGGTTTTGCCGAGATGATGGCGGTGATCATCGTCGGCAACCTGCTGCTGGGTCTATACGCTGCGGGCCTGGGTTACATCGCCTTCAAGAGCGGCCTCAATTCGGTGCTGATGGGCCGTTTCTGTTTTGGCGAAGTCGGCAGCAAGCTCAGCGACCTGATCCTCGGTTTCACCCAGATCGGCTGGTATGCCTGGGGCACGGCGACGGCGGCGGTGGTGATCGGCAAGTATTTCAATCTCGATGAAAGCACCGTGCTGGTCCTGATGGTGCTGTTCGGTCTGGGCTTTTGCGCCACCGCATACATTGGCTATCGCGGACTGGAAATTCTCTCGTACATCGCGGTGCCGGCCATGATGTTGCTGCTGATGCTGTCGATGTGGGTGGCGACCGTGAAAGTCGGCGGCTTCGAAGGCTTGCTCAGCGTGGTGCCGAGCGGTTCGCTGGACTGGTCGACAGCGATCACCCTGGTGTTCGGCACCTTCGTCAGCGGCGCAACGCAAGCCACCAACTGGACGCGATTTTCGCGCTCGGCAAAAGTCGCGGTGCTGGCCAGCCTGATCGGTTTTTTCATCGGCAACGGCCTGATGGTACTGATCGGCGCGTACGGCGTAATCGTCTATCAACAACCGGATGTGGTTGAAGTGCTGCTGTTGCAGGGCTTCGCCATGGCCGCGATGGCCATGCTGTTGCTGAACATCTGGAGCACTCAGGACAACACCATCTACAACTTCGCCGTCGCCGGCTGCAACCTGCTGCGCACCGGTCGGCGCAGAGCCGTGACCCTCGGTGGCGCGGTGATCGGCACCCTGCTCGCCCTGCTGGGCATGTACGACATGCTGGTGCCATATCTCATCCTGCTCGGCACGGTGATTCCGCCGATTGGCGGGGTGATCATGGCTGACTTTTTCTACCGCTGGCGCGGGCACTATCCGCGTCTGGCCGACGCACGGTTGCCAGCGTTCAACTGGCCGGGCCTCGGGGCCTACGGGGTGGGTACCGTCGCTGCGTTCAGCTCGCCCTGGGTCGCGCCGCTGGTAGGCATTGCCGCTGCCGCGCTAACGTATGTCATCGTCACCGGTATGCTCGGCGCCCGTCGCGTCAGCGCACCACTACAAGACCTATAAAAAGGATTCGCCTGATGCACATCATCAACGCCCGCCTGCGCAACCAGGAAGGCCTGCACGAATTGCACCTTGAAGATGGCCTGATTCACAGCATCGCCCGCCAGACCGAAGCGCCGACCCTCGGCGCGGAGGACCTCGATGCCGGCGGCAATCTGGTGGTGCCGCCCTTCGTCGAGCCGCACATCCACCTCGACGCCACCCTCACTGCCGGTGAGCCGCGCTGGAACATGAGCGGCACGCTGTTCGAGGGCATCGAATGCTGGGGCGAGCGCAAGGTCACCATCACCGAAGAAGACACCAAGACCCGCGCCAAGAAGACCATTCAGGCCCTGGCCGCCCACGGCATTCAGCACGTGCGCACCCACGTCGACGTCACCGACCCGCAACTCACCGCGCTCAAGGCCATGCTCGAAGTGCGTGAGGAAAGCCGTCACCTGATCGACCTGCAGATCGTCGCGTTCCCCCAGGAAGGCATCGAGTCGTTCCGCAACGGGCGCGAGTTGATGGAAGAAGCGATCCGCATGGGCGCCGACGTCGTCGGCGGCATTCCGCATTTCGAGTACACCCGTGATCAGGGCGTCAGCTCAGTGAAGTTCCTGATGGACCTGGCCGAGCGCACCGGTTGCCTGGTCGACGTACATTGCGACGAGACCGATGACCCGCACTCACGCTTCCTTGAAGTACTCGCCGAAGAAGCGCGCAGCCGCGACATGGGCGCCCGCGTCACGGCCAGCCACACCACAGCGATGGGTTCTTACGACAACGCCTACTGCGCCAAACTGTTCCGCCTGCTCGGCCATTCCGGAATCAGTTTCGTCTCCTGCCCGACCGAGAGCATTCACCTGCAAGGGCGCTTCGACAACTTCCCGAAACGCCGGGGCGTGACCCGCGTCAATGAACTGCTCGAAGCTGGCATGAACGTGTGTTTCGGTCAGGACTCGATCGTCGATCCGTGGTATCCGCTGGGCAATGGCAACATCCTGCGCGTGCTCGAAGCGGGTCTGCACATCTGCCACATGCTCGGTTATCGCAACCTGCAAAGTGCGCTGGACCTGGTCACCGACAACAGCGCCAAGGCCATGCACCTGGGCGAGCGTTACGGACTGGAACAGGGCCGCCCGGCGAACCTGCTGATTCTTTCGGCGGACAGCGATTACGAAGTGATCCGCAGCCAGGGCCTGCCGCTGTATTCGATTCGTGACGGCAAAGTGTTGATGAAACGGCAGATGCCGGTGGTGGAGTTCAGCTGAGAATTGCGCTGAACCTCATAGGCCGAAAGCAAAACCTGTGGGAGCGAGCCTGCTCGCTAAAGCGCCATGCCAAGCGCCTCGATGTCGGATGTGCCGACCTCTTCGCGAGCAGGCTCGCTCCCACAATAGATCCAGTTGGTGGCAAGGAATGTGTTCCGCGCAAAACCTGTGGGAGCCTGGCTTGCCAGCGATGGCGTCGGCTGACTCAATCCATCAACCGCGCCGTGCCGAACAACTTCACCCGCAGCAACTCCCCTTCCGAAACCTCAAGCAAAACCGGTGCGGTGCCACCGGGCATGACCACCCGCACTTCTCCCGCCTCGACCCAACCCACCCGCCACGCAGCACAAGCGACCGCGCTGGCGCTGGTGCCGGATGACGCGGTTGGTCCCTCGCCACGCTCGAATACCCGGGCGAGGATTTTCTGCGGCGACGCCAGCGCGGCCCATTGCAGATTGACGCCCGCCGGGCAGGGATTTCCGGCACCGGTGGGCATGGCATAGGCAATGGCTGTAAGCCGTTGGTTCAAGGGCGATTCACGCATCTGCCCGTTACTCGGCAACATGGCCGGATCGCTGAGCAGCGTCACGCAGTGAGGATTGCCGATGCGGACGAATTGGCTGTGGGTCCAAGCGGGATCGAGTTGTGCCAGAGCCTGGACATGGCTGACGTCGCGATTATTGAACTGAATGCTTTCAACCGCTTGAGCGCCCACCGCCTCAGGGCCGAATCCGGGCTGGCCGAGGTCGAGCCAGAAACCGCGCACGCCTTCGATTTCCGCCGGTGTCACCGAGGTTTCCAGCGCCTCGCCCTTGTCATGATGAACACGCAGCACCGCACCCTGCGCCGCCATCAAGCCTTGCTCGATCAATGCCTGGGAAAAAATCGTCAAGCCGTTGCCGCTGCGTTCGGCGAGGCTGCCGTCGGTGTTGACGATCAGCACATCGAACGGCGCCGATGCCTGGAACGGGCCGATCAGCAGGCCATCGCTGCGGTGGGGTTTGCTGTTGGCCGGGCGTTGGCCTTCGGGCCAGTGACAGCACAAAGCGATGGCGGCCTCGCTCCATTGCTGCCTGGATGCGGCGCAGTCTGCGGCCCTCGCTGGCAAAGCGATTCCAGCCTCGCGCAAGGTTTCGGGTGAGACCACAGCGTAGATATTGCCGCGTGCGTCGTAGAACCTTGTCATTGCCTGCCCTTTCCCTGCGTCTGGATGAACGCCACTCTAATGATTAATACACACCCTGTGGGAGCGGGCTTGCTCGCGAAGGCGGTGTGCCAGTCAAAAATTCCTGGCCTGACATACCG
>NZ_JBSICA010000004.1:0-302752 GCF_058245595.1 Pseudomonas sp. UF-293 | reverse complement strand
GGCTCGCTCCCACAGGGAAATGCATTCCAGTGTGGGAGCGAGCCTGCTCGCGAAGGGGTCAGTCCAGGCGATACATCTCTGTGATCAGAGCGCGCGGATCACATGCTTGATCTCTTGAAACGCCGCCACCCCCCAAGGCCCCAGCTCGCGTCCAACACTGCTCTGCTTGTACCCTCCCCACGCCG
This sequence comes from Pseudomonas sp. UF-293, assembly GCF_058245595.1. Lineage (NCBI taxonomy): Bacteria > Pseudomonadati > Pseudomonadota > Gammaproteobacteria > Pseudomonadales > Pseudomonadaceae > Pseudomonas > Pseudomonas sp. UF-293. The sequence continues at coordinate 302,567 of NZ_JBSICA010000004.1, read as the reverse complement.
CCTGCGGGAAGATCACCTGCGGCGCATTGATCCACACCAGCCCCGCCTGCAACGCATTGGCCACGCGATCCGCCGCTGTGGCATCGCGCGTCACTACACTCGCGACCAGGCCGAACTGCGTGTCGTTGGCCAAGGCAATCGCTTCGGCCTCACTGGCAAAACCGCGCACACACACCACCGGGCCGAAAATCTCTTCGCGCCATAACGCGCTGTCCAGCGGCACATCAGTGAACACCGTCGGTTGCAGGAAATAACCGCGCGGCAAATCCGCCGGACGATTGCCGCCACAGAGCAAACGCGCCCCCGCACTCAGGCCGCGATCAATATGCCCAAGCACCCGCTGGTACTGCGCCTGATTGACCAGCGCGCCCATCTCCACTTCCGGGTCGAACGGATCGGCGACTCGAATCGCCTGCGCACGTTTTTGCAGACGCTGAAGAAATTCATCCATCAATTGCTCGGCGACCAGCACCCGACTGGTGGCCGAGCACATCTGCCCGGCGTTGAAGAACGCGCCGCCACAGGCCAGTTCCACCGCCAGTTGCAGATCGGCATCCGCCAGCACCAGCAACGACGATTTGCCACCCAGCTCAAGGCTCACACCCTTCACCGTTTCGGCAGCGCGTTGCATCACCTGCACGCCAACCGCATTGCTGCCAGTGAAGGAGATCTTGGCGATGCGAGGATTGGCCGACAACGGCGCGCCTACCGCCAGCCCGGTGCCGCAGACCAGATTGAACACGCCGTCGGGCAACCCGGATTCAGCGATGATCGCCGCCAGTTCCAGCTCCGGCAACGGCGTCACTTCGGAGGGTTTCAGCACCACGCAGCAACCGGCGGCGAGTGCTGGTGCCAGTTTCCACGCGGTGGTGACCATGGGGAAATTCCACGGCACGATCAGCCCGACCACGCCGCATGGCTCACGCCGCAAGCGTGCGCTGAAATCCTCGCTGGGCAGCGGCACGTTGCTGTCCTGACCGGCATCGAGGCCTTCGGCGAGTTCGGCGTAATAGTCGAAAGTGGCGATCACGTCATCGACATCGATGGCCGCTTCGAACTGCGGTTTGCCATTGTTGCTCGACTGCAGGTTCATCAAGTGTTCGCGACCGTTACGCACGCCGTTGGCGATATTGCGCAGGATCACCGCGCGCTCGGTGCCGGTGGTTTTCGACCAGCGTTTGAACGCCTCGGTCGCCGCGCTGATCGCTTGATCCACGGCTTGCTCGTCACCCCCGTTGACGGTGGTCAGCAGCGCTTCGGTAGCGGGGTTGATCACCCGCAGATGTTCGCGGCCCGACGACCATTGGCCATTGATGTAGAGGCCGTCGAGTGTGGTTGGAAAACTGATCATTGGGCCACCGCCTGCATCCACTGGTTCTGGTCGATTTCAATCAGCGTCGGGCCTTGCCGGTCCGTCGCTTTACGCAGCGCTGCGCGCAATTCGTCGATGCTGCTGATGGCTTGTGCGGCGCAACCGAGGCCCTTGGCTACGGCAACGAAATCCGGGGTGTAGATGTCCACGCCGACCGGTTCAATGGCGCGGTTGACCATGTACTTTTTGATTTCCTCGTAACCCTGGTTATTCCACAGCAGCACGATCACCGGCACCCGCGCTTCGACGGCGCTGGCCAGTTCCGGCAGGGTGAATTGCAAGCCGCCGTCGCCGATGAGGCACACCACTGGCGGTCGCGCGCCGTTATCGAGTTGGCCGCCCAGCCACGCACCAATCGCCGCCGGCAACGCATAGCCAAGCGTGCCGTAACCGGTGGATGCGTTGAACCAGCGACGTGGACGCTCGGGGTTGAAGGTGAGGTTGCCGGTGTACACCGGTTGCGTGGAATCGCCGACGAACACCGCTTCGGGCAATTCGTGCAACACGGTTTCGAGGAAACGCGTCTGCGCCAGCGTTGGCGCATCCCAGCTCGCGGCCAGTTCATTACGCAGACGCGCGGCGCGAACCTGGCCCCAATCACTGCGGCGCTCGGCCAGCGGTTGGTGCGACAAGGCGCTGAGCAATGCTTGTGCGGCGTTGCGCGAATCAGCGACCAGTGCCACGTGCGGCGGGTAGTTGCGCACGGTCTGATCGGCATCGATGTCGATGCGCAGCAGCTTGCCGGGAATCTCAAAGCCGCCGGCAAACGTGACGTCGTAATCGGTCTCGGCCAGCTCGGTGCCGATCGCCAGCACGACGTCGGCTTCAGCGACCAGTGCGCGAGTGGCGACCAGGCTTTGTGTCGAGCCGATCAACAACGGATGGCTGGTCGGCAGCATGCCTTTGGCGTTGATGGTCAGCGCCACAGGAGCGTCGAGCAATTCGGCGAGTCGGGCCAGCTCCGTTGCCGCGTCGATAGCACCGCCGCCGGCAAGAATCAGAGGTCGTTGAGCAGTCGCGAGCAGTTCGCTCATGCGGTCCACGGCAGCCGGAGCGGCGCCGGCGCGGTCGATAGTCACCGGCACGCTGGCGAGCAATTCATCGGCCTCTTCCACCAATACGTCCAACGGAATTTCGATGTGCACCGGACGCGGTCGTCCGGCCTGGAACAGCGCGAAAGCGCGAGCAAGCACCACCGGCAGTTCGGCAGCGGACATCAGCGTGTGCGAGAACGCTGCGACGCCGCCGACCAGTGCGCTCTGGTTCGGCAGCTCATGCAACTTGCCGCGCCCACCACCCAACTGACTGCGCGACTGCACGCTGGAGATCACCAGCATCGGAATCGAATCGGCGTAAGCCTGGCCCATGGCCGTGGTGATATTGGTCATGCCCGGGCCGGTGATGATGAAGCACACACCGGGCTTGCCGCTGGTGCGCGCGTAACCGTCAGCCATGAACCCGGCGCCCTGTTCGTGGCGAGGCGTAACGTGGTTGATGCTTGAACGGGCAAGGCCTCGATACAGCTCAACGGTGTGCACACCGGGAATGCCGAACACTTGCTCGACCCCGTAATTTTCCAACAGCCTGACCAGTACTTCGCCGCACGTTGCCATGTTGATTGCCCTTCATTCCCATAGACAGACACCGGACCCCTGTGGGAGCGAGCCTGCTCGCGAAAGCGCCAGATCAGTCAACATTGGTGTTGATGATGAAACCGTCTTCGCGAGCAGGCTCGCTCCCACAGGGTCCGTGGAGTGCCCATTGGAACGGCGCACACCTAGCAGCAACAATCGATTAAAAGTCATACTAGCCATGTCCTCACGTCATACCTCGGATCGCCATGAAACGCCTGCCACCCCTGCCCGCGCTGCACACGTTCTGGATCACCGCGCAATGCTGCAATTTCACTCGCGCCGCCGAGCAGTTGCACATCACTCAAGGCGCGGTGAGTCGGCAGATCGCCGGGCTGGAGGAACAGCTCGGTTATCCGTTGTTCATTCGTTTGGCCCGAGGGCTGGCGCTGACGGCCGAAGGACGTGAATGGCTACCGCAGGTGGAGAAGGTCTTCGGGCTGATCAGCGAGGCGGCCGAGCACATCGGCCGGACGCGACAAACCTTGCAACTCAAGGCGCCGAGCTGCGTGATGCGCTGGCTGCTACCGCGTCTGCTGCAATGGCAGAAGGAACGCCCGGACGTGCCGGTGAAACTGACGGCCTCGCTGCAACACGGTGTGGATTTTCAGCGCGAGCCCTTCGATGCCGCCGTAATCTACGGCCCGCCGCCTGACCATTCGCCAGGCGCGCTGCATCTGTTCGACGAGCAACTGACACCGGTCTGCTCGCCGCAATTGCTCAAAGGCTCCCCGGCGCTCAATTCACCCAGGGATTTGCAGAATCATCTGTTGTTGCACCCGACCCACGACATTCAGGACTGGTCGGTATGGCTCGATGCAGCAGGATTGCGACTGGGCAACCTTGGCAGCGGGCAGCATTTCGAAACGCTGGATCAGGCGATGTCGATGGCCTCGCACGGCACGGGGGTGGCGATCGGGGACTGGTCGCTGATTGGTGATGATCTGGACGCCGGGCGGCTGGTGATGCCGTTTGAATTGAAGGTGAAGACGGGGCTGGCGTATTACGTGGTGGTGCCGCAGGGCGCGGAACCTTGCGCGGCTCTTCAGCAATTGATGGACTGGTTGGTCGAACAGGCCTGGTCTCGCTGAAAATCTACACTGGCCTGTGGGAGCGAGCCTGCTCGCGAATGCCATCGTTCACTTAGCATGAATGTTGACTGACATGCCGCCTTCGCGAGCAGGCTCGCTCCCACATTGAGACTTCGCCCGGTCTTAGTAACCGACGGTATAACGCTGGCGCGAATGCTTCGGCGTTTCCACTTCGTCAATCAGCGCAATCGCGTAATCGGCAAACGTGATCCAGCTGCGTCCTTCGGCACTGACCAATAGATGATCCTTGCCGACGCGGAATGTGCCACTGCGCTCACCCTCGACGAACTCCGCCGATGGCGACAGGAAAGTCCAGTCCAGTTCCTGCTCGTGACGCAACGCTTCCAGAAAGGCCGCGCCTGCGCTCGCCTCGGCTTTGTATTCGGCCGGGAAACCGGCACTGTCGATCACCCGCGTGTCATCCGGCAGCAACAGCGAACCGGCGCCGCCGACCACCAGCAAACGTTTCACCCCCGCCTGCTTCACCGGCCCGACAATCGCCGAGGCCGGGACGGTGGCGAAATGCGCTGCGCTGATCACCACGTCGTGACCGGCCACCGCCGCTTGCAGCGCCGCCGAATCCAGCACATCGAGGCTCTTGCTGACGACACCGGCGCGATCACCGACCTTTGCCGTATCGCGGGCGATGGCGGTGACGCTATGGCCGCGACGCAGGGCTTCTTCCAGCAGTTGGCTACCGGCACGGCCGGTGGCACCAATGATTGCGATCTTGCTCATGACATTCTCCAGTTGGCTTGAAAATGCTGCGTGTTCAGGTTCGGCTTACCACTGCATCTCGCCCTTGGCGACTTTCGCGCTGAGCTCCAGCGAGCTTTCCTCGCCGAGTTGCGGGTAGCGCTTTTTCATCGCTGCGATCAGTGCAGCAGAGTCTTTGGCCTTGGCGGTTTCAGCATCGAAGGCCTTAATGTAATCAGCGGTGAATTTCACGCTGGCCAGCGAGCGGCTGCTGTCGCCCAGGTAATGGCCGGGCACCACGGTTTGCGGTTTCAGGCTTTCGATGGTGTGCAGGGTGTGCAGCCAGTCGGCGTGGGATTGCGCGGTCTGGGTGTCGGCCATCCACACATGAATGTTCTCGGCGACCACCACCCCACCGACCACCGCTTTCAGCGACGGGATCCATACGAAGCTGCGATCAGGCTGTTTGCCGTCAAGGCCGATCACCTGCAGTTTCTTGCCTTCGAGGGTCAGGCTGTCGCCCGTGAGCACGTCCGGGACGATGGTTTTCGCTGGCACGTCGGCGCCCATTTTCGGCCCCCAGTAGGCCAGTTTGCCGTCGACGGTGTGCTTGATGTGATCGACGGTCGGCTGCGAAGCCAATACTTTCGCCTGCGGGAATGCTTTGATCAGGGTGTCGAGGCCAAAGTAGTAATCCGGGTCACCGTGGCTGATGTAGATGGTGGTCAACTGCTTGCCGCTGGCGCGGATTTTTTCCACCACTTGCTCGGCCTGGGATTTGCCGAATTGCGCATCGACCAGAATCGCTTCTTTCTCACCGCTGACCAGCACCGAGCTGACCGGGAAAATCGCCTGGGTGCCCGGGTTGTAGACATCAAGGCTCAGCTCGGCGGCGGATGCATGGGCGGCAAAGCCGAAAAATGCTGCGGCGAGCAGAACGCGTTTGAAGGGGGTGAAGCCGATCATGTGTTGCTCCGGATTGCGAATGCCAGTCTGGCGATGCAACAGAGCTTAGTTGCCAGACTCAGTACAAAAAATGCGATGCTTGGACATAGTTTGTTTCTGAAAGCGGGCAAATCATGGATCGGCTTCAAGCAATGCGGGTATTTGTCACAGTGGTCGATTTGGGGAGCCAGTCGGCGGCGGCCGACCACCTTGACCTGTCGCGGCCGGTGGTGTCGCGCTATCTGGCGGAGTTGGAAGACTGGGTCGGCGCGCGGCTGATGCACCGCACCACGCGCAAATTGAGCCTGACCGCCGCTGGCAGTGAAATCCTCCCGCGTTGTCGGCAAATGATCGATCTGTCGCAGGACATGCAGGCCGCCGTCAGCGAACCCCATGATGCGCCGCGCGGACTGCTGCGAATCAGCGTGAGCACCTCGTTTGGCCAGGCGCAACTGGCCGATGCGATGGCGGCATACGTCAAGCTTTACCCAGGCGTGAGCATCGATCTGCAAATGCTCGACCGCACGGTGAATCTGGTCGATGAGCGTATCGATCTGGCGATTCGCACCAGCAACGATCTTGATCCGAATCTGATCGCCCGGCGCCTGACCGTGTGCCGCTCGGTGGTCTGCGCAGCGCCGGCTTATCTGCTTGAGCATCCGGCGCCGCAGACGGTTGAGGATTTGAGCCGACACAACTGCCTGACCCATTCCTATTTCGGCAAGAGCCTGTGGCATTTCGAGGAGGATGGCGAACCGGTATCGGTGCCGGTACAGGGCAATATCAGCGCCAACGAGGCCAGCACCCTCCTGCGCGCAACCCTGGCCGGCGCGGGCGTGGCGATGCTGCCGACCTACCAGGCCGGCGTGCATATTCACAACGGCGAACTGCTGCGTTTGCTGCCACATGCAGAACCGCGACGTATGAATATCTACGCGGTGTACGCCTCACGCAAACACATGCCGGCGGCACTGCGCAGCATGCTCGACTTTCTCGTGCAGCGCTTTCCCGATGCCCCGGCCTGGGATGCCGGCCTGTAAACCCGATCCCTTGTGGGAGCGAGCCTGCTCGCGAAGAGGCCAGTACATTCAACATTGATGTCGCTTGCACCACCGCCTTCGCGAGCAGGCTCGCTCCCACATGGGCATCAATTCGCTGAATGGCCGGCTAAATCCTCAAGCGCACTCGCTGGCAAGTGCGCGCCGCTGACCTATGCTCAAAGTAATACCGCAAGGTAGACGTTCAGAGGTCGAACACCATGAACATCAAAACAAAAAGATACGCCGCCATCTTCATCACCTGCGCCGCCACGCTGGCGCTGTATGGCACCGCTGCCTGGCGGGTCGAGCAGTTGCGCCAGCTGCCGCGCGAGTATGCGAGCTGCAACTATGAGCGGTGTATTCCGCACAATGCCACGCTGAACGCATTGCGCTGATAGACCTGACCTGGAATGCAACTCCCCCGGGGGTCTGGCGATGTTCTCAGGATTGTTGCTCGGCCTTCAAGCGGTCGCGGAATGCCTTTGGCGAAATTCCCACGCGGCGGCGGAACAGGCGTGTGAAGTTGGTCGGATCGGAAAACCCCAACAACTCCGACATCTCATAAATTGTCATGCTGGTGTAGGTCAGCAGCCGCTTGGCTTCCAGCAATTGCCGCTCGTGCATGATCTGCAACGCCGGTTGCCCGGCCAGTTCACGGCAGGTGCCGTTAAGGTGCGACACGGAAATGCCCAGGCGATGGGCGAGGTCTTCGACCTTGACGTGCTGGCGGTAAGTCTCTTCCACCAACTGAATGAAGCCGTTGAGGTATTCGCGCTGGCGTTGCGGTCGTTGGCTGGCCTTGTGGCGGACGATCGCCTGGCGGCTGACCCAGACCATGATCACACTGACCAGCGAATGCATGAGCATTTCCCGCGCCGGTTGATGGCCGTTGTACTCGGCCTGCAACGCTGAAAACAGGCTATTCAGATAATCGCCATCCTTGCCGGCCGGGTAGTTTTCCGCCCGGGCCAACGCGTGTACCGAATCGCCCAATTGCGCCTGCAAATGGTTGATCAGCGGCGTGGCCAAGGTGACGATGAAGCCTTCAACATCTTCGGAAAAACGAAAGCCGTGCACCGACAACGGTGGCAGCACCTGTATCGCTGGCGTCTCGAGCTGCGTGCGCTGGCCTTCGATTTCAAGCTCTGCCTGACCTTTGAAAACGAACAGCAGCTGGCACAGATCTGCGTGGCGGTGAGGTTTGATTTCCCAATGGTGCTCGCGACTGCGCGAGGAAATGGTTTCACAGTGCAGCAAGTCCGGGGTCGGCCAGTCCAGGCTTTCACCGTAGAGCTTGAACACCGGAATCGAAGGCAGGGCAGGCTTGTTCATACTTCAATCCAGGCCTCGGGTTTATGGGCGATAATCGCACCGATTGGCAGAATGTACAGGTATCGGCTCAGTTTTCACCTTCAATTGACAGACCCGCAAGGGAAAAATGCAAGCACTCGATCCATAAAATCATTCACCGGCTGTTGCTGCGTGAAGCTTGCGAGTCATAAAAACAATGAAAACCCTGAAAACTCAAGTCGCCATTATCGGCGCCGGTCCTTCCGGACTGCTCCTCGGCCAGTTGCTGCACAACGCTGGCATCGACACGCTTATCCTCGAACGCCAGACTCCCGATTACATTCTTGGGCGCATCCGCGCCGGCGTGCTTGAACAAGGCATGGTAGAGCTGCTGCGTCAGGCCGGCGTCGGTCAGCGAATGGATGCCGAAGGCCTGGTTCATGGCGGCTTCGATCTGGCGCTGGACGGGCGTCAGGTGCACATCGATCTGCACGCGTTGACCGGCGGCAAAACCGTGATGGTCTACGGTCAGACCGAGGTCACCCGCGACCTGATGGCCGCTCGTCGGGAGGCCGGCGCGCCAACAATTTATCAAGCGAGCAATGTCGTTCCCCACGGCATGAAAAGCGACGAAGCTTTTGTCACCTTCGAAAAGGACGGTGAAAGCTGGCGCGTCGATTGCGATTACATTGCCGGTTGCGATGGTTTCCATGGCGTTGCCCGTCAGTCCATTCCTGCCGACTGCCTGAAGATTTTCGAGCGGGTCTATCCATTCGGCTGGCTGGGCATTCTCGCCGACACGCCACCGGTTCACGATGAATTGGTCTACGCCCGCCACGAACGCGGCTTCGCTTTGTGCAGCATGCGTTCGGCCACGCGCACGCGCTATTACCTGCAAGTGCCGGCGGATGAAAACGTCGATGACTGGAGCGACCAGCGTTTCTGGGCTGAGCTGAAAAAACGCCTGCCGCACGCCCTCGCGGAAAAACTGGTGACCGGCCCATCGATCGAAAAAAGCATCGCGCCGCTGCGCAGCTTTGTCGTCGAGCCGATGCAGTACGGGCGCATGTTTCTCGTCGGCGACGCCGCCCATATCGTCCCGCCAACTGGCGCCAAAGGCTTGAATCTGGCCGCCAGCGATGTCAGCACGCTGTTCAACATTCTGCTGAAGGTCTATCGCGAAGATCGCACCGATCTGCTGGAAAAATACTCGGAAATCTGCCTGCGCCGGGTGTGGAAAGCCGAGCGGTTTTCCTGGTGGATGACTTCGATGCTGCATCGCTTTGACGATCACGATGAGTTCAGCCAGCGCATCAGCGCTTCGGAACTGGACTATTTTGTCAGCTCGCAAGCCGGGCAAAAAACCATTGCAGAAAATTACGTCGGGCTTCCGTACGAGGCTATCGAATAGCTTCCTACCGACTTACACTGCGAGCATCTACCCGCGCGCGATGGCCGCGCGGGTCCATCACTGCCCGCAGGTTTTCCGTGACCACTCTCAATCAGCCTGAAACGCCCAAACCGGCCATTCGCAGCGTGCTGGTCGCCTTGATGATGGCGATCTTCCTCGGTGCGCTCGACCAGACCATCGTCGCCGTGTCGATGCCGGCGATCTCCGCGCAATTCAAGGATGTCAGCCTGCTGGCCTGGGTGATTTCCGGTTACATGGTGGCGATGACCGTGGCGGTGCCGATCTACGGCAAGCTCGGCGACCTGTACGGGCGACGCAAACTGATGTTGTTCGGCATGGGGCTGTTCACCCTCGCCTCGCTGTTCTGCGGCATGGCGCAAAGCATGGAACAGCTGGTGCTGGCGCGGATCCTTCAGGGCATCGGCGCCGGCGGCATGATCTCGGTGAGCCAGGCGATCATCGGCGACATCGTCCCGCCGCGTGAACGCGGGCGCTATCAGGGTTATTTCAGCAGCATGTACGCGGTGGCCAGCGTCGCCGGCCCGGTGCTCGGTGGCTACATGACCGAATACCTGTCGTGGCGCTGGGTGTTTCTGATCAACCTGCCGCTGGGCCTTGGCGCGTGGTGGGTGGCACGACGCAACCTGCGCGGCCTGCCGATTCCGCAGCGCAAACCGGTGATCGATTACCTTGGCACGGTGCTGATGATCATCGGCCTCACGGCGTTGCTGCTCGGCATCACTGAAGTCGGCCAGGGTCATTCATGGCGCAGCAGCGAAGTGCTCGGCCTGTTCGCCTGCGCCGTGGTGGTACTGGCGCTGTTCGTCTGGCATGAGCGTCGGGCACGCGAGCCGTTGCTGCCGATGCACCTGTTCGCCAACCGCAGTGCGCTGCTGTGCTGGTGCACGATTTTCTTCACCAGTTTTCAGGCCATCTCGCTGATCGTGCTGATGCCGTTGCGCTTCCAGAGCGTCACTGGCGCAGGTGCCGACAGCGCCGCGCTGCACTTGCTGCCATTGGCGATGGGCTTGCCGATCGGCGCCTATTTTGCGGGCCGCCGCACCTCGATCACCGGACGCTACAAACCGCAGATTCTCACCGGGGCGATCCTCATGCCGATCTCGATTCTCGGCATGGCCTTCAGTCCGCCACAAGCGACGCTGCTCAGCGGTTTGTTCATGCTGCTCAGCGGTATTGCTGGCGGCATGCAGTTCCCGACGTCGCTGGTCGGCACGCAAAACTCGGTGGAACAACGCGACATCGGCGTTGCCACCAGCACCACCAATCTGTTCCGCTCACTGGGCGGTGCGGTGGGCGTGGCGTTGATGTCGGCGCTGCTGCTGGCGTTGCTGCACGATTCCAGTTTTGCCCACCTGGCGAACAGTTCACTGATCAGCGAGGGGCATTCGGGCAACGTCCTGCTCGATGGCCTGAACGCAGCACCCGGCGAAGCGCAGAACGCCTTGCGCGCGGAGCTGCAGGTGACCTTCCGCCACTTGCTCTGGGTCAGCACGGCAGTCTCGTTGCTGGGGCTGGCGGCGGCGATTGCCATGCCCAACAACCTGCTGCGCGGACGGGAGCACGGCGCGAAATAATTGCCGCAACAAATACCACTGTGGGAGCGAGCCTGCTCGCGAAGGCGGTGTGTCATTAACCAATGAATTTGGCTGACACGACGCTTTCGCGAGCAGGCTCGGTCCCACAAGGGAACGGTGTTCGCTCAAGGGCTGTAGTAACCCACCGCGACGAGGAAATGCCCGACCTTTTTCAGGTACGCATGCTTGTCCTCGATCTTGCCGGTCACCGGATTTTTCCAGCGGTATTCATATTCGCCTTCATCCTGCTTGCCGATCAGCGCCAGAATCGGCTCGCCCACAGGTTTGCCTTCCGGGTCCTTGACCTTGCCGAAATCAGTGTTGATCAAACGCAGATTGGTGCCGTGGGCGACATACCGCTGGTTGTTCAGATCGACCACGAAGACATACAGGTCATCCTGCAGATATCCGCCCTTGAGCGAGTTGATCGCCACCAACGTGCCCTTCTCGTCCTTGGCCAGATCCGTCGCGGCTTTATCCAGTAACGCTTTGGCCTGCTCGGCCGAGGCCCGTGGCAGGTAATAACCGACCGCGAGAATGCGCTGCCCGACGCGCTGATAGAACACATGCTTGCGCTCGACCTTGCCGTCGGCCCAGTTCTGCCAGCGGTATTCGGCCTGCTGGATACCGTTGCCTTCCGGCACTTTCAGCGCATCCTTGAATGCCTTCTGCAGATCCGGCCCAAGCACTTCGCTGACATCACGGCCGATCAGCGCCGATGAAGGCCCGCCACTGGCAAGCATCACGCCTTTGGTGTCGAGGACGAACACGTAGCGATCCTTGTCGACGAACTCACCCTGGCGGCTGAATGCGGCAAACGCCTTGTCGCCATTGTCGTGGTAATAGGCCAAGGCTTTTTCCAGCAGGGCGATGGCGGCCTGACTGTCATCCCTGGCGGCAGTGGCGGCGCTGGCCTGGCCGAAACCGGCCAACAGAATCAGGCCGAGCCAGGCCACTTTATGCAAAAACCCCATAGCGCATCCCTCGTTCTTTTTGGTGTTTCAAGAGCGTAGACGGCTTGCGGTCATGTAGAGATATTCAGAGCGTTTCTGAACATTGCGCCGTGAGGCTGACAAGCAATGCTCGCCAGCCTCGATCAGCGCTTACGGGCGGGAATTGATCTGTTGCTGCAGGTTCTGGATCTGCGCCTGCAAGCTATTGAGGTTGCGGGTCATCTGCGCGCGGAACGCATCGAACTCGGCAGTATTGCCGCCACCCTGTGGCGCTGCCGGGCGGTTGTCCTGCTGACTTTTCAGCACCACGATGTCCTGCTCCAGACGATCGATCGCTGCGCTCGGGTTGCCCTGCTTCTTCAGCGCGGCGATATCGGCGCCGAGGCTTTTGAACTGGGCATCGAAGGCTTTCAACTGGGCATCGACCTTGCTGGTATCGGCCAGAGTACTTTTGATCGTCGCCAGCTCAGCACTCAGGGCTTTGACCTGCGCCTGCAATTGGGTATTGGCGTTCTGTTGTTCGGTGGTCTGCGCGGTCATTTGCGCCAGCCGCTTGTCCAGGTCGCTGGCCTGCCCGGCCACGCCTTGCTGCTGCTTGCTCTGGTCAAGCAGCTTGGCTTCGAGTTGCTTGATCTGCAGCTTCAGCGCTTCGCTGTCGCTGCTGACGTTGCTCTGGCTGGCAACGACCTTGCCGGAAATATCCTGCAGGCGCCCCGCCGCTTCTTCGCTGATGCGCGCAAAGCTTTCCTGGGTGGCGACCAGTTGCTGTTCCATCAGCGAGATCTGCTGGAAGCTCCACCAGGCCAGGCCGATAAAGGCGAAAAACAACGCACCGACCAGCGCCCACAGCGGCCCGGTGCTGGCGGCCTTGACCTTGACCACTGGCGCACTGCGCGAATGCACGGAAGTACGGGGGCCGGGCGCGATGTCATCGTCATCGAACGGGTCGGCGCGCAGGCTTGGCACGTTGTCGAAATCGTCGTCGTGGGCATCGTTTCGCATGGACATTGAGGCAACCTTTGGCAAACGCGGTGATGGCTAAATGCTGCGAAGTATAACCGCCGCAGCCGCAGGCATTGACCCTCAAGCCGCAAGGCGGTTCATTGCCGCCCGGCCGAATCGTTTCAACGGATGTCCTGAGCTTTCCACCACGCACAGAACTCATCGAGGGCAGCCCACAGGCTGACTTTCGGGTCGTAGTCGAGATAATGCCGGGCGCGGCTGATGTCGAGGGTGAAATTTTTCTTCATGACTTGCATGCCCAGGCGCGACAGGGTCGGCTCAGGGCGTCCCGGCCAGAGCATGCACGCGCCCTCGTTGAGCGCCGCGACGCTGTAGGCCAGACCGTACGAGCGGTATTTGCGCACCTGATCGACGTCCATCCGCCGCATCACGTAATTGACCACGTCCCACAGCGGCACCGGCGTGCCGTTGCTGATGTTGTAGGCCTTGCCCAGCGCCGAACCTTGGGCCAACAGGCTGCTGAGCATGGCTTCGTTGAGGTTCTGCACGCTGGTGAAATCGACCTTGTTCAAGCCGTTGCCGATGATCGCCAGACGCCCCTTGCGCTGCATCTTCAACAGGCGCGGGAAGATGCTCATGTCGCCGGCACCGGTGACGAAACGCGGGCGCAGTGCGATGGTTTCCAGACCGAATTCCTGGGCACCGAAGACCTTTTGCTCAGCCAGATACTTGGTCGCGGCGTAGGGATGCTTGAAGCGCTTGGGCACTTGCTCTTCGGTCAGGCCGAGATGGTCGCGGCCATCGAAATAGATCGACGGCGACGACAGATGCACCAGCCGCCGCACCCGCTGCTTGAGGCACGCTTCGACGACGTTTTCGGTGACTTCGACGTTGCCCTGATGAAAGTCCTGATAACGCCCCCACACGCCGACAGCACCGGCGCAATGCACCACGGCTTCGACGTCACGGCACAGGTCGCGTACCAGATTGGCGTCGGTCAGATCGCCCGGCACAAATTCCGCCCCCCGGCGCACCAGATGCTCGACACTCTCGGCCCGGCGACCGTTGACCCGCACTTCAAGGCCCTGCTCCAGAGCGAAACGCGCAAAGCGCCCGCCAATAAAGCCACTGGCGCCGGTAACCAAAATTTTCATCAAAAACTCCAGGGAAGCAGCTGCAAGCTTCGAGCTTCCAGATGCAAGTTGAAACGGTGCGTGTTCTTGCTGCTTGACGCTTGTCGCTGCGTTCAAGCCACTAGCCATTGCTTTGAGGAGCGCAGCAGTTGTTCGGTCAGCAGGTTCAGCAACTGGCCGCCATTGCGCCAATGATGCCAGTACAGCGGCACGTCGATCGGTTTATCTGGCAGCAATTCGCACAACTCGCCGCGTTGCAATTGCTCGCGCACCTGCAGTTCCGGCACCAGGCCCCAGCCGAGTCCAGCCTCGGTCAGGCGAATGAAGCCTTCGGAGGACGGGCATAAATGGTGCTCGAACGCGCCGTCGACGCCTAACAGCGCCAGATAGCGATGTTGAAGAAAATCGTCCGGACCGAACACCAGCGCCGGGGTGCGCGGCAGCTGTTCGGCGCGCACGCCATCGGGAAAATGCCGAGCGATGAACGCTGGACTGGCCAGCGCCCGATAGCGCATGGCGCCGAGCAATACGCTGCGTGCGCCGGCCACCGGGCGCTCGCTGGCGCACAGGCAGGCGGCCACTTCACCGGCACGCATGCGCTTGAGGCCGACGGTCTGGTCTTCGACGATCAGGTCGAGCAACAAATGCTGCTCGGCGCAGAAGCCGCCGACCGCCTCGGCCCACCATGTTGCGAGGCTGTCGGCGTTGAGGGCGATGCGCAGGCGATCGGGCAGACCTTCTTCGTCGAGCGCCGGCACCGCTGATTGCAAGTCACGCTCGAGCAAACGCACTTGTTGCACATGGTTGAGCAAGCGCCGGCCGATCTCGGTTGGCGCTGGCGGTGTTTCGCGTACCAGCACGGGTTGGCCGACGCGTGCCTCGAGCAATTTGATGCGCTGGGAGATCGCCGACTGCGACAGACCAAGCACCTGCGCGGCGCGGTCGAACCCGCCCTGCTCAACCACGGCGGCCAGCGCGGAAAGCAATTTATAGTCGAACATCAGTTTTCCTAATGGGCGATCAGCACTATTGGTTTTTCTTATACAGCCCCACACCGGAGAATAGCCAGCAAGCATCTTCTTTCAAGGATATTCCCCATGTGGCAAAGCTACGTAAACGGCCTGTTGGTGGCGTTCGGCCTGATCATGGCGATCGGTACGCAGAACGCTTTTGTCTTGGCGCAAAGCCTGCGTCGTGAACACCATCTGCCCGTGGCGGCATTGTGCGTGGTGTGTGACGCGATTCTGGTCGCAGCTGGGGTGTTCGGCCTGGCGACGATCCTGGCGCAGAACCCGACCCTGCTGGCGATCGCCCGTTGGGGCGGCGCAACGTTTCTGATCTGGTACGGCAGCCAGGCGCTGCGCCGGGCCTGCTCGAAGCAGAGCCTTGAGCAAGGCGAGAATCAAACCGTGCGCTCGCTGCGCGCGGTGATGCTCAGCGCGCTGGCGGTCACCTTGCTCAACCCCCACGTTTATCTCGATACGGTGTTGCTGATCGGCTCGCTGGGCGCGCAGCAATCGGTGCCGGGCGCTTATGTGGTCGGCGCGGCGAGTGCCTCGCTGCTGTGGTTTTTCACCCTCGCCCTCGGCGCCGCGTGGCTGGCACCGTGGCTGGCCCGCCCGAGCACTTGGCGCATTCTCGATCTGGTGGTGGCGCTGATGATGTTCGCCGTCGCCGCGCAACTGATCATCGCTGGATGATTAATTGCAATGCTCTGGAACCTCTATCCCACACAGTTGTTGCGTGGTTAAGGCGCGACCCCGGTGCTATGATCCGAACCCTGCGCCGCAAAGAGTAAAAACTCGCCGGTGCATTTCCGGCCGCCCGTGATCGGCCTTGCGCTCACCGCAACAGACCTGATTAGGAGAATCATCATGGCTTTCGAATTGCCGCCGCTGCCTTACGCACACGATGCCCTGCAGCCGCACATCTCCAAGGAAACCCTGGAGTTCCACCACGACAAGCACCACAACACCTACGTCGTGAACCTGAACAACCTGGTGCCAGGCACCGAGTTTGAAGGCAAGACCCTGGAAGAAATCGTCAAGACTTCTTCGGGCGGCATCTTCAACAACGCCGCTCAGGTCTGGAACCACACCTTCTACTGGAACTGCCTGGCGCCAAACGCCGGCGGTCAGCCAACCGGCGCACTGGCAGATGCCATCAACGCCGCGTTCGGTTCGTTCGACAAGTTCAAGGAAGAATTCAGCAAAACCTCGATCGGCACCTTCGGTTCCGGCTGGGGCTGGCTGGTGAAAAAGGCTGACGGTTCCCTGGCCCTGGCCAGCACCATCGGCGCCGGCAACCCGCTGACCAGCGGCGACACCCCGCTGCTGACCTGCGACGTCTGGGAACACGCTTACTACATCGATTACCGCAACCTGCGTCCGAAGTACGTTGAAGCGTTCTGGAACCTGGTCAACTGGAAGTTCGTGGCCGAGCAGTTCGAAGGCAAGACCTTCACTGCTTAAGCTGCACGCCAGTCAAGAAACCCGGCTTCGGCCGGGTTTTTTTATGTCCGCGCATGGCGTTTGTCGCACGGCAAAAGCAGCTTCGCGCCGTTTGCTGCCAGCCTGCAGCCGACTACCATCAGAGACATGAAAAAATCTTTGACCCGGTGCTCAAGTTGCGGGCAACTGCAACCGACACAGTAATTCAGAGCTATTACTCAAATGACCACATGGCGGCCAGGTTACCGGCGAATTTTCCCGTGCCTGATTGTCCCTTTGACGGCCAACCCGGGATTGCCAATACTCATGGCAACTTGACGCCATCCGCACGGAACAAGGAATACCTCTTTGAAGCTGGAACTCAAGAACAGCTTGTCGGTGAAGTTGCTCCGGGTCGTGCTCCTGTCGGCATTGATCGTAGGCGTAGTCTTGAGCTGCGCGCAGATTGTCTTCGATGCCTACAAGACTCGTCAGGCGGTGGCCGGTGACGCCGAGCGCATCCTCGACATGTTCCGCGATCCATCGACCCAGGCCGTCTACAGCCTGGATCGGGAAATGGGTATGCAGGTGATTGAAGGGCTGTTCCAGGACGACGCCGTGCGCCAGGCCTCCATCGGCCACCCCAACGAAGCCATGCTTGCGCAGAAATCCCGCGAGTTGCAGCACTCCAACAGCCGTTGGCTGACCGACCTGATTCTCGGTCAGGAACGCACCTTCACCACGCAACTGGTCGGCCGTGGCCCTTACAGCGAGTACTACGGCGACCTGAGCATCACCCTCGACACCGCCACCTATGGCGAGGGTTTCATTGTCAGCTCGGTGATCATTTTCATCTCCGGCGTGCTTCGTGCGCTGGCATTGGGGCTGGTGCTGTATCTGGTCTATCACTGGCTGCTGACCAAACCGCTGTCGCGGATCATCGAGCACCTCACCGAGATCAACCCGGATCGTCCCAGCGAGCACAAGATCCCGCAGATCAAGGGCCACGAAAAAAACGAACTGGGCCTGTGGATCAATACTGCCAACCAACTGCTCGAGTCCATCGAACGCAATACCCATCTGCGCCACGAAGCGGAAAACAGCCTGCTGCGCATGGCTCAGTACGACTTCCTCACCGGTCTGCCGAACCGCCAGCAATTGCAGCAGCAACTGGACAAGATTCTTGTCGATGCCGGCAAGTTGCAGCGCCGCGTCGCCGTGTTGTGCGTCGGCCTGGATGATTTCAAAGGCATCAACGAACAATTCAGCTACCAGACCGGCGACCAGTTGCTGCTGGCCCTGGCCGATCGCTTGCGCGCGCACAGCGGTCGCCTCGGCGCCCTCGCCCGCCTCGGCGGCGACCAGTTCGCGCTGGTGCAGGCCGACATTGAACAGCCTTACGAAGCAGCGGAACTGGCGCAGAGCATTCTCGATGACCTCGAGGCGCCCTTCGCCCTCGACGATCAGGAAATCCGCCTGCGCGCGACCATCGGTATCACTCTGTTTCCGGAGGACGGCGACAGCACCGAGAAGCTGTTGCAGAAAGCCGAGCAGACCATGACCCTGGCCAAGACCCGCTCGCGCAATCGCTATCAGTTCTACATCGCCAGCGTCGACAGTGAGATGCGCCGTCGTCGCGAGCTGGAAAAAGACCTGCGTGACGCGCTGATCCGCGACCAGTTCTACCTCGTCTACCAGCCGCAGATCAGTTATCGCGATCACCGCGTGGTCGGCGTCGAAGCGCTGATTCGCTGGCAACATCCGGAACATGGTCTGGTGCCGCCGGACCTGTTCATTCCGCTGGCCGAACAGAACGGCACGATCATCGCCATTGGCGAGTGGGTGCTCGATCAGGCCTGCAAGCAATTGCGCGAATGGCACGATCAGGGTTTCGTCGATCTGCGCATGGCGGTCAATCTGTCCACCGTGCAACTGCACCACGCCGAGTTGCCACGGGTGGTCAACAACCTGCTGCAGATGTACCGCTTGCCACCGCGCAGTCTGGAACTGGAAGTCACCGAAACCGGCCTGATGGAAGACATCACCACCGCCGCCCAGCATCTGCTCAGCCTGCGCCGCTCCGGTGCACTGATCGCCATCGACGACTTCGGCACCGGCTATTCGTCGCTCAGTTATCTGAAAAGCCTGCCGCTGGACAAGATCAAGATCGACAAGAGCTTCGTCCAGGACCTGCTCGATGACGACGATGACGCGACCATCGTTCGCGCGATCATTCAACTGGGCAAAAGCCTGGGCATGCAGGTGATTGCCGAGGGCGTGGAAACCGCCGAGCAGGAAACCTACATCATTTCCGAGGGTTGCCACGAAGGTCAGGGCTACCACTACAGCAAACCGCTGCCTGCGCGGGAGCTGGGTATTTACCTCAAGCAGGCGCAACGCAGCAACGCGGCGATTCTTTAACGATCAAAAGATCGCAGCCTCAAAGATCAAAAGATCGCAGCCTCGTTGCACTCGTCAGCTCCTACAGTGAAACGAAGCTGCGATCTTTTGATCCTGACGCGCAAATAAGAAATATTTCCACCCACGCCTTTACACATAATGCGAAAGATTTGCATTATGTCGCAGTTTTGCGCGCCCCCGGCGCCAGTCCACTCAACTACCGAAGCAGGATGTTCGCCATGATTCGTATGCCTCTGGCTACCGCCAGTCTGCTGGCCATCGCTATTTCCCTCGCCGGTTGCGGCGAAGGCAAGGACAAAGAAAAAGCCTCCGAAATGACTCCGGCTTCCAGCAGTGCTGCTCCAGCCCCTGCCGCTGCACCTGCTCCTGCCGCCGGTAAAGTTGACGATGCCGCCGCCAAGGCTGTGGTCGCGCACTACGCCGACATGGTCTTCGCCGTTTACAGCGATGCCGAATCCACCGCGAAAACCCTGCAAACCGCCGTCGACGCGTTCCTCGCCAAGCCGAACGCCGACACCCTCAAAGCCGCCAAGGCTGCCTGGGTCGCCGCGCGCGTGCCGTACCTGCAGAGCGAAGTATTCCGCTTCGGCAACACCATCATCGACGACTGGGAAGGTCAGGTTAACGCCTGGCCATTGGACGAAGGCCTGATCGACTACGTCGACAAATCCTACGAGCACGCGCTGGGTAACCCGGGCGCCACCGCCAACATCATCGCCAACACCGAAGTGCAGGTCGGCGAAGACAAGGTCGACGTGAAAGAGATCACCCCGGAAAAACTCGCCAGCCTCAACGAGCTGGGCGGTTCCGAGGCGAACGTTGCCACCGGCTACCACGCGATCGAATTCCTGCTCTGGGGCCAGGATCTGAACGGCACCGGCCCGGGTGCTGGCAACCGTCCGGCCTCGGACTACCTGGAAGGCGCCGGCGCCACCGGTGGTCACAACGAGCGTCGTCGTGCCTACCTGAAAGCTGTGACCCAACTGCTGGTCAGCGATCTGGAAGAAATGGTCGGCAACTGGAAGCCGAACGTGGCCGACAACTACCGCGCCACGCTGGAAGCCGAGCCAGGCGAAACCGGCCTGCGCAAAATGCTCTTCGGCATGGGCAGTCTGTCCCTGGGTGAACTGGCGGGCGAACGCATGAAGGTTTCCCTGGAAGCCAACTCCCCTGAAGACGAGCAGGATTGCTTCAGCGACAACACCCACTACTCGCACTTCTACGATGCCAAAGGCGTGCGTAACGTTTACCTGGGCGAGTACACCCGCGTCGACGGCACCAAGCTGACCGGTGCCAGCCTGTCGTCGCTGGTAGCCAAGGCCGACCCGGCTGCCGACACCGCGCTCAAAGCCGATCTGGCCGCGACCGAAGCGAAGATCCAGGTCATGGTCGATCACGCCAACAAGGGTGAGCACTACGACCAGTTGATCGCTGCCGGCAACACCGCTGGCAATCAGGTCGTTCGCGACGCCATCGCCGCGCTGGTCAAGCAGACCGGTTCGATCGAAGCCGCTGCGGGCAAACTGGGCATCAGCGACCTGAACCCGGACAACGCCGATCACGAATTCTGATCACAGCGTCCGCGTCAAAAAGAGGCGACCTTCGGGTCGCCTTTTTCATTCCCGGCACATCACTATCCCTGTGGGAGCGAGCCTGCTCGCGAAGGCTTGATCCGGCGCAGCATTTTCAGCGCGTCGGGCGCCGCTTTCGCGAGCAGGCTCGCTCCCACAGGGTTGGCATGCGCTTTAAGACTTGCGCGACATCAAGCAAACGATAATTCCTCTTATTCAAACTCCCCCGCCCTGTTAGACTTTGCGCCTTTGTTTTCGCCCGTTTGCAGGATGTCTGATGCCGTCGTTGCCGCTTCGCTTGTCCGCACTGTTGCTGGCCCTGGGCCTGAGTGCCTGCGATGACGCCCCGCGTTTCACCAAGGCCGAGCCGGGTGAAGCGCGTTCGGGCGGTGCGGCGACTGTGCGCAAGAGCGATCAGAACGCCTTTTCCCTGCCATCGGCCAACCTGCCGCCCTCGCGGCGCGTGGATTTCAGTGTCGGCAACAGCTTCTTTCGCAGCCCGTGGGTGATCGCGCCATCGACCACCACGGCGCGTGACGGCCTCGGACCGTTGTTCAATACCAACGCCTGCCAGAACTGCCACATCAAGGACGGTCGCGGTCATCCGCCGGCACCTGACGCAAGCAATGCGGTGTCGATGCTGGTGCGCCTGTCGATTCCCGACGCGCCGCCCTACGCCAAAGTCATCGAACAGCTCGGCGTGGTGCCGGAGCCGGTGTATGGCGGGCAGTTCCAGGACATGGCCGTGCCCGGCGTCGCCCCGGAAGGCAAGGTGCGCGTCGACTACACACCAGTGCCCGTACGGTTCAAGGACGGCACCGAGGTCGAGTTGCGCAAACCGACCCTGCAGATCACTCAACTCGGTTACGGCCCGATGCACCCGGACACGCGTTTTTCCGCGCGGGTGGCGCCGCCGATGATTGGTCTGGGCCTGCTCGAAGCCATCCCTGAGCAAGCGATCCTCGCCAACGCTGCCGCGCAAGCCAAGGAGAACAACGGCATCAACGGCCGGCCCAACCGTGTCTGGGATGACCAGTTGCAGAAAACCGTTATCGGCCGGTTCGGCTGGAAAGCCGGGCAGCCGAATCTCAATCAACAGAACGTTCACGCGTTCTCGGGTGACATGGGCCTGACCACCAGTCTGCGGCCATTCGACGATTGCACCGAGGCACAAACCGCCTGCAAACAGGCGCCGAACGGCAATGGCCCGGACGGTGAGCCGGAAGTCAGCGACAACATTCTGCGTCTGGTGCTGTTCTACAGCCGCAATCTCGCAGTGCCGGCGCGCCGTGGCGTCAACGATCCACAGGTGCTGGCCGGCAAGAATCTGTTTTTCCAGGCCGGTTGCCAGTCGTGCCACACGCCTACATACACCACCGCCGCCGATGCCGCCGAACCGGAATTGGCCAATCAGGTGATTCGTCCGTACAGCGACTTGCTGCTGCATGACATGGGCGAAGGCCTGGCGGACAACCGTACGGAATTTCAGGCCTCCGGCCGCGACTGGCGCACCCCGCCGTTGTGGGGGATTGGTCTGACGCAAGCGGTCAGCGGTCACACGCAGTTTTTGCACGACGGCCGCGCTCGCAACCTGCTCGAAGCGGTGCTCTGGCATGGCGGCGAAGCGACGGCTGCACAGCAACAGGTTTTGTCTTTCAATGCCGAGCAGCGCGCTGCGTTGCTGGCGTTTCTGAACTCACTTTAAATACTGAAAAAGCATCGGGAGCCCGACATGTTCCGTCCCAAGTTACTGTTCACCAGCCTTGCCGCGCTCGCCCTCGGCGCCTGCTCGCCGCAGGACCCGCAAGCGGTCACCTCGGCGGCGATCGCCAAATCGGTGATCCTGCCGACCTACACTCGCTGGGTCGAAGCCGACCGGCAACTGGCGGTCAGCGCCCTCGCCTATTGCCAGGGCAAGGAAAGCCTGGAAACTGCCCGTGCCGATTTCCTCCACGCGCAGAAAGCCTGGGCCGAACTGCAACCGCTGCTGATCGGTCCGCTGGCCGAGGGCAATCGTTCGTGGCAAGTGCAATTCTGGCCGGACAAGAAAAACCTCGTCGGCCGTCAGGTCGAGCAACTGGTCGTCGCCCAGCCGCAGATCGACGCCGCCGCCCTGGCCAAATCCAGCGTCGTGGTGCAAGGCCTGTCGGCTTACGAATACATCCTCTTCGATGCCAAGCCTGACGTCGCCAACGACGCGCAAAAAGCCAAATACTGCCCGCTGCTGATCGCCATCGGCGAACGTCAGAAGCAACTGGCCGAGGAAATCCTGCAGGGCTGGAACAACACCGACGGCATGCTCGCGCAGATGAGCAAGTTCCCCAACCAGCGCTATGCCGACTCCCACGAAGCGATCGCCGATCTGCTGCGCGTCCAAGTGACGGCACTGGATACTCTGAAGAAAAAACTCGGCACGCCGATGGGCCGTCAGAGCAAAGGCGTGCCGCAGCCGTTCCAAGCCGACGCATGGCGCAGCCAGTCGTCGCTGACAGCGCTGGAAGCCAGCCTCGCAGCGGCGAAAACCGTCTGGGAAGGCGTCGACAACAAAGGCCTGCGCGGTCTGCTGCCGGCGGAGCAGAAACCGTTGGCGGACAAGATCGATGCCGCCTATGCCGCTTCGCTCAAGCTGTTCGACAGCACCCAGCGCTCGCTGGGCGAAATGCTCGAAGACGACGCCGGTCGCCAGCAACTCAACGATATCTACGACAGCCTCAACGTCGTCCATCGCCTGCATGAAGGCGAGCTGGCCAAGGCGCTGGGCATCCAACTGGGCTTCAATGCCAACGACGGTGACTGATGAGGGCGAGTGCCATGCTGCGACGTCAGGTTCTGACTTTAGGTTGTGCACTGCTGGGAGCAGTGTCGCTGGGCGGCTGGACGCTGTTCAAACGCAAGGATCAGAGCCCGCTGTTGCTGTCGGCGCGCGACGATACTGACGGCAAGCATTACGCCGTCGGCTATCGGCTCGACGGTACGCGGGTATTCGCCACCCATGTCGGCCAGCGCTGCCACGACATCATCAACCACCCCACGCAGCCGCTGGCGCTGTTCGTTGCACGGCGTCC
Source organism: Pseudomonas sp. UF-293 (assembly GCF_058245595.1). Lineage (NCBI taxonomy): Bacteria > Pseudomonadati > Pseudomonadota > Gammaproteobacteria > Pseudomonadales > Pseudomonadaceae > Pseudomonas > Pseudomonas sp. UF-293. The sequence continues at coordinate 278,961 of NZ_JBSICA010000004.1, read as the reverse complement.
GGGTACCGAGAGTTACCTGATCGACCTGCGCGACGGCACGTTGCTGCAGACCGTGACCTCGCAGCCGAACCGGCACTTCTACGGCCATGCCGTGGTGCACAAGGACGGCGAATACCTGTACGCCACCGAGAACGACACGAGCGATCCCGGCCGTGGCCTGCTCGGCGTGTACAAGTTCGAGGGCGAACGGCTGGTGCACACGGGCGAGATTTCTACCCACGGCCTCGGCCCGCATCAGGTGTCGTGGATGCCCGACGGCGAGACGCTGGTGGTGGCCAACGGCGGGATTCGTACCGAAGCGGAAAGCCGCGTCGACATGAACCTTAACGCCATGGAACCGAGCCTGGTGCTGATGCAGCGCGACGGCACATTGCTGAGCAAGGAAACCCTCGCCCAGCAGATGAACAGCGTGCGCCACCTGGGCATCGCCAGTGACGGCACCATCGTCGCCGGCCAGCAATTCATGGGCCCGTCTCACGAGCGCTCCGAGCTGTTGGCGATCAAGCGGCCGGGACAAGCGTTCGTGGCATTCCCGGTGGCAGAGGATCAATTGCAGGCGATGGGGCACTACACCGCCAGCGTCGCGGTGCACAGCGATCTGCGTCTGGTCGCATTGACGGCACCGCGCGGTAACCGTTTCTTTATCTGGGATCTGGACAGCGGCGAACTGCGCCTCGATGCGCCGCTGCCGGATTGTGCCGGCGTCGGAGCAGTGAAGGATGGCTTTGTCGTGACCTCGGGTCAGGGCCGTTGCCGTTACTACGATTGCCGTCAGGAACAGTTGCTGGCCAAGCCGCTGGAATTGCCGGCGGGCCTCTGGGACAACCATCTGCACCTGATGGCGTAAAACACCCTCAAAAAGTCGCAGCCTTCGGCAGCTCCTACTTTAGAATGCAATCCCCTGTAGGAGCTGCCGAAGGCTGCGATCTTTTGCTGTGTTGGCAGTTGGATTCCCTGCCACTCTCGGAGTAATGTGCCCGCCTGTCTCATGATTTATCCAAGGAACTGGACTTATGCTGCGTCGCCGCATGCTGATCATGTTGGGTGTTGTTTTGCTGCTCGTCCTGGTGCTGGGCGGATACAAAGCCTTTTCGATCTACACGATGATCCAGGGCTTTTCCAAACCCAAGCCGCCGATCAGCGTCGCCGTGGCCACTGCCGGCGAACAGCCGTGGCAGATGCGCCTGCCCACCGTCGGCACGCTCAAGGCGCTGCAAGGCGTTGACCTGAGTCTGGAAGTCGCCGGCACCGTCACTGAACTCAAATTCGAATCCGGGCAGAAGGTCAAGGCCGGACAACCGCTGCTGCAACTCGACAGCGCCGTCGAATCCGCTCTGCTGGAAACTGCTCGCGCCGATCTCGGCCTGGCGCAGCTTGATTTCGGCCGTGGCGCGCAACTGGTCGACAGCCGCGCGATCTCCAAAGGCGAATACGACCGCCTCTCCGCCGTGCTGCAAAAGAACAAGGCCACGGTCAATCAGCTCAACGCGTCGCTGGCGAAAAAGCGCATCCTTGCGCCGTTCAGCGGCACCATCGGCATCCGTCAGGTCGACGTCGGCGACTACCTCGCCAGCGGTACCAAAATCGCCACGCTGCAGGACTTGAGCAGCCTCTACGCCGACTTCTACGTGCCGGAGCAATCGGTGCCGAAACTCGCTATCGGTCAGCCCGTACAGTTCACCGTCGCCGCGTATCCCGGACAGAACTTTGCCGGCAAGATCAGCGCGATCAACCCGATCGTTGAAAGCACCACGCGCAACATCCTCGTCCGCGCCACGCTGGCCAACCCCGACGGCAAGCTGTTACCGGGGATGTTCGCCAGCCTTGAGGTGCTGCTGCCCGATCCGCAGAAACACATCGTGGTACCGGAGAGTGCGATCACTTACACCCTGTACGGCAACTCGGTGTACGTGGTCGGGCAAAAGAAGGCTGAAGACGGCAGCGTCGCCAAGGATGACAACGGCCAACCGCTGCTGATCGCCGAACGCCGGTTCGTCGAGACCGGGGAACGCCGCGATGGCCTGGTGATGCTCAACAAGGGCGTGCAGAGCGGCGAACAGGTGGTGACGGCGGGCCAGATCAAACTGGACAACGGTGCCCACATCGCCATCAGCGACGACAAGACCCTCGGCCAGCAGAACAGTCCGCCGCGCGCCGACTGATCAAGGAATCCTCATGGCTTTTACCGATCCGTTCATCCGCCGCCCGGTGCTCGCCACCGTGGTCAGCCTGCTGATTGTGCTGCTGGGCTTCCAGGCCTGGAGCAAGCTGCCGCTGCGCCAGTACCCGCAAATGGAAAACGCCTTGATCACGGTGACCACGGCGTACCCCGGGGCCAACGCCGAAACCATTCAGGGCTACATCACCCAGCCGATGCAACAAAGCCTGGCCAGTGCCGAGGGTATCGACTACATGACTTCGGTCAGCCGGCAGAACTTCTCGGTGATCTCGATTTACGCGCGCATCGGCGCCAACACCGACCGCTTGTTCACCGAGCTCCTGGCCAAGGCCAATGAGGTGAAGAACAAGCTGCCGCAGGACGCCGAAGACCCGGTGCTGAGCAAGGAATCCGCCGATGCTTCGGCGCTGATGTACATCAGCTTCTTCAGCAAGGACCTGAGCAACCCGCAGATCACCGATTACCTGTCGCGGGTCATCCAGCCGAAACTGGCGACGCTGCCGGGCATGGCCGAAGCGGAGATCCTCGGCAACCAGGTGTTCGCCATGCGCCTGTGGCTCGACCCGGTGAAACTCGCCGGCTTCGGCCTCAGCGCCGCCGACGTGACTGCGGCGGTGCGCCAGTACAACTTCCTCTCCGCCGCCGGCGAAGTGAAAGGCGAGTACACCGTCACCAGCATCAACGCCAACACCGAACTGAAGTCCGCCGAAGCCTTCGCGGCGATTCCGCTGAAGGTCGATGGCGACAGCCGGGTATTGCTGCGTGATGTCGCGCGGGTGGAAATGGGCGCGGAAAACTATGATTCGATCAGCTCGTTCGGCGGCACGCCGTCAGTGTACATCGGCATCAAGGCCACCCCCGGCGCCAACCCGCTGGACGTGATCAAGGAAGTGCGCAAGCTGATGCCCGAGCTGGAAGCGCAGCTGCCACCGAACCTGAAAAGTGAGATCGCCTACGACGCGACGCTGTTCATTCAGGCCTCGATTGATGAGGTGGTGAAAACCCTGTTCGAAGCGGTGCTGATCGTCATCGTCGTGGTATTCCTGTTCCTCGGCGCGCTGCGTTCGGTAGTGATCCCGGTGGTGACCATTCCACTGTCGATGATCGGCGTGATGTTCTTCATGCAGATGATGGGCTACTCGATGAACCTGCTGACGCTGCTGGCGATGGTGCTGGCCATCGGTCTGGTGGTGGACGATGCGATCGTCGTGGTGGAAAACATTCACCGGCACATCGAGGAAGGCAAGACGCCGTTCGACGCAGCGCTGGAAGGCGCCCGGGAAATCGCCATGCCAGTGGTGTCGATGACCATCACCCTGGCGGCGGTGTATGCGCCGATCGGTTTCCTCACCGGGCTGACCGGGGCGTTGTTCAAGGAATTTGCGCTGACCCTGGCCGGCGCAGTGGTGATTTCTGGCGTCGTGGCCCTGACGCTGTCGCCGATGATGTGCGCGTTTCTGCTGCGCCACGAAGAGAATCCCAGCGGCCTGGCCCATCGTCTCGACCGGATTTTCGACGGGCTCAAGCGCCGCTATCAAAGGATGTTGCACGGCACGCTGAATACCCGGCCGGTGGTACTGGTGTTCGCGGTGATCGTGCTGTGCCTGATTCCTGTCTTCCTCAAATTCACCAAGTCGGAACTGGCGCCGGACGAAGACCAGGGCATCATTTTCATGATGGCCAGCGCGCCGCAGCCAACCAACCTCGACTACCTGAGCACCTACACCGACGAATTCATCACCATCTTCAAAGAGTTCCCGGAGTACTACTCTTCGTTCCAGATCAATGGCTATAACGGCGTGCAGGCCGGTATCGGTGGTTTCCTGCTCAAGCCATGGAACGAGCGCAGCCGCACGCAGATGGAAATCCTCCCCGAGGTGCAGAGCAAGCTGGAGAGTATTCCCGGCCTGCAGATCTTTGGTTTCAACCTGCCCTCCCTGCCCGGCACCGGTGAAGGCCTGCCCTTCGAATTCGTAGTCAACACCGCCAATGACTACGAGTTGCTGCTGCAAGTCGCCGAGCGCATCGAGAAACGCGCCATGGAGTCGGGCAAGTTCGCCTTCGTCGACCTCGATCTGGCGTTCGACAAACCGGAAGTGGTGGTGGATATCGACCGCGACAAGGCCGCACAGATGGGCGTGTCGATGCTCGACCTCGGCGGCACGCTGGCGACCTTGCTGGGCGAGGCTGAGATCAACCGCTTTACCATCGACGGCCGCAGCTACAAGGTCATCGCCCAGGTCGAACGGGCCTACCGCGACAATCCTGACTGGCTGAACAATTACTACGTGAAAAACACTCAGGGCGAATTGCTGCCGCTGTCGACCTTGATCAAGGTCAGTGACCGCGCCCGACCGCGCCAGCTCAATCAGTTCCAGCAACTCAACGCGGCGAAGATTTCCGGTTTCCCGCTGGTGAGCATGGGCGAAGCCATCGACACCGTGCTGCAGATTGCCCGCGAAGAAGCACCGGCCGGGTTTGCCTTCGATTACGGCGGCGCCTCACGGCAGTACGTGCAGGAAGGCAGTGCCTTGTGGGTCACGTTTGCCCTGGCACTGGCGATCATCTTTCTGGTGCTGGCCGCGCAGTTCGAGAGCTTCCGCGATCCGCTGGTGATTCTGGTGACGGTGCCGCTGTCGATCTGCGGTGCGCTGATTCCGTTGTTTCTCGGCTGGTCGAGCATGAACATCTACACCCAGGTCGGGCTGGTAACGCTGATCGGCCTGATCAGCAAGCACGGCATCCTGATCGTCGAGTTCGCCAACCAGTTGCGCAAGGACAAGGGCCTGAGCGCCCGTGAAGCCGTCGAGGAAGCAGCGGCGATTCGCTTGCGCCCAGTGTTGATGACCACCGCAGCAATGGTGTTCGGCATGGTGCCGCTGATTCTGGCGACCGGTGCGGGTGCGGTGAGCCGCTTTGATATCGGCATGGTGATTGCCACGGGAATGTCGATTGGCACGTTGTTTACGCTGTTCGTGCTGCCGTGTGTCTACACCTTCCTGGCGAAACCGGATCGCAAATAACAGGCATCACCCTGTGGGAGCGAGCCTGCTCGCGAATGCGGCAGTTCAGTTGATCGTTCCCACGCTCTGCGTGGGAATGCAGCTCGGGACGCTCCGCGTCCCATTGGAACGCGCAGCGTGCTTTGAGGCGTTCCCACGCAGAGCGTGGGAACGATCAAGCAAGATCAAAAGATCGCAGCCTTCGGCAGCTCCTACAAAATCCGTATTCCAAAATAAAAGGCCTCGCAACTGCGAGGCCTTTTATTTGGGCTTGAATCGTGTCAACTGGCTGGCCTCATCCCTTGGGACAGTCCGAACATGAACAACAACAAATCATGATCGGGCTGGGTCGCCACGGAGGCTTTCGCCACCCGTGGAACCGAACAATGAGCGTCGTTCCCGGACGCCCCTATGACCTGCATGCGCGGCTGCTCCCAGGCAGCCACCGCCAGTGAAGCAACTGCCAAGGCCCCAATCAGGAACAAACCTCGTGCAATTTCTAGTTTCATCGCTATAAACCTTTGATAGCGCTGCCAAACGCCGTCTCATAAAAGTAGACGAGTTTTTTCCAGTCGGCATCGCGGAACGACGAATGGCGACGCAGTTGCTTCATGTCATGCTGCGCGGCGCGATAGGGGGTCAGACGCTGGCGGCACTTCTCCAGATCGATCAACGCCACTTCAACTTTCGCCGCTTCGCCTTCGCCGGTGACGCGAACGAAAACGTGTTTGATGTAGATGCAGCTGTGCTGCCAGCGGCCCTTGTGCATGCGCGCCAGGTTTTCGGCGAGGTCTTTGAGCACGCGCTCGTAAACCACGTCGCCGCATTGATCGCGACCACCGGCGGCGGCCAGCCAGTGTTCCAATTCCTGGAAACCGTCGAGGGATTTGGTGACGAGCAGTGCGCGCCACTTGTGTTGCGGGTCGGGCTGAGCACCGCAGAAGACGATCTGCGGAACGCGCACGCCAAGTTTGCTCACGCCGGTCAGCGCATCGAGTTCACGCAATACGGTCGGGCGACCGAAGGGGTGCAACCAGCTGCGATAGATGTGCCCGGTCTGGCGCTTGGCGTACAGCAACTGGCCGTCACGGCCGACGATGCGCTGTACCCCGCTTTCGCCACCGCGACGTACGTTGGGTTCTTCCACCCATTCGCCACGCTGGGCCCAGTAGTAATCGAAACCATCCTGTGGAGCGACATTCGCTTCAACTGCTGCTTGCACTGCCATCCTCTACCTCTTGCGTAATACGTAAACCCGCCACATCGCATAGAGCGGTATAAAGTCCAGTTGTTCCTGAATGCGGAAACCCGCTTGTTCGAATTCTTTTTCGATCGTCACCGCCGGAATCAAAAAGCGATTCTGGTAATCACGATTCGGCCGGTCGAGCTCGGCGCGTTTGCGCTTCCAGGCCTTGAAGTTGCCGTCGACCCACAATGAAACAATCACGCTGTCACGGGTTACGCGCTCGAATTCGCGCAGGATCACCTTGCGGTGCTCGGCTTCACCGATATGGTGAAGAAGGCGCATGCAGAAGATGCTGTCGACCGCGTTGTCCGGCAGCGCAATATCGAACGCCGAGGTGTGCAGCGGTTGTACACGCTTGACCACATCGGCTGGCTGCCCTTGCAGCGCGGTCTTGATCATCGACTCGGAATTGTCCGCACCGATGATCACCCGGTTGGGCTTTTCCGCGAGCATTGGCCAGAAGCGTCCGGCACCGCAGGGCAGATCCAGCACCAGACCGGGATCCCCCGCAAGCGCCAGGGCCTTGCGACCCAATTGCTCGTCGCGCCAGTGCGACAGGCGGCGGCCCAGGCTTTCCTTGTGCTTGCGCAGGTAACGTTGTGCGTGTTGGTCGTCGTACTTTTCGGAAAAATCGAGTTTGATCGGGTCGGCCATCATCTGGACTCCTGTTCTGATGACGCCACCTTAAGCAGCGGCGTGTCAGCGTCAGGTCATCCAATTGTGAAAATTCTGTCAGGTAAATCTGTAAAGTATTACAACGTTATACAGGATTTAGACAGGTGGGCGGGAGTAGCCTCGAGCCACTATTTGCCGCTATTCACGCCAAGATCTACCTCGAATCGGCAGCCATTGGGCTCCATCGTGCTCAGGCTGACCGTCCAGCCCTGGTTTTCGCAAATGCGCTGAACCAGTGATAGGCCGAGGCCGAGGCCTTCGCCACGTTTTTCACTGCCACGCACGAATGGTTCAAACATCGCCTCACGTTTTTCCTCGGGAATACCCACCCCCGAGTCCTCGACGATGAAGCCGCTGGCGGTAAGGGTAAGGCGAATGAAGCCCTCTTCGGTGTAATGCAGTGCGTTACGCAGCAAGTTGCCCATCACCGCATTGAGCAAGGTCGCGTTGTAACGAGTGTCCGGTGGATCGCCCGGCTCGAACATCAGCGTCAGGCCCTTGCGCTCGATCGGATCGCGCCACAGGCACAGCAGGCTTTCGGCTACTTGCGTGAGGTTCTGCTGCGGCGCGGCGCCGGCCTCTTCGTTCTGTGCGCGTGCCAGCATCAGGAAGGTCTGCACCAGCTCGCGCATCTCCTCGCTGGCCCGGGCAATACGCTCGACCTGGGCGCGACCGCGCTGATCGATACCGGGGTTTTCCAGCAGCAATTCGCAGGAACTGGCCAGGACCATCAGCGGCGTGCGCAATTCATGGCTGACGTCGCTGGTGAACAAACGCTCGCGGTTCAACGCCTGACGCAAGCGTCCCAGCGTGGCATCGAATGCCACCGCCAGTTCACCGACTTCATCCGCCGCGTAGTCCGGCGCCAGGGGTGGCGCCAGCCCGAGCAACTGGTCGCGATGACGGACCTGCCGCGCCAGCCGCACCACCGGCGCCATCACCTTGCGCGCGAGCACCCAGCCGAGAAAAACCGCCAATGCCAGGCTGAGCACGAAGCCCACCAGCACCACGGCAAACAGCACGCGCTCGCGCTCTTCGAAATCGCTCTGGTCCTGCAGCAAAACATAACGTCGACCATCCACCACTTCGACCATGGCGTGATAGGACAGCTGCTCACGAAACACTTCATGGAAACCGGCATCGAGATGACGCAGATCCTTGGGCAGGTCGAAATCCCCCGGCCCGCCACTGAAGTAGAACAACTGATCCGGCTCGGGGCGATGGCTCCAGTCGGAGACGTTGTCCATCAGCAGCAAACGTTGCAGGTCGCCACCCAGCCCTGCGGAAATCAGCTTCTCTTCCACCAGGTGCACCGTCGCAACGATACCCATGGCGAAAGCGCCGGCGACCAGTGCGCTCATCAGCGCAAAGGCGATGATGATCCGCTGCGAAAGACTCTGCTTAAACTCCATCTCGCCCCTCGGCCAAGCGATAACCGACACCGTGCACGGTGTGCAGCAGTGGCTTGGCGAATGGCTTGTCGATCACTTGGCGCAACTGGTGAACATGGCTGCGCAGGCTGTCGCTGTCGGGGCAGTCATCGCCCCACAGCGCTTCCTCGAGAATCTCCCGACGCAGCACGTGCGGGCTCTTCTGCATCAACACCGCGAGCAGCTTGAGACCGACCGGGTTGAGCTTGAGCAGCTTGCCTTCGCGGGTCACTTCCAGAGTGTCGAGGTCGTAGCTCAAGTCTCCGACCTGCAACGCCCGGCGGCCGCCGCCCTGCGCACGGCGCATGACCGCTTCGACGCGCGCGGCCAGCTCGGACAGCGCAAACGGTTTGATCAGGTAATCGTCGGCGCCGGACTTGAAGCCCTGCAGACGGTCGTCGAGTTGGTCGCGGGCGGTGAGCATGATCACCGGCGTGTCACGCCGGGCGTCTTCGCGCAGGCGTTTGCACAAGGTGTAGCCGTCGATGCCGGGCAGCATGATGTCGAGCACGATCAGGTCGTAATGCTCGGTCGCCGCCAGATGCAGACCGGACAGACCATCCTGGGCGCAATCGACGGTATAGCCTTTCATGCCCAGGTAATCGGCCAGATTGGCCAGGATGTCGCGGTTGTCTTCGACCAGCAGAATTCGCATGGGCACCTCCTCCGAACGGGGTAACGGCCGTCTTGGCCCGCGCAGCTTACGGCCAAGTGTGGCTCAGGGCTAGGGGCGTTTTGCGATAAACCTGCGCTGCGCGCTGCGACGTTTTTTTCACTTTCGGTTAACAAATCGCCGACGCCAGCGCGTGCAGACTCCGCGCGATTACGCTCTCTCCTCCGTTCATCGACCAAGGAATCTGCCATGGTGTCGACCTCTGCCCTCCCCGCTTCAAGACCGCTCAACTGGTGGCTGTGTCTGGGCATTCCAGCGGTGGCGGCGATCATTCTGCTGTTGCTGGAACTGACCGATCTGGACATGGTTCTGGCGCAAATGTTCTACGACCCGGTCGCCGGCGATTTCATCGGGCGGCACAGCTATTTCCTTGAAGACATCCTGCATGACCGGGCGAAACAGGTGGTCATCGGTTTTTCGGTGTTCGCCATTCTCGGTTTCATCGGTGCCTTTTTCATTGAACGACTGAAACCGTTCAAGCGCGAGCTGGGCTGTCTGGTGCTGTCGCTGGGGCTGGCGACTTCTTTTGTCACTCCGGTCAAAGCAGTCACCGCCGTGCAATGCCCGTGGAGCCTGGAGCAATTCGGCGGCCATGAGACCTACAGCAAACTCATGGAACATCGCCCCGCCACGGACAAGCCGGGACGTTGCTGGCCGGGTGGCCATGCAGCGACCGGTTTTACCCTGTTTGCATTGTTCTTCGTGCTGCGTGACCGCCGTCCACGACTGGCGCGGCAGGCGTTTGTGTTCGCCTTTGCGCTGGGTTCGGTGTTCTCGATCAGCCGCATGATGCAGGGCGCGCACTTCTTTTCGCACAACGTGTGGACGGCGATTTTCTGCTGGCTGATTTGTCTGGGAGCTTATTACTGGGTGCTTTATCGCCCGGCAGGCAAGACTTCGACGGCGATGAACACACAGCCGATCAACGCCTGAAATAAACAACCTGTGGGAGCGAGCCTGCTCGCGAATTGTCGGCTCAACTGGCTTGCATGTCGGATGACAGACCGCTTTCGCGAGCAGGCTCGCTCCCGCAGGGGCTATCAGTGGGCTTCGGAATCCGGGCAATAAAAAACCCCGCTGACTTTCGCCAGCGGGGTTTTGCGTTACAGGGCCAGGGTTGGCTTACATCATGCCGCCCATGCCACCCATGCCGCCCATGTCTGGCATACCGCCGCCAGCTGCACCTTCTTTCTTCGGTGCGTCGGCAACCGCTGCTTCGGTGGTCAGGATCAGACCACCGATGGAGGCTGCAGCTTGCAGAGCCGAACGGGTTACCTTGGTTGGATCCAGGATGCCCATTTCGATCATGTCGCCGTATTCGCCGGAAGCAGCGTTGTAACCGAAGTTACCTTTGCCGTTCTTCACTTCGTTGACGACGACGCTTGGCTCGTCACCGGAGTTGGCAGCGATCTGACGCAGCGGCGCTTCAACAGCGCGACGCAGCACAGCGATACCGACGTTCTGGTCAGCGTTGTCGCCGGTCAGCTCGGTCAGTGCTTCCAGAGCACGGATCAGCGCCACGCCACCGCCAGGTACCACGCCTTCTTCAACGGCTGCGCGGGTTGCGTGCAGGGCGTCTTCAACGCGGGCTTTCTTCTCTTTCATTTCAACTTCGGAACCAGCGCCAACCTTGATCACCGCAACGCCGCCGGACAGCTTGGCCAGACGCTCTTGCAGTTTTTCACGGTCGTAGTCCGAGGAAGTTTCGGCAACCTGGGCACGGATCTGAGCGATACGGCCTTCGATGTCTGCCTGTACGCCAGCACCGTCAACGATGATGGTGTTTTCCTTGGACAGGGTCACGCGCTTGGCGTTACCGAGGTGCTCCAGGGTGGTGCTTTCCAGGCTCAGACCGATCTCTTCGGAGATAACGGTACCGCCGGTCAGAACAGCGATGTCCTGCAGCATGGCCTTGCGACGGTCGCCGAAGCCCGGTGCCTTGACGGCAGCGACTTTGACGATGCCACGCATGTTGTTCACAACCAGAGTCGCCAGGGCTTCGCCTTCAACGTCTTCGGCCACGATCAGCAGTGGGCGGCCGGCTTTGGCAACGGCTTCCAGCACTGGCAGCATTTCGCGGATGTTCGAGATTTTCTTGTCGACCAGCAGGATCAGCGGGCCGTCGAGCTCGGCAACCATGGTGTCCGGCTTGTTGACGAAGTATGGCGACAGGTAGCCACGGTCGAACTGCATGCCTTCTACAACCGACAGTTCGTTTTCCAGGCCCGAGCCTTCTTCAACGGTGATCACGCCTTCTTTGCCGACTTTTTCCATGGCTTCGGCAATGATGTCGCCGATGGAGTTGTCGGAGTTGGCCGAGATGGTGCCGACCTGAGCGATGGCTTTGAAGTCAGCGCATGGCTTGGACAGGGCTTTGAGCTCTTTGACAATGGCGATGGTCGCCTTGTCGATGCCGCGCTTGAGGTCCATCGGGTTCATGCCGGCAGCGACGGCTTTCAGGCCTTCGTTGACGATCGACTGAGCCAGAACGGTAGCGGTGGTAGTACCGTCACCAGCGTCATCGTTGGCACGGGAGGCAACGTCTTTGACCAGCTGCGCGCCCATGTTTTCGAAACGATCTTCGAGTTCGATTTCTTTGGCGACGGAAACGCCGTCCTTGGTGATGGTCGGAGCGCCGAAGCTCTTCTCGAGGATCACGTTACGGCCTTTCGGGCCCAGGGTCGCTTTTACCGCGTCAGCCAGAACGTTGACGCCTTTGAGCATCTTGGAGCGGGCGGCATCGCCGAACTTAACTTCTTTAGCAGCCATGATCGATATTCCTTAAATACTTTGTAGTAACGGGAAAATGAACGGGGATATCAGCCTTCGATAACCGCGAGAATTTCGTTCTCGCTCATTACCAGCAGGTCTTCGCCATCGACTTTCACAGTGTTGCTGCCGGAGTAAGGACCGAACACAACCTTGTCGCCTTCCTTCACGGACAGTGCACGCACTTCACCGTTTTCCAGAGCTTTGCCCGGGCCTACAGCGAGAATCACACCGTGGTTGGCTTTTTCAGCAGCCGAACCTGGCAGGACGATACCGCCAGCGGTTTTCTTTTCTTCTTCGCTGCGACGGATGACGACGCGGTCATGCAGAGGACGAAGCTTCATTGTCGATCTCTCCTAATTGTGGTTTTCATCGGCCGGTGTAGTCCCGGCGGGTTTAACGAATCCGGCCTGCGCCGGTTGCGGTCCGTCGAGCGAACCGCGCAAGTCTGTCCGGTTTGAATACCGGAAACCTTTCGGTGACCGATACATAGGGGCGTACAAGCCGATTACAAGGGCTGGCGGAAAAAATTTTTCATCAAGACACAGTAAATAACAGCCATAAACGAGCACGGCACCCGCAGGTGCCGTGTCACTTGTTGTCGCGGTGTTCGAACTCGCCTTCGATCACATTCGGCTCTCGACCCAGCGGCTCGCGCGGGGCCGGGCCGCCACGGGGTTGCAGGTCGTCGGCAAAGGCGCGCTGACGCATGGCCTGGTCTTCGGCGCGCTGGCGCATCTTGTTCGCCAGCAAGCGACGGGTGACCGGCAACAGCATCACCAGACCGACCACGTCACTGATGAAGCCGGGAATGATCAACAGGCCACCGGCCAGCGCCAGCATCAGGCCTTCGAGCATGGTCTGCGCGGGCAGTTCGCCGCGGTTCAGGCTTTCCCGGGCACGCAGCGCGGTGGCCAGACCGGCGACGCGCAGCACGAACACACCGAACATCGAGCCGAGAATGATCAGCAGCAGGGCCGGGAAGAACCCGATAGAGCCTGCCACTTTGACGAATACGAACAGCTCCAGCACTGGAAACAGCAGAAAGAGCAACAGAAAAGGGCGCATCAAAGTTTCCTCAACGCAAGAAATGCCTTGCAGTAAGCCTTAGATGACGTCGCCCTTGCGTGAATTCAAGCTTAACTTTGCGCTTTTTTCGGCCAGGACTGGGCGTGAGCCAGAGAAACCAAGGCCTCGCGCACTTGTGTCGGCGTATTACATGGCGCTGCAAAGGGAAGCCAATAGACCGCCTGACCGATGCGCAGGTGCATGCCTTCGCTGTCGATCCCGGCCAGTTGCGCCGGCACGCTGTTCGGCAGCCCGGCGAGTTCGACGTAATGGGCGATGGCCTTGGCGTGGTCGCTGTTCATGTGCTCGACCATGCTGACTTCCGCCTTGCCGGCGAAAGGGTTGGCCAGGGTCAGATGGTCGATCCAGTGAATCGCGCCAAAACCGCCGATGTAGCGATGACGCACCGGATTGAGCACCCAGAAATCGAAATCGTGGGCCTGATAATTCTGCGAGTCGGGGAAGTAGCGGTAATAACGCTCGGCGGCAGCCTCAATGGCTGCCGGGTCTTCGAGCTTCTGCGCTTCGGCCAGACAAGTCAGCCGCCCGACCGCCTGCACATCGTCGGCCTCGCGCTCGCCCACCAGCATCGAACACTTCGGATCTTTCAGCAGGTTATGGGTGTGCTGGGCGATACGGCTGATCAGGATCAGCGGCCGGCCCTGCTCGTCCAGGCAATACGGCACAACCGAGCCAAAGGGAAAACCCGGCATCGATTTGGAGTGGGTCGACAGTACTCCACGGTATTCCTTGAGAAGCAATTCTCGGGCATTCTTCGCCACTTCAGCGCTCAATTTATGACTCCTTAAATGGGTTCCGTCTAGAAAACGGACAGGCGCGCAGCGAAAAGTAACCGGCGCGCATCGGGCAAATGTTCGTGTGCTACCAGGCCGGACCAGTGCCGATCGAGCGTTGCCGACAACAAAAACAACTCAGACCTGCCAGCGGGACATGCGAATGCAACTCAACGACAAAGTAATCATTATCACCGGCGGTTGCCAGGGTTTGGGCCGTTCCATGGCGGAGTATTTCGCCGGCAAGGGCGCGAAGCTGGCCCTGGTCGATCTGAATCAGGAAAAACTCGACGACGCCGTAGCCGCCTGCAAAGCCAAAGGTGTCGAAGCGCGCAGCTACCTGTGCAACGTCGCCAATGAAGAACAGGTCGAGCACATGGTCGCGCAAGTGGCCGAAGACTTCGGTGCCATCCACGGCCTGATCAACAACGCCGGGATCCTGCGCGATGGTCTGCTGCTGAAGGTCAAGGACGGCGAAACGACCAAGATGAGCCTGGCCCAGTGGCAGGCGGTGATCGACGTCAATCTGACCGGCGTGTTTCTTTGCACCCGTGAAGTCGCAGCGAAGATGGTCGAGTTGAAGAACAGCGGCGCGATCATCAACATTTCGTCGATCTCCCGCGCGGGCAACGTCGGCCAGACCAACTATTCCGCAGCCAAGGCTGGCGTCGCAGCCGCGACCGTGACCTGGGCGAAGGAGCTGGCGCGTTACAGCATTCGCGTCGCAGGCATTGCCCCGGGTTTCATCGAAACCGAAATGACTTTGGGCATGAAGCCGGAAGCGCTGGAGAAGATGACCTCGGGGATACCGCTCAAGCGCATGGGCAAGCCGGAAGAGATTGCCCATTCGGCGGCGTATATCTTCGAGAACGACTACTACACCGGGCGGATTCTGGAGATGGATGGCGGGTTGCGGATCTAAGCCCAATTACACAAGCCAATGTGGGAGCGAGCCTGCTCGCGAAGGCGTCGTATCAGGCAACTGATGAGTTGAATGACACACCGCTTTCGCGAGCAGGCTCGCTCCCACAGGTTTTTCAGCGCTGCTGATGGATCAATCGTCGCTGATGGTGATATTCGGCATCGCCGGCGTGGCGGCTTCCTGCAACACGATCCGCGCGCCGACGTGGCGGGCCAGTTCCTGATAGACCATGGCGATCTGGCTGTCCGGCTCGGCGATTACGGTTGGCTTGCCGCCATCGGCCTGTTCGCGGATCAGCATCGACAGCGGCAGCGAGGCCAGCAGTTCGACGCCGTACTGGGTGGCCAGCTTTTCGCCGCCGCCTTCACCGAACAGATGTTCGGCATGCCCGCAGTTCGAGCAGATGTGCACGGCCATGTTTTCCACCACGCCCAGCACCGGAATGTTGACCTTGCGGAACATTTCCACGCCTTTGCGTGCGTCGAGCAATGCCAGATCCTGCGGCGTAGTGACGATCACTGCGCCTGCCACCGGGACCTTCTGTGCCAGGGTCAGCTGGATGTCGCCGGTGCCCGGCGGCATGTCGATGACCAGATAATCCAGATCGCCCCAGGCAGTTTGCGTGACCAGTTGCAGCAGCGCCCCGGAAACCATCGGCCCGCGCCAGACCATCGGCGTGTTGTCGTCGGTCAGGAACGCCATCGACATGACTTCCACACCGTGGGCCTTGAGCGGGACGAACCATTTCTGATCCTTGACCTCGGGGCGGGTGCGCTCGGGGATGCCGAACATGATGCCCTGGCTCGGGCCATAGATGTCGGCGTCGAGAATGCCGACCCTGGCGCCTTCGCGGGCCAGCGCCAGTGCGAGGTTGGCAGCGGTAGTGGATTTGCCCACGCCGCCCTTGCCGGAAGCGACGGCGACGACGTTCTTGACGTTGGCCAGCCCCGGAATCTGCGCCTGGGCCTTGTGCGCGGCGATCACGCTGGTGACCTCGACGCGGGCAATCACCACGCCGTCGAGGTTTTCGATGGCCAGTTGCAACAGTTGCGCCCAGCCGCTCTTGAACAGGCCGGCGGCGTAGCCGATTTCCAGCTGCACATTGACGCGGTCACCGATGATCTCGATGTTTTTCACGCAACCGGCGCTGACCGGGTCCTGGTTCAGGTAAGGGTCGGTGTATTGGCTGAGGACGGCTTCCACCGCTGCGCGAGTGACGGCGCTCATGGGCAACTCCGATAACAAGACTGGGAAAAGATGGCGGGTATCGTACCTGAAAAAGATCGCAGCCTTCGGCAGCTCCTACAGGGGATTATGTGTAGGCGCTGCCGAAGGCTCGGGCCGCGTTCGGACGATATTTGATCTTTGCTGTTACTCATCCACTGAAAGAGGTGCGCAGGGTGAAAAATATGCGCCAGCGCTTTATAGTGGCCGACCTCCGTTTCATCAAGTAGCGAAGCCCCACATGTCCGAGCCACGCAAGATCCTCGTCACCAGCGCCCTGCCCTACGCCAATGGTTCGATCCACCTTGGCCATATGCTGGAATACATCCAGACCGATATGTGGGTGCGCTTCCAAAAGCATCGCGGCAACCAATGCATCTATGTCTGCGCCGACGACGCCCACGGTTCGGCGATCATGCTGCGCGCGGAAAAGGAAGGCATCACCCCGGAACAACTGATCGCCAACGTGCAGGCTGAACACAGCGCCGACTTTGCCGATTTCCTCGTCGACTTCGACAATTTCCACTCCACTCACGCCGAAGAAAACCGTGAGCTGTCGAGCCAGATCTACCTCAAGCTGCGCGACGCCGGGCACATCGCCCAGCGCTCGATCACCCAGTATTTCGACCCGGAAAAGAAAATGTTCCTGGCCGACCGCTTCATCAAGGGCACCTGCCCGAAATGCGGCACCGAAGACCAGTACGGCGACAACTGCGAAAAATGCGGCGCGACCTACGCACCGACCGACCTGAAGGATCCGAAGTCGGCGATCTCCGGCGCCACTCCGGTGCTCAAGGATTCCCAGCACTTCTTCTTCAAACTGCCAGACTTCCAGCAGATGCTGCAGACCTGGACCCGCAGCGGCACGCTGCAGGACGCCGTCGCCAACAAGATCGCTGAATGGCTGGACGCCGGCCTGCAACAGTGGGACATCTCTCGCGATGCGCCGTACTTCGGCTTCGAGATTCCCGGCGAGCCGGGCAAATACTTCTACGTGTGGCTGGATGCGCCAATCGGCTACATGGCCAGCTTCAAGAACCTCTGCAACCGCACGCCGGAGCTGGACTTCGACGCGTTCTGGGGCAAGGACTCCACTGCCGAGCTGTATCACTTCATCGGCAAGGACATCGTCAATTTTCACGCGCTGTTCTGGCCAGCGATGCTTGAAGGCGCGGGCTTCCGCAAGCCGACCGCCATCAACGTGCACGGTTACCTGACGGTTAACGGTCAGAAAATGTCCAAGTCGCGCGGCACCTTCATCAAGGCCCGCACTTATCTCGATCACCTGTCGCCGGAATACCTGCGCTATTACTACGCGGCCAAGCTCGGCCGTGGCGTCGATGACCTCGACCTGAACCTCGAAGACTTCGTGCAGAAGGTCAACTCCGACCTGGTCGGCAAAGTGGTCAACATCGCCAGTCGTTGCGCCGGATTTATCCACAAGGGCAACGGCGGTCTGCTGGTCGACAACAATGCCGCGCCGGAGCTGACCGAGGCCTTCCTCGCCGCTGCGCCAAGCATTGCCGACGCTTATGAAGCCCGCGACTTCGCCCGCGCCATGCGTGAAACCATGGCTCTGGCTGACCGCGCCAACGCGTGGATCGCCGACAAGGCCCCGTGGTCGCTGAACAAGCAGGAAGGCAAGCAGGATGAAGTCCAGGCGATCTGCGCCACCGGTATCAACCTGTTCCGCCAGTTGGTGATCTTCCTCAAACCGGTGCTGCCGTTGCTGGCCGCCGATGCCGAGGCATTCCTCAACGTCGCGCCGCTGACCTGGAATGACCACACCACGCTGCTGGCCAACCACCAGCTCAACGAATTCAAACCGTTGATGACCCGCATCGACCCGGTAAAAGTGCAAGCCATGACCGACGCCTCCAAGGAAGACCTGACAGCCAGCCAGACCGACACTGGCGCAGCCGCCCCTGCGGGCAACGGCGAACTGGCCAAGGATCCGCTGTCACCGGAAATCGATTTCGACGCCTTTGCCGCCATCGATTTGCGCGTCGCTTTGATCGTCAAGGCCGAACACGTCGAAGGCGCGGACAAGCTGTTGCGCCTGACGCTCGACATCGGTGACGAGCAACGCAACGTGTTCTCCGGGATCAAGAGCGCGTATCCGGACCCGTCCAAGCTCGACGGTCGCCTGACCATGATGATCGCCAACCTCAAGCCTCGGAAAATGAAGTTCGGTATCTCCGAAGGCATGGTGATGGCAGCAGGCCCAGGCGGTGAAGAGATCTACCTGCTGAGCCCGGACAGCGGCGCCAAGCCGGGTCAGCGCATCAAGTAAGACATTGCCGTAAAACGATCCCACCGACGTGCTGTGCATGCCGGTGGGATTTTTCATATCTGGCCCGATAGTGCCTAACCTTGAGAGACACCCGCCCGTTTCGCTGGCAGAACCATGACCGAACTCGTGTTAACGCTGATCAGTGCTGCGCTGCTCAACAACTTCGTGTTGCACTGGCCGCTGGGGGTCGCTCCGCTGCTGGCGGGCAGCCGACGCCAGGTGCATGCGCTGGGATTGGCGACGCTGTGCCTGATGCTGATTGTTGGCGTCATCGGTCAGGCGATCTGGCATTGGTTGCTGGTGCCGTTGCAGCTTGAAGCGCTGCGCCTGTTTGCGTTTTTGCCGCTGAGTGTGTTGCTGATCACGCCGCTGCTGAAACTGCTGGCGCGCCGGTTGCCAGACTGGCCATTCGATGGATTGTGGCCGCTGTTGCTCGGCAATGCCGGCGTACTCGGACTGGCGTTGATCAACGCGCAAAACGCTCAAGGCCTGTTGCAGGCGACAGCCTTGAGCGTCGGCGCAGGGTTGGGTTTCTGGCTGGTACTGAGCGTATTCTGCGATCTGCGCGAGCGCACGGCCGACAACGATATTCCTCTGCCCTTTCGCGGCCTGCCGATCGATCTGATCAGCGCCGGACTGATCGCAGTGATTTTTCTCGGATTCAGTGGATTGATCAAAACATGAGTCTGCTTCAACGCATCGATGCCCTGCTGCCGCAGACCCAATGCGGCAAGTGTGGCCATCCCGGATGCAAACCGTATGCGCAAGGCATTGTTGACGGCGAGCCCATCAACCAGTGCCCGCCGGGCGGCGAGGAAACCATCGCGGCCCTGGCCGAGCTGTTGAAAATACCGCTGCTGGAACTGGACATCAGCCGTGGCCCGGCACCACCGCAGGTCGCCTTCATCCGCGAGGCCGAATGCATCGGTTGCACCAAGTGCATCCAGGCCTGCCCGGTCGATGCCATCGTCGGCGCTGCAAAGCTCATGCACACCGTGCTGATCGACGAATGCACCGGTTGTGATCTATGCGTCGCGCCGTGCCCGGTCGACTGCATTGAAATGCATCCTTTGCCGGCGAACACTGTTGCTGTGGTTGGCGGCCTTGCGTTCGATCCTGAAGAGCAGCGCGCTTGTGCCGAAAAGCGTGACCACGCGCGCCAGCGTTTCGAGCGCCGCAACCAGCGCTTGCTGCGTGAAGAACAGCAAAAGCAGGCTGAACGTGAAGCGCGAGCCGCGCGTGCGGCACAGCCGCAAGTCTCGACCGCCGACCCGGTGCAGGCTGCGCTGGAGCGGGTGCGTGCGCAAAAAGCCGCGAACGCCGATGCGGCGCTGAAGAAGGCCAAGGTTGATGTGGCGATGAGTCGTGCGCAACTGCACAAATCACTGAAAGCCTTCGGTCATCCGCCGACGTTCGAACAGCAATCGCAATTGATCGTCCTGCAGCAACAATTCGAAGCCGCCGAGCAAGCGTTGGCCAATCTGGAGAACAGCCAACCGGTTATGCCCGTCACCCCTGCCCCGAGCAACGACGCAGAGCTGAAACGGGCGAAGATCCAACTGGCCATGCGCCGCGCCGAGCTGAAAAAGGCTCAGGCGGCAGAGGCTGCACCGGAGCAGATCGCAGCACTGGAGCAAGCCGTGACTGACGCCGAGCGCCAGGTGCAAGATCATGTCGGCCCCTGACGCAGCGGACGATCGCCTGCAACAGGCGATGAATACCGTGCTGCTCGCGGCACTGCCGGGGCTGCTGGCAATGTTCTGGTTTTTTGGCTGGGGCGTATTGATCAACCTGTTGCTGGCGGTTGCCAGCGCTTTGCTCGTCGAAGCTGGCGTTGCCTGTCTGCGTCGGCAAGGCGTGCAACCGGCCTTGCGCGATGGCAGTGCGCTGGTCAGTGCGATGTTGCTGGCCGTTGCGCTACCGGCTTATTGCCCTTGGTGGCTGACGGTGATCGCGACTGCCTCGGGCTTGTTGTTCGGCAAGCACCTGTATGGCGGCGTCGGCAAAAACCCTTTCAATCCGGCGATGCTTGGCTTTGTCCTGAGCATGCTGCTGTTCCCCCAAGCGATGACCCACTGGCCAGGTCACGGGCTTGATTTCCTTTCGGCGCTGCAACAGGTTTTCAATCCGGCTCAGGCGCCGGACGCCTGGGTGCAGGCCACGGCGCTGGACAGTCTGCGCATCAATAAAAGCCTGACTGTGGACGAGTTGTTCGCCAGCAACCCGGCCTTCGGCCGTTTCGGCGGGCGCGGTGTGGAATGGGTGAACCTGGCATTTCTGCTCGGCGGTCTGTTGCTGTTGCAGCAGCGAATCTTCTCCTGGCACGCGCCGGTGGGCATGCTCGCCAGCCTGTTCGTCATCAGTCTGTTGGGCTGGAACGGCTCGGGCTCGGACTCCCATGGCTCGCCGTTGTTTCACCTGCTCAGCGGCGCGACCATGCTCGGTGCTTTTTTTATCGTCACCGAACCGGTGTCCGGCGCGAAAAGCGCCCTCGCCCGCCTGTTGTTCGGCGTTGGCGTCGGTCTGCTCACGTACTTGATCCGCACATGGGGCGGCTACCCGGACGGCGTTGCATTTGCGGTACTGCTGATGAATCTTATGGTGCCGGCACTGGAGCGCTTCGCCGCCAGCCGCCGGTCGAAGGTGAATGCGTGAACCGCTCAGCGAGTGTCGCCACGCTGGTGCTGCTGGCACTCGTTGGCGCGAGCGCGACATACCTGCTGCAGCGCAGCAATGCGCCGCGGATTGCCAGCGAGCAGCGCATGCTCGACAGCCGCAAATTGCTCGATGTCATGCCTGCCGCGCTCTACGACAATCAGCCGCTGGAGCAACCGCTGACGCTCGCCGAGCCTGCTCTGCGCCATAGCACGCTGTCAGGCGGCTATCGCGCGACCCGCGACGGACAGACAGTCGCGGTGCTGTTGCGCAGTCGCAGCGAAGGTTACGCAGGTACTCTGGAACTGCTGATTGCCATTGATGCAAATGGCAAACTTCTGGGCGTGAAAACCCTGGAGCAGCGCGAAACGCCAGGATTGGGTGGTTACATCGGTGAATGGCCGAATGCCTGGCTTCAGGCCTTTATCGGCAAATCCCGTACTGAGCCGACAGACGCAGATTGGGCGCTGAAAAAGGATCAGGGACAGTTCGATCAAATCGCTGGCGCGACCATAACCTCCCGTGCCGCCATCAACGCGATTCATGACGCACTGCGTTACTTCGATGAGCATCGGGCGCTGCTGCTGTTGGGGACTGGCTCATGAAACGCACGATGAGTTTATTGATGCTGGTTCCCCTACTGGGCGCCACACCAACATTTAGCGCCGCACTGGGGATAACCTTGATGCTCGGCGCGGTGCTCGGCGTCTTTGCCGTCTGCATGTCGCCGCTGCGCGAGCGCCTGACGGGCACCCGTGCGCTGCTCGCCAGCCTGATACTTGCCGCGACGCTGACCAGTTGCGCGGATATTGTCGCGCAACGCTGGTTTTTGCCATGGCAGCAGACGTCTGAGCTCTACACAGGGCTGATCGCCTTGCACTGCGTGGTGCTTGAATACCACGGTGTCTTCCGCGAGCCCGTCGCTGTCAGTTTCAAACGCTGCGCCATGTTCGGCGCGCTCATGCTGGTGCTCGGCGGGCTGCGCGAAATCATCGGCCATGGCACCCTTGGCCGAGGGTTGTCGACACATTGGCAAGGTCTGGTTTTATTCCCCGAGGGCCTGCATCTGCTTACGCTGGTTCCCGGCGCTTTGGTTTTATCGGGTTTGCTTCTCGCCGCCGGTCAGGCGTGGACACGCCGCCACTCTGTCATCAAGGAAACGCATCGCCCATGAATGCTGCAAAACGTCTTGAGATATTTCGCCGACTGCACGAAGACAATCCCGAGCCGAAAACCGAACTGGCCTACTCTTCGCCGTTCGAGTTGCTGATTGCGGTGATTCTTTCGGCGCAGTCCACCGATGTCGGAGTCAACAAGGCGACCGCTAAACTTTTCCCCGTGGCCAATACACCCGCCGCCATTCATGCGCTGGGTGTCGAGGGGCTGTCCGAGTACATCAAGACCATCGGTTTGTACAACAGCAAGGCGAAAAACGTAATCGAAACCTGCCGTTTGCTGGTTGAACGCCACGGCGGCGAAGTTCCGCAGACTCGGGAAGAGCTGGAAGCCCTGCCCGGCGTCGGACGCAAGACCGCCAACGTGGTGCTCAATACCGCTTTCCGTCAATTGACCATGGCAGTCGACACGCACATTTTCCGCGTCAGCAATCGCACCGGCATCGCACCGGGGAAAAACGTGGTGGAAGTTGAAATGAAACTGATGAAGTTTGTACCGAAAGAATTCCTGCTCGACTCACATCACTGGCTGATTTTGCATGGCCGCTATGTTTGCCTGGCCCGCAAACCGCGCTGCGGCAGCTGCCGCATCGAAGACCTGTGCGAATACAAACATAAAACTTCTGACGATTGAGCCATCATCGGTTTTTTGCATCCATCGATTGAAAAAATCTTTTTTACCCGCCGCATTAATGTCGATATAAGGAGCGCCAAAGGCAGTCTTAGCCGGGAGTTGACTTCATGAGTACCGACAAAGAGCAACTGGATGTAGAGGAAGATTTTATTGCTGCCGAAGCCGATGAGGTCGAGCCGGTGGTTGAGGTGGCCAAAACCAACCTCAGCAAGCGTCGTACCATCGACAACCTGCTGGAGGAGCGCCGACTGCAACGGCAATTGGCCGATTATGACTATGACCTGTGATACCTGAAGGCCTCCCGATACGGAGGCTTTTCATTTTCTGCGGCAACTGAGTTTGATCGGCCCATGACGTTCTCAGCTGTCCAATCACTCAAACCAGACCATTGCGCTGCGCCAGCTCGATCAAATCAACCAGAGAGCGCGCATTGAGTTTCAACAACAGGCGAGTCTTGTAAGTGCTCACGGTCTTGTTGCTCAAGAACATGCCGTCGGCGATTTCCTTGTTGGTCTTGCCGCGAGCCAACTGTTGCAACACCATCATTTCCCGCCCGGACAGACGATCAACCATGTCCGCCTCACTCGCATTGCCCAGACTGGTCCGCACTGTATGCAGGGCCTGGTTGGGGAAATAGCTGTAGCCCGACAAAACTGCCTTGATCGCACTCAGCAGCTCGGTGAGATCCTGCTGCTTGCACACATAACCCGCTGCGCCCGATTGCATGCAACGCATCGAGAAATGTCCAGGAGCCTGGGACGTCAGGACCAGAACTTTAACCGGCATGGCGGTTGACGTCAGGCGCGCAATAACTTCCAGCCCGTCGAGTTTGGGTATTCCGATATCCAGAATGACAAGATCCGGCATTTGTTCGCGAGCAATTTGTAGTGCATCAACGCCATTATCCGTTTCTGCAATGACTTCGTAGCCATGCCGTTCCATCAGCATACGTACCGCAAGTCGAATGACGGGGTGGTCATCCACGATCAGCACTTTATTCATGGGCAAGTCCAGTTTTCGCTGTTCGAATTTTTAGAACACGCACGATATCCCAGTCACTTGCTGTAGCGCATAGCAACTTTTACACGCCCTTGCATCGAGAGACATTCCCTACAGGTATTGAGGATAATTCCCACAAATAGACCCCGCCACACCTACCGTAATAGCATTGCTTGCTTCAAGACCGCATCGATTTCCCTCTTAAATGCTTACGTGCCCTGCTCCGCGCCGAAGTCATCAGCAACGTGAACTTCCCCGGATTGCTCGTGCTGATTGCCGATTAGACATATGACGTAACGAAGCGGCAGCACCACGCATTCGACACATTCTCATCCAGCCTATAAAACTTGAAACAACAGTCGAAAACTTTAATGACCGCTTTTGCTATATATAGAAACAGTCAACATCAAACAAACAACATAGAACTTAATCATGCTCAAGATAAAGAACAAGATAACCAACCCAATGACAGTTATTGCCATATTTGCCATTCTTTCTGAAACATCAGCGGCGGTCTCGCTGCCGTTTCTTGATAATAAAGATCGGGAAATCTATGTGTGGTTTCTGATCAGCTTTCCCTTTTATTTGTTATTTCTTTTTTTCATCACGCTCAACTTCAATCACCGCTCCCTCTACTCACCCTCGGATTTTGGCAAAGACAAAAACTTCCTCAAGGCGACTGAACATCCGGAACGCGAGAGCGAACGAAAAGTACCGTTGCGCAAAACCGATGAACCGTGCGCTTTCGAGATAACCAGCTGCGTTGTATCCAGCAACATCGCGGGCGGCGGATTTCAGCGTCCATGCAGGATCCACAACGCGCCCGACCCACCGCCCGACCTGGCGAGCCAGGCCAGCCCGGTGGTGCAGACGATCAAGCTGTCACCACTGATCAGCGAACTGAACATCATCGACGCCAGAGATGTTGACGCGTCCAGAGAATTCGATGCGATTCTCGACATTCTGCGCAGCGGTGGGAAAAAAAACCCGCGTGTTCTGGTCTTCCTGTCGAATCATGTTTCGGACTCTGCGGCACATACCGCGCTGCAACAGCTCAAACAGGCGAAGAAAAGCTCAGGTACAACGTTGTGTGTCGTTTACAACCTGTGCACTCAGACAGTCACCTTACTGGGGCGCACAAGCTGACGGGGCGACCCGCAAACAGGCAGACAAGAGAAACGGTTTGATGAACCACACAAAAATTCCGAAAAAAAAGGCGGCCCTGAACAGGCCGCCTTTTTCATTGCGCGTCGCTCCGAACCGCTCAGAACAACTTGCGGCCCTTGTTGGCAGCAATGCGCATGCGCAGCGCGTTGAGCTTGATAAAGCCCGCTGCGTCCGCCTGGTTGTAAGCGCCGCCGTCTTCTTCGAAGGTCGCGATATTGGCGTCGAACAACGAATCGTCGGACTTGCGCCCGGTAACGATCACATTGCCCTTGTACAGCTTGAGACGCACAACACCGTTCACGTTGACCTGCGAAGCGTCGATCATCTGTTGCAGCATCAGGCGCTCCGGGCTCCACCAGTAACCGGTGTAGATCAGGCTGGCGTACTTGGGCATCAGCTCGTCTTTGAGGTGAGCGACTTCGCGGTCCAGAGTGATCGACTCGATGGCGCGGTGAGCGCGCAGCATGATGGTGCCGCCGGGGGTTTCGTAGCAGCCACGGGACTTCATGCCGACATAACGGTTTTCGACGATATCGAGACGACCGATGCCGTGCTCGCCGCCGATCTTGTTCAGCGTCGCCAGTACGGTGGCCGGAGTCATTTCGACGCCGTCCAGCGCGACGATGTCGCCGTTGCGGTAAGTCAGTTCCAGGTATTGCGGGGTATCGGGAGCCTTCTCCGGGGAGACTGTCCAGCGCCACATGTCTTCTTCGTGCTCGGTCCAGGTGTCTTCCAGCACGCCGCCTTCATAGGAGATGTGCAGCAGGTTGGCGTCCATCGAGTACGGGGATTTTTTCTTGCCGTGGCGTTCGATCGGGATCGCGTGCTTCTCGGCGTAGTCCATCAGCTTCTCGCGGGACAACAGGTCCCACTCGCGCCAAGGGGCGATCACTTTCACACCCGGCTTGAGCGCGTAGGCGCCCAGTTCGAAACGCACCTGGTCGTTGCCCTTGCCGGTGGCGCCATGGGAAATGGCGTCGGCGCCGGTTTCGTTGGCGATTTCGATCAGGCGCTTGGCGATCAGCGGACGGGCGATGGAAGTACCCAGCAGGTACTCGCCTTCGTAAACGGTATTGGCGCGGAACATCGGGAATACGAAATCACGCACGAACTCTTCGCGCAGGTCGTCGATGTAGATTTCTTTGACGCCCATGGCCTGAGCCTTGGCGCGGGCCGGCTCGACCTCTTCGCCTTGACCGAGATCGGCGGTGAAGGTCACCACTTCACAGTTATAAGTATCCTGCAGCCACTTGAGGATCACCGAAGTGTCCAGGCCGCCGGAATACGCCAGAACGACCTTGTTTACGTCCGCCATGCCATCACTCCACGGGGTTCTACGGAAAGCCGGGGAGTCTACCGCTCCAACGCGATAATTTACAGAGGCGCGACAGCTTAAGACGACAAAGCGACAGAACCTGTCGAGAGCGCGACGATGACCGGCGGGTCAGGAAGTCGCTGCGGCGGCGGCTGGCGTGCTCGCCTGCGGTGCTGGCGCAGGGGCGGCGGTCGGTGCCACACGTGACAGTTTCACGTTGACCCGGCGATTCTTCGCACGATTGGCCTTGCTGGTGTTAGGCACGATCGGATACTGCTCGCCGTGGAAACGCACAGTGATCTGCGATTCCTGGATGCCGTTGGCCTTGAAGAAATCGACTACCGCCAGCGCCCGACGCCGCGACAGTTCGCGGTTGGTCAGACGATTGCCGCTGTTGTCGGAATGGCCATCGAGCTCGATGTGGTTCACCGTCGGATCGGCCTTCATATAGTCGAGCATGACCTGCAGTTTGGCCTTGGCAGCCGGGTCCAGATCAATGCCTTCACCGGGAAAGCCGATCTGCGATTGCTTGATCTGGTCGAAATTCTGCGGCAGCAATTTTGCCACACAGGTTTGATAGTCATTGAACGCTTTGCTGAACTTGACCGGCAACAGACGCACTTCCGAGACTCGGCCATCGCCAGAAGCACGGCGTACTACCGGACTGCGACCATCCAGCAGGCCGCTGATCAATCCACCAGCCTGGGATTGCGAGCTGTTGAACAACACATTGCCGCTGCCCAGACGCACAGAGCCCAGATTGATGTCGCCGCGCCCCGGCTGCCACGGTGCAGCGGCGGCAAGCAAAGTCGCCGAACCGCCGCCGAGCATGGCGTTGTAGGCATTCAGGCGAAAGATCGCCTGCTCTCCGGCCTTGCGCACGAACTCGCCCGAGCCGAAATCGGTGATCGGTTGCGTCAGGCGGCACTCGAACTGGTCGCCGGCGACCGTCCACTCAATGTTCTCCAGACGGGTCTGGTAAGTCAGCGCCATCGCGGGAAGGCTGGCAAACACACTGAGCAGGGCTAAATAACGCTGGCGCACGGGAGGCTCCATTGGCTTGTGAAACACAAACACCGATTCACACAATGTTTACGGCATACCTTCGGGATATCGGACGCTTGTGGCAAAACTTGATAGCGGGTGCCTGCAAGAGTCTTTTCCGGTAGCATTCGCCTCAGTTTGACCCGCCTGGAATCCCCTCATGTCCGACCGCCTGACCCTGCTGCGTCCCGACGACTGGCACATTCATCTTCGCGATGGTGCCGTGTTGACCAATACCGTTGCCGATGTGGCCCGCACCTTCGGGCGCGCGATCATCATGCCGAACCTGGTACCGCCGGTGCGCAACGCCGCTGAAGCCGACGGCTATCGTCAGCGCATTCTCGCTGCCCGCCCGGCCGGCAGTCAGTTCGAACCGTTGATGGTGCTGTACCTCACCGACCGCACTCAACCGGAAGAAATTCGTCAGGCCAAGGCCAGCGGTTTCGTCTACGCCGCCAAGCTGTATCCGGCCGGCGCGACCACCAACTCCGATTCCGGCGTGACCAGCATCGACAAGATCTTCCCGGCGCTGGAAGCCATGGCCGAAGTCGGCATGCCGCTGTTGATCCACGGTGAGGTCACCCGTGGCGACGTCGATGTGTTCGACCGCGAAAAGATTTTCATCGACGAGCACATGCGCCGCGTGGTGGAGCGTTTCCCGACGCTGAAAGTGGTATTCGAACACATCACCACCGGCGACGCCGTGCAGTTCGTCAACGAGGCCTCGGCCAACGTTGGCGCGACCATCACCGCGCATCACCTGCTGTACAACCGCAACCACATGCTGGTGGGCGGGATTCGGCCGCACTTCTACTGCCTGCCGATCCTCAAGCGCAATACGCATCAGGAAGCCTTGCTCGACGCCGCCACCAGCGGCAGCGCCAAGTTCTTCCTCGGCACCGACTCGGCGCCCCACGCCCAGCATGCCAAGGAAGCGGCCTGCGGTTGCGCCGGTTGCTACACCGCTTACGCCGCCATCGAGATGTATGCCGAAGCGTTCGAGCAGCGTAACGCGCTGGACAAACTCGAAGCCTTCGCCAGCCTCAACGGCCCGCGCTTCTACGGCCTGCCGGCAAACACCGATCGCATCACCCTGGTTCGCGAAGAATGGACCGCCCCGACCAGTCTGCCATTTGGCGAGCTGACCGTTATCCCGCTGCGCGCTGGTGAAAAACTGCGCTGGCGCCTGCTGGAGGAACACGCGTGAGTGAAGAGCATTTCGACGATGAGCTGGACGGTCAAGGTGGCGGCGGCGGTTCCCGTCACCCCATGGCAGCGCGTTTTCGCGGCTACCTGCCGGTTGTCGTCGACGTAGAAACCGGTGGCTTCAACGCAGCCACCGATGCCTTGCTGGAGATTGCCGCGACCACCATCGCCATGGATGAAAAGGGTTTCGTCTACCCGGATCACACCTACTTCTTCCGCGTCGAGCCATTTGAAGGCGCCAACGTCGAAGCGGCAGCGCTGGAGTTCACCGGGATCAAGCTCGATCACCCGCTGCGCATGGCCGTCAGCGAAGAAACCGCGCTGACCGACATCTTCCGTGGCATCCGCAAGGCGCTGAAAGCCAACGGCTGCAAGCGGGCAATTCTGGTCGGGCACAACAGCAGTTTCGATCTGGGCTTTCTCAACGCAGCCGTTGCGCGCCTGGACATGAAGCGCAACCCGTTCCACCCTTTCTCCAGCTTCGACACCGCGACCCTGGCGGGTCTGGCGTACGGTCAGACCGTGCTGGCGAAAGCCTGTCAGGCGGCCGGCATCGATTTCGACGGTCGTGAAGCGCACTCGGCGCGTTACGACACCGAAAAGACCGCTGAGCTGTTCTGCGGCATCGTCAATCGCTGGAAGCAGATGGGCGGCTGGGAAGACTTCGACGACTGATCCTCGTCGAGCAAATCCCGCGCATGAAAAAACCGGCCACGTGGGCCGGTTTTTTTGTACCTCGACGTTGCGCCTTACAGGGCCGCAGCGTTCTCGGTCAGGTATGCAGCAACGCCTTCTGGCGAAGCGTTCATGCCTTTGTCGCCTTTCTTCCAGTTGGCCGGGCAGACTTCGCCGTGCTCTTCGTGGAATTGCAGCGCGTCGACCAGACGGATCAGCTCTTCCATGTTACGGCCCAGCGGCAGGTCGTTGATGATCTGCGAGCGAACCACGCCTTTGTCGTCGATCAGGAACGCGCCACGGAAAGCCACGCCGCCTTCGGATTCAACGTCGTACGCTTTGGCGATGTCGTGCTTCATGTCGGCAGCCATGGTGTATTTCACCTGGCCGATACCGCCATTGTTGACCGGGGTGTTGCGCCAGGCGTTGTGGGTGAAGTGCGAGTCGATCGACACAGCGATCACTTCAACGTTGCGCGCCTTGAAGTCAGCCATGCGGTTGTCCAGAGCGATCAGCTCGGACGGGCAGACGAAGGTGAAGTCCAGCGGGTAGAAGAACACCAGGCCGTATTTGCCTTTGATGGCCGAGGACAGGGTGAAGCTGTCAACGATCTCGCCATTGCCGAGTACGGCCGGGACGGTGAAGTCTGGGGCTTGTTTGCCTACGAGTACGCTCATTGATATCTCCTGGTGTAAAAACTTGAAGTTCAGGGTCCGGGCCAGCCTGTCACCCTCAGGCGACAGCCCTGTGACACGAACCCTCTTCGCAAGGGACGACCATCATACACTGCGTGTTTGGCCTGTCCGTAACGGATTTTCCCTGTTCGTTTGTCCACTGCGTATTCATGGGGTCAGACAAGCGTTTGGAAAATACCGTTCGTCAGTCGCTGGGAAATTGGCTGCGAAGCGTTCAGAAACCACTTTGACAATCATTCTCGTTAACATTAAGATCCATCGCAATTGAGTCACAACCAGCGACGGTTCTTACTTATGTATGTTTGCCTCTGCACTGGCGTCACCGACGGACAGATCCGCGAAGCGATCTATGAAGGTTGCTGCAGCTATAAAGAAGTTCGCCAGGCCACCGGCGTCGCCAGCCAGTGCGGCAAATGCGCCTGCCTTGCCAAGGAAGTGGTCCGCGAAACCCTGACCAAGCTGCAAACCGCCCAGGCTGCGATCCCCTACCCGGTAGAATTTACTGCCGCTTAATGCCCCCATTTCAAAGAACCGGACTAGATGTCCGGTTTTTTTATGCCTGAAAATCAATTGCTTAGCGTCCAGACGCGGAACACAAACATTCTTATTCCGATTAATTTTCATTTATTATTCAATAACTTAGGTTTGACACTTATAACTGCCAAGCTCAAACTCCGCCTTATATACGGTTAATACAGGGCAGGACTCCGATCATGAAAGGCGACATTACAGTCATCCAGCATCTCAACAAGATCCTCGCCAATGAGCTGGTCGCGATCAATCAGTACTTTCTGCATGCGCGCATGTACGAAGATTGGGGTCTGAACAAGCTCGGCAAGCATGAATACAAAGAATCCATCGACGAGATGAAACACGCGGACAAGCTGATCAAGCGCATCCTGTTCCTTGAAGGCCTGCCGAACGTGCAGGATCTGGGCAAGCTGCACATCGGCGAACACACCCGCGAAATGCTCGAGTGCGACCTGCGCATCGAAAAGACCGGCCATGCCGATCTGAAAGCCGCCATCGCTCATTGCGAGACCGTTGGCGACTTCGGCAGCCGTGAACTGCTCGAAGACATTCTCGAGTCGGAAGAAGAACACATCGACTGGCTGGAAACCCAGCTCGGCCTGATCGACAAGATCGGCCTGGAAAACTATCTGCAATCGCAGATGGGCGAAGAGTAGGAGCTGTCGAGTGAAACGAGGCTGCGATCTTTATCGATTTCAGCCTTGATACTCAGTCAACTCGTATAACCAACAAAAAGCCCCGCCCTCTTTCGAGATGCGGGGCTTTTTATTGGCTGAAGATCAGAAGATCGCAGCCTCGTTTCACTCGACAGCTCCTACAGGAGACGCGTCGTCGAGCGAAACTCTATGAACATAAAATCAGGCTTCGGACTTGTTCGCTGCTGCCGCTTCGACAGCCGCCTTGATGGTGCTTTGCAGCGAACCGTCTGCAGCCATCTCGGTCATGATGTCGCTGCCGCCGACCAGTTCACCGCCAACCCACAGTTGCGGGAAAGTCGGCCAGTTGGCGTATTTTGGCAGGTTGGCGCGGATTTCCGGGTTCTGCAGGATGTCCACGTACGCGAACTTTTCACCACAGGCCATCACAGCCTGCGCAGCCTTTGCGGAGAAGCCGCACTGCGGGGCATTCGGCGAGCCTTTCATGTAAAGCAGAATGGTGTTGTTGGCAATCTGCTCTTTAATCGTTTCGATGATATCCATGGAGCACCTCGGCTGAACTTTCCGACTCAGAGGTCGGCACGGTGGCGCATTGTAACGGAATCCCGAGCGCCATGCTCGGTCTCCCCGACAGACCTGCTCAAGCCGCCGCCACCGTCACCGGCACTCCGTTCAACGCCGCATTGCCCGATAATTCGTCGAGCTGGCACTCGTCGGTCAGGTCGTTGGCGCTCGACCCCGGCTGGCCGCTGGCAATCGCCATCTGCACGCCCGGGCGCGCATGGCCCCAACCGTGGGGCAGGCTGACCACGCCTTTCATCATGTCGAGACTGGCGAGCACTTCCACCTCTATCTGCCCGACCCGCGAACTCACGCGAACCCGTTGCCCGTCAGCCAGACCACGACTGGCCAGGTCATCCGGATGCATCAGCAACTGATGCCGTGGCTTGCCCTTCACCAGCCGATGAAAGTTGTGCATCCATGAATTGTTGCTGCGCACATGGCGGCGGCCGATCATCAATAGTTCATCGGCAGCCGGCGCCTGCAATGCGGCGAAGCGTGCGAGGTCGGCGAGAATTTCCGGCGGTGCGGCCTGGATACGCTGATTCGGCGTTTTCAGGCGTGACGCCAGATTAGGCTTCAGCGCACCCAGATCCACGCCGTGCGGATGATCGAACAGCGTCGCCAGCGACAACTTGTGCTCGGACGCATCGCCGTAGCGGCCCATGCGCAGGCCCATGTCGATCATCTTCGCCGGCGGCATCGTCGGTTTCAGTTCCTTGGCGGTTTTCTCGGCAAAGGCCTTGGCCAGCCCGACAAAGATTTCCCAGTCATGCAAGGCCCCCTCGGGTTTGGCGAGAATCGCGCGATTGAAGCGGGTGACGTTACGCACCGCAAACAGGTTGAAAGTGGTGTCGTAGTGATCGTTCTCCAGCGCCGAGGTCGACGGCAGGATCAGGTCGGCATAACGCGTGGTTTCGTTGATGTACAGGTCGATGCTGAGCATGAAGTCGAGGCCGTCCAGCGCCTGCTCCAACTGCCGGCCGTTGGGTGTCGACAACACCGGATTGCCGGCCACGGTGATCAGCGCGCGGATCTGCCCCTCGCCTTCCGTGAGCATTTCTTCAGCGAGCGCTGAAACCGGCAACTCGCCACCGTATTCAGGACGCCCGGAAACCCGGCTCTGCCATTTGTTGAAATGCCCGCCCGAGGTTGACGCCACCAGGTCCACGGCTGGCTCGGTGCACAGTGCACCACCAACGCGGTCGAGATTGCCGGTGACCAGATTGATCAACTGCACCACCCAATGACAGAGGGTGCCGAAGGCCTGGGTCGAAACGCCCATGCGCCCGTAGCAGACCGCACTCGGTGCCGCAGCGAAGTCGCGCGCCAGTTGGCGAATCTGTTCGGCCGGCACCGCGCAAATCGGGCTCATGGCTTCGGCGCTAAACGCAGCCACAGCGTTGCGCACCTCGTCGAGGCCATCGACCGGCAAATGGCTGTCGCGGGTCAGGCCTTCGCTGAACAGCGTATTGAGCATGCCGAACAACAACGCCGCATCGCCGCCCGGGCGGACGAACACGTGCTGATCAGCCATCGCTGCGGTTTCGCTGCGCCGCGGATCGACCACCACCACTTTGCCGCCGCGCGCCTGAATCGCCTTCAATCGCTTCTCGACATCCGGCACGGTCATGATGCTGCCATTGGACGCCAGCGGATTGCCGCCGAGGATCAGCATGAAATCGGTGTGATCGATGTCCGGAATCGGCAACAGCAAACCGTGGCCATACATCAGATAACTGCTGAGGTGGTGCGGCAGTTGATCGACCGATGTTGCCGAGTAGCGATTGCGGGTTTTCAACAAACCAAGGAAGTAATTGCTGTGGGTCATCAGGCCGTAGTTGTGCACGCTCGGATTGCCCTGATACACCGCAACGGCGTTCTGCCCGTGACGTTCCTGAATCGCCGCCAGTTTCTCGGCCACCAGCGCAAACGCCTCGCCCCATTCGATCGGCAGCCATTCGCTGCCGACCCGGCGCATTGGCTGACGCAGGCGGTCAGGATCGTTCTGAATATCTTGCAGGGCCACGGCTTTCGGGCAGATATGACCACGACTGAAGGTATCGAGGGCATCACCCTTGATCGAGGTGATCGCAACCTGGCCATCGGTTTCAGTGGTT
This sequence comes from Pseudomonas sp. UF-293, assembly GCF_058245595.1. Taxonomy (NCBI): domain Bacteria; kingdom Pseudomonadati; phylum Pseudomonadota; class Gammaproteobacteria; order Pseudomonadales; family Pseudomonadaceae; genus Pseudomonas; species Pseudomonas sp. UF-293. The sequence continues at coordinate 245,253 of NZ_JBSICA010000004.1, read as the reverse complement.
TCGATAGTCAGGCCGCAAATGGCTTCGCACAGGTGGCACGCACGGTGGTGAAGAGTCTTGGTCATGGCCAGTCTCTGTCTTGTTCGGGAGCAGGCAATCACGCCTGCGGGAACAAAACTATGGCCCGTGCACAGAAGCGGCGCCAGCGACGTTCGTCTTGTGAATCGACGGTTATCAGAGCAGCCGATAAACCGCCGCGATCAATTCGACGGCAACTGCGGCGGCGCAGCCAGCTGGATTTCCTGGATGGTTTCGATCTGCTCGTGGGCGACGTGCACGCCGGTAAGTTCGCCGATCAGACGCCAATGCTCATCGAGCCCGGCGCTGATGGTGGCCATGCGATCGATCATGTGTCGACCGGCGGATTTGACCACTTCGTCATCACTGCGCAGCAACTCGAAAGACATCGACGTAACTGACGCGGTGAGATGGGTCAGGGAGCGAGCCGTGTGGCCCAGCAGTTCCATTAACAGTTGTTCTTTCGATTCCATGCGGAGGCTTCCTGCGTCGCTCGAAACTTATTTATAACCCAGCACTTTGCTTTAGCAAATATTTCAGTCTGAACATCCGACCAAGCGAATCAGCGGCGCAGCGTTCGTAAACCGACCAGGACCGCTGCGTTGCCGTCGCGGCGCATTGCCAAGCGCGGCGGGGCCAGTGTACAAAGAGGCTCGCTGCTGCAATGAATCCGGCTTCAACATGCGTGATCGAAATGCTCGGTCCGCGCTCCGAATCCCGCTGAAACCGTAGCCTATTGGAAAAACGCGACATTTAGTGTCAATATCGCGCCTCCCCCTATTTCGTCGCCCCGTGCGGCTTACGCCGCAGGTCTCGCCCGTTGTTCCGTTAAACAAGGCTTTGAGCATCTGCGGTCTGTAGCAAAAAGGTAGTCAATGATGAGCGCAAGGCACTTTCTCTCCCTGATGGATTGCACGCCCGAAGAGCTGGTCAGCGTGATCCGTCGAGGCGTTGAGCTCAAGGACCTGCGTAACCGCGGCGTACTCTTCGAGCCTCTGAAAAACCGCGTGCTGGGGATGATCTTCGAGAAATCCTCGACCCGTACCCGGATCTCATTCGAGGCCGGCATGATCCAGCTCGGCGGCCAGGCAATCTTCCTGTCCCCGCGCGACACCCAACTGGGCCGTGGCGAGCCGATCAGCGATTGCGCCATCGTCATGTCGAGCATGCTCGATGCGGTGATGATCCGCACTTTCGCCCACAGCACCCTCACCGAATTCGCCGCCAACTCGCGCGTGCCGGTGATCAACGGCCTGTCCGATGATCTGCACCCGTGCCAGTTGCTCGCCGACATGCAGACCTTCCTCGAACACCGTGGCTCGATCCAGGGCAAGACCGTGGCCTGGATCGGCGACGGCAACAACATGTGCAACAGCTATATAGAAGCGGCGATCCAGTTCGACTTCCAATTGCGCGTTGCCTGCCCGGAAGGCTACGAGCCGAACCCGGAATTCGTCGCCCAAGCTGGCGGTCGCGTGACGATTGTCCGCGATCCGCAGGACGCCGTGCGTGGCGCGCATCTGGTCAGCACCGACGTCTGGACTTCGATGGGTCAGGAAGAGGAAACTGCCAAGCGCCTCAAGCTGTTCGCGCCGTTTCAGGTCAACCGTGCCTTGCTCGACCTCGCTGCCGAGGACGTGCTGTTCATGCACTGCCTGCCGGCGCACCGTGGCGAAGAAATCAGTCTCGACCTGCTCGATGACCCGCGCTCCGTCGCCTGGGATCAGGCAGAAAACCGTCTCCACGCACAGAAGGCCCTGCTCGAGTTCCTCGTCGAACCGGCATATCACCACGCATGAGCCATGAATTACTGCTGAACCTGCGCAACCTCGCTTGCGGCTATCAAGACCAACGCGTGGTGCAGAACCTCAATCTGCACCTCAACGCCGGCGACATCGGCTGCCTGCTCGGCTCGTCGGGCTGCGGCAAGACCACCACCCTGCGCGCCATCGCCGGTTTCGAACCGGTGCACGAAGGCGAAATCACCCTCGGTGGCGAAACCCTTTCCAGTGCCGGTTTCACCCTGGCGCCGGAGAAACGCCGGATCGGCATGGTGTTTCAGGACTACGCGCTGTTTCCGCACCTGAGCGTGGCCGACAACATCGCCTTCGGCATCCGCAAGCACCCGAACAAGGTGCGCGTGGTCGAAGAACTGCTGGAATTGGTCAACCTGAAAAACCTCGGCAAGCGCTTCCCCCACGAGCTGTCCGGCGGCCAACAACAGCGGGTCGCCCTCGCCCGTGCCTTGGCGCCGGAACCGCAGCTGCTGCTGCTCGACGAGCCATTCTCCAACCTCGATGGCGAGTTGCGCCGCAAGCTCAGCCATGAGGTACGCGACATCCTCAAGGCCCGTGGCACCAGTGCGATTCTGGTCACCCACGATCAGGAAGAAGCCTTCGCCGTCAGTGATCATGTCGGCGTCTTCAAGGAAGGTCGGCTGGAACAGTGGGACACGCCCTACAACCTCTATCACGAACCGGCGACGCCTTATGTCGCCAGTTTCATCGGTCAGGGTTATTTCATTCGCGGCCAGCTCGTCAGTCCGGAGTCGGTGCAGACCGAGCTGGGTGAGCTGCGCGGTAATCGCGCCTACACCTGGCCAATCGGCGGCGCGGTGGATGTGCTGCTGCGTCCGGATGACATTGTTTACGCGCCGGACAGCGCATTGCAGGCGCAGATTGTTGGCAAGACATTCCTCGGCGCGGCGACCTTGTATCGCCTGCAACTGCCGACCGGCGCGCAGCTGGAATCGATCTTCCCCAGCCATGCCGATCATCTGATCGGGGCGCAAGTCGGGATTCGCGTAGCAGCGGATCACCTGGTGCTGTTCCAGGCTTCGGGCAGCACGGCGGCGCAGATACCGACTGTGGAAAACGGCGTCCGCCGGTTCAGCACCAGCCTCTGATCGACACGGGATCAAAATTGTGGGAGCGAGCCTGCTCGCGAATGCGGTGTTTCAGTCGCCGAAGATGTTGACTGAAAGACCGCTTTCGCGAGCAGGCTCGCTCCCACAGTTGGTTTTGCGTCAGCCTAAAAACAGGGTGCCGCTGGCCACCAGCGTCGCATGGCCGCCAATCTTCACCCGCTCCCCTTCCAGCCGACAGAACAACTCCCCGCCCCGCGCCGAGCGCTGGCACGCGCTCAGGTTCGACTTGCCCAGACGTTTGGCCCAGTACGGAATCAGACTGCAATGCGTCGAACCGGTCACCGGGTCTTCATCGATGCCGATGGCCGGGGCGAAATAGCGCGAGACGAAGTCATGCCGGTTGCCACGCGCAGTGACAATGGCGCCCAGCCACGGCAATTTCGCCAGCGCTGCCATGTCCGGTTTACAGTCGAGCACCGCCTGTTCCGAATCCAGCACGACGAACAGTTCGTTGGAGCCGAGCACGTCGACAGCTTCAACGCCGAGCGCCCGCTCGACATCCAGCGTCACGCCGATTTCCGACGGCACGATGGTCGGAAAATCCAGCCACAAGCGGTCGCCTTCACGGCTGACACTCAGCGGGCCGGATTTGCAGATGAAGTCGATGCGCTCAGCACTTTCCTTATAGATTTCGAACAGTACGAACGCGCTGGCCAGGGTCGCATGCCCGCACAGCGGCACTTCAGTGGTCGGGGTGAACCAGCGGATATGCCAGGCCTGGCCTTCGCGCACCAGAAACGCGGTTTCCGCCAGATTGTGCTCGGCGGCGATTTTCTGCATCAAGTCATCGGCCAGCCAACTGTCGAGCCGATAGACCATCGCCGGGTTGCCACTGAATGGCCGATCACTGAACGCGTCAACCTGATGAAACGCAAGTTGCATGATTTTCTCCCTGAGTTGGTCGGCCGAGCATGCAGTGGCGGCCCCGATCTCTACCAGTGACAGAAGTGCATTTTTTTCTTCATACAGCCGATGGTGAAACTACGCGCGGCCGATATCGGCAAACTTCGCCTGAGTGTGCTCGGCCAGCACCGCCGGCGCCAATTCCACTTCAAGTCCTCGCCGCCCGGCACTCACATAAATAGTGGCGAACCCCTGAGCGGAATTGTCGATGAAGGTGCGCAGGCGTTTCTTCTGCCCGAGCGGGCTGATGCCGCCCAACAGGTAGCCGGTAGAACGTTGCGCGGCAGCCGGGTCAGCCATTTCGGCTTTCTTCACTCCGGCGGCGTGTGCCAGTCCCTTGAGATCGAGCGTTCCGACGACCGGCACGACGGCCACCAGCAGTTCGCCTTTTTCACTGGCGGCCAGCAAGGTTTTGAACACCTGCGCCGGTTCGAGCGCGAGCTTCTCCGCTGCCTCCAACCCGTAGGACGCGGCCTTCGGATCATGTTCGTAACTGTGCACGCGATGTTCGGCACGAACTTTTTTCAACAAGTCCAACGCTGGGGTCATGGCAGCTCCGGGTTCGGCAATCTTTGAAAAACCTGCGGCCGATTCTAGGTCATCGCTGGGCAAAAGGCTCTATTCCAAGCCGCGAATCCCGGGGGTTCGCGCTGCATTCAAGCTGATCGCCGCGCTGATCATTCACACGGCGAATAGTTTTATTGTGACCGACGGTTCACTTTCGACCTTTGACAGGTTTGTTTCTTGTCTATATTTTTTCGAATCTGAATAATGTAAGAATCATGCTCCGCGCAGTACCCAGCAGTAACCCGGGAACCGAATGGGGATTCCGACCCGGTGAAGATCGCGCCCTGCTCCGTTGGCAAGGCGCTACACAAGAAAAAGAACCGAGGTTTTCAATGACAGCTGCTCTACCGCAACCATCGCTTTCCGGCCAATGCATGGCCGAATTCCTGGGCACTGCCCTTCTGATTTTCTTCGGCACCGGTTGTGTCGCCGCGCTCAAAGTCGCGGGCGCCAGCTTCGGCCTGTGGGAAATCAGCATCATCTGGGGCGTCGGCGTGAGCATGGCGATCTACCTCACCGCCGGGGTTTCCGGCGCGCACCTGAACCCGGCCGTGAGCATCGCTCTGGCAATCTTCGCTGACTTCGAAAAGCGCAAACTGCCGTTCTACATCCTTTCGCAGATCGCCGGCGCCTTCTGCGGCGCGTTGCTGGTCTACACGCTCTACAGCAATCTGTTCTTCGATTACGAACAAACCCACCAGATGGTTCGTGGCTCGGCCGCCAGCCTGGAATTGGCCTCGGTGTTCTCCACCTACCCGAACCCAGTGCTGTCGACGGCCCAGGCTTTCCTCGTCGAGATGATCATCACCGCAATCCTGATGGGCGTGATCATGGCCCTGACCGATGACAACAACGGCCTGCCACGCGGCCCGATGGCGCCGCTGCTGATCGGTCTGCTGATTGCCGTGATCGGCAGCGCGATGGGTCCGCTGACCGGATTCGCGATGAACCCGGCGCGTGACTTCGGTCCGAAACTGATGACTTTCTTTACCGGTTGGGGTGAAATTTCCTTCACCGGTGGTCGTGATATTCCGTATTTCCTGATTCCGATTTTTGCACCGATTGTCGGTGCCTGCCTCGGCGCCGCCGGGTATCGCGGGCTGATTGCCCGTCACCTGACCGGCGTCACACCTGCTACAAAGGATGCAGAACCGGCCATTGACGGCAAACCAAGAACTTCTTGAAACAGTCGGCGCCGGCTCCTGCCCATCCGAGCCTGCGCCACGGCCCACTCTCCCTTATTTCGTCCAAGGCAATCGACATGACCGACATTCAGAACAAGAACTACATCATTGCCCTTGATCAGGGTACGACCAGCTCGCGCGCGATCATCTTCGACCGCGATGCGAACGTGGTCTGCACCGCGCAGCGCGAATTCGTTCAGCACTATCCGCAGGCCGGTTGGGTCGAGCATGACCCGATGGAAATTTTCGCCACCCAGAGCGCGGTGATGGTTGAAGCGCTGGCACAGGCCGGCCTGCATCATGACCAGGTCGCCGCCATCGGTATCACCAACCAACGTGAGACTACCGTGGTCTGGGACAAGACCACTGGCCGCCCGGTGTATAACGCGATCGTCTGGCAGTGCCGCCGCAGCACCGAGATCTGCCAGCAGCTCAAGCGCGATGGCCACGAAGACTACATCCGCGACACCACCGGCCTGGTCACCGACCCGTACTTCTCCGGCACCAAACTCAAGTGGATCCTCGACAACGTCGAAGGCAGCCGCGAGCGTGCGCGCAACGGCGAGCTGCTGTTCGGCACCGTCGATAGCTGGCTGATCTGGAAATTCACCGGCGGCAAGGTGCATGTCACCGACTACACCAACGCCTCGCGCACCATGCTCTTCAATATCCATTCGCTGGAGTGGGATTCGAAGATGCTGGAGATCCTCGATATCCCGCGCGAGATGCTCCCGGAAGTCAAAGCCTCCTCGGAGATCTACGGTCGCACCAAGAGCGGCATCGCCATCGGCGGTATCGCCGGTGACCAGCAAGCGGCGCTGTTCGGCCAGATGTGCGTCGAGCCGGGCCAGGCGAAAAACACTTACGGCACCGGTTGCTTCCTGCTGATGAACACCGGCGACAAAGCGGTGAAATCCCAGCACGGCATGCTTACCACCATCGCTTGCGGCCCACGCGGCGAAGTTGCCTATGCACTCGAAGGTGCAGTGTTCAACGGCGGCTCGACCGTGCAATGGCTGCGCGATGAACTGAAAATCGTCAACGACGCCCACGACACCGAATACTTTGCCAACAAGGTCAAGGACAGCAACGGCGTGTACCTGGTGCCGGCGTTCACCGGTCTCGGCGCACCGTACTGGGATCCGTACGCCCGTGGTGCGCTGTTCGGCCTGACGCGCGGCGTGCGCGTCGATCACATCATCCGCGCCGCGCTGGAGTCGATCGCCTACCAGACCCGCGACGTGCTTGACGCCATGCAGCAGGACTCCGGCGAACGCCTCAAAGCTCTGCGTGTGGACGGCGGCGCAGTGGCGAACAACTTCCTCATGCAGTTCCAGGCCGACATTCTCGGCACCCAGGTCGAACGTCCGCAAATGCGCGAAACCACTGCACTGGGCGCGGCTTATCTGGCCGGTCTGGCCTGCGGTTTCTGGGGCAGCCTGGAAGAACTGCGCGGCAAAGCTGTGATCGAGCGCGAATTCGAACCGAGCCTTGACGAAACCGAGAAAGAGAAACTGTACAAAGGCTGGAAAAAAGCCGTCAGCCGCACCCGTGACTGGGCGCGTGAGGACGCTGAATGAGCCAGGCTGAGGACTGACTAAAGCTGGAAACTGGTCGGGAGCAGATTCCTGCGGCATCATGGGCAAATTTTGCACGGCAGCCCAAAGGAAGCCCCATGAATCTGCCTCCCCGTCAGCAGCAAATCCTCGAGCTGGTTCGCGAACGCGGCTATGTGAGCATCGAGGAAATGGCCACGCTGTTCGTTGTCACCCCGCAAACCATTCGCCGCGACATCAATCAGCTCGCGGAAGCCAATCTGCTGCGTCGCTACCATGGCGGCGCCGCGTACGATTCCAGTGTCGAAAATACCGCGTATGCGATGCGCGCCGATCAAATGCGCGACGAAAAGCAACGCATCGGTGAAGCCATTGCCGCACAGATCCCCGATCACGCCTCGCTGTTCATCAATATCGGTACCACCACCGAATCGATCGCCCGCGCCCTGCTCAATCACAGTCACCTGAAAATCATCACCAACAACCTGCACGTCGCCTCGATGCTCAGTGCCAAGGATGATTTCGATGTGCTGCTGACCGGCGGCAACGTGCGCCGCGACGGCGGTGTGGTCGGTCAGGCGAGTGTGGACTTCATCAACCAGTTCAAGGTCGATTTCGCCTTGGTCGGGATCAGCGGGATCGATGAGGACGGCAGCCTGCTCGACTTCGATTATCAGGAAGTACGAGTGAGCCAGGCGATCATTGCCAACGCACGGCAGGTGATTCTCGCGGCGGACTCGAGCAAGTTCGGGCGTAACGCGATGATTCGACTGGGGCCGATCAGCCTGATCGATTGCCTGGTCACCGATCAGCAGCCGGTACCGGCGCTGGCGCAGTTGTTGAGTCAGCACAAGATTCGTCTGGAAGTCGTTTAACCCGCAAGATCAAAAGATCGCAGCCTTCGGCAGCTCCTACAATGGGTTCACTCAACCTGTGGGAGCTGCCGAAGGCTGCGATCTTTGTTTTTAATGTTCGAAAATTTTCTTTTAATCGCCCTTCGATGAGTTTTTTCAATCGAACGCGACTGGCTGCGCGCGTGTTTATGGGCTACCATTTTCGCAAATGAACATTAATGTTCGATTTCCAAGACATAAAATCAAAAGAACCGAGGCCAGCCGATGTCCACCTCTACCTTGCGTACGCCCCCTCTCTCCGAGATCTATGACGTTGCCGTGATTGGCGGCGGGATCAACGGCGTCGGGATCGCAGCGGATGCCGCCGGTCGCGGTCTTTCGGTGTTCCTTTGCGAAAAAGACGACCTCGCCAGCCACACCTCGTCGGCCAGCAGCAAGCTGATCCACGGTGGCCTGCGCTACCTGGAACATTACGAATTCCGTCTGGTGCGTGAAGCGCTGGCCGAGCGCGAAGTGCTGCTGGCCAAGGCGCCGCACATTGTCAAACCGATGCGTTTCGTCCTGCCGCACCGCCCGCATCTGCGTCCGGCGTGGATGATTCGTGCCGGCCTGTTCCTTTACGACAACCTCGGCAAGCGCGAAAAACTGCCGGGTTCGAAAAGCCTGAAGTTCGGTGCCGACAGCGCGCTGAAAAGCGAAATCAAGAAAGGCTTCGAATACTCCGACTGCTGGGTCGATGACGCGCGCCTCGTGGTCTTGAACGCCATGGCCGCCCGCGAAAAAGGCGCGCATGTGCACACCCAGACCCGCTGTGTCAGTGCCCGCCGCACCAAAGGCTTGTGGCATCTGCACCTGGAGCGCGCCGACGGCAGCCTGTTTTCGATCACCGCCAAAGCCCTGGTCAACGCCGCCGGCCCGTGGGTCGCCAAGTTCATCCGTGACGACCTGAAGATGGAATCGCCTTACGGCATTCGCCTGATTCAGGGCAGCCACATCATCGTGCCGAAACTGTACGAAGGCGAGCACGCGCACATTCTGCAAAACGAAGATCAGCGCATCGTCTTCACCATTCCGTACCTGAACCACTTCACCCTGATCGGCACCACCGACCGCGAGTACACCGGCGACCCGGCGAAAGTAGCGATCACCGAAGGCGAAACCGATTACGTGCTGAAAGTGGTCAACGCCCACTTCAAGAAGCAGCTTAGCCGCGAAGACATCCTGCACAGCTACTCCGGCGTTCGCCCGCTGTGCAACGACGAATCCGACAACCCGTCTGCGGTCACCCGCGATTACACCCTGGCGCTGTCGGGCAGTGCTGAAGAAGCGCCGTTGCTGTCGGTGTTCGGTGGCAAGCTGACCACTTACCGCAAACTCGCCGAGTCAGCGATGGCGCAGCTGATGCCGTTCTTCACCCAGATGCGCCCGAGCTGGACCGCGACCGCCACCCTGCCCGGCGGTGAAGACATGACCACGCCAGAGGCGCTAAGCGCGCGAATCCGCGACAAATTCGACTTCGTGCCGACTGAAATCGCCCGGCGCTGGGCCGTCACCTACGGCAGCCGCACCTGGCGCATGCTCGAAGGTGTGGAATCCCTGGCCGACATGGGAGAGCACATCGGCGGCGGGCTCTACACCCGCGAAGTCGATTACCTGTGCAGCGAAGAGTGGGCCACTACGGCGCACGACATCCTGTGGCGCCGCACCAAGCTTGGTTTGTTCACCACGGCGGAGGAGCAACAGAAGCTCGCGACGTACTTGGGCAAGGTTGAACAAAACCGGAAGATCGAGGCCGCTTGATCTCACCGTGCAAATGAAAGCCCCTGAATCGAGAGATTCAGGGGCTTTTTTGTACCTCCGGCAATAGCCTGTCCATTGTGAGAGTGAACCAGCAAGGAATTCATTCGGTTTTCCGAACGCGACTCCACGGTCGATTCGGTTAACCGGATCACATCCTCGACGAATTACCGCCAAAAAACTTTAATAACGTTATAAAACAACCAGTTAACTTACTGCCACTGGTCTGGCACGACTCATGCTCTACACTCTCTCGACGAATGCCTGCTGTGCCGACACTTCAGGAGCCGTCAGGCATTCGAAGCACAAAAAGGGCCGACAAACTGGCTCCATAAAAAAAACAATGTCGAGGAAAATTTGATGCGCATCGTTCCCCATATCCTGGGCGCAGCCATTGCTGCCGCTCTGATCAGCACGCCAGTTTTCGCCGCCGAGCTCACCGGCACCCTGAAGAAGATCAAAGAGTCCGGTGTCATCACCCTGGGCCACCGTGACGCCTCCATTCCGTTCTCCTACATCGCTGATGCGTCCGGCAAGCCGGTCGGCTACTCGCACGATATCCAGCTGGCCATCGTCGAAGCGATCAAGAAAGACCTCGACCTGCCGAACCTGCAAGTCAAATACAACCTCGTTACCTCGCAGACCCGCATCCCGCTGGTGCAGAACGGCACCGTGGACGTCGAGTGCGGTTCGACCACCAACAACGTCGAGCGTCAGCAGCAGGTCGACTTCTCCGTTGGTATTTTCGAAATCGGTACCCGTCTGCTGTCCAAGAAAGACTCCAAGTACAAGGATTTCGACGATCTGAAAGGCAAGAACGTCGTAACCACCGCCGGTACCACCTCCGAGCGCATCCTCAAGGCGATGAATGCCGACAAGCAGATGGGCATGAACGTCATCTCCGCCAAAGACCACGGCGAATCCTTCCAGATGCTGGAATCGGGCCGCGCCGTTGCCTTCATGATGGACGACGCGCTGCTGGCCGGCGAAGCCGCCAAGGCCAAGAAAGCTGCCGATTGGGAAGTGACCGGCACGCCACAGTCGTACGAAATCTACGGCTGCATGATGCGCAAAGGCGACGAGCCGTTCAAAAAGGCTGTGGATGACGCGATCAAGGCCACCTACGCTTCGGGCGCGATCAACAAGATCTACGAGAAGTGGTTCATGCAGCCGATTCCGCCAAAAGGCCTGAACCTGAACTTCCCGATGAGCGACGAGCTCAAGAATCTGATCGCCAATCCGACCGACAAAGCGGCTGACGACAAGAAGTCCTGATTTTCTGACTAACCTTATCCCCTGAGGAGGCGCCTGCCTTTTCAGGGGATGGTCACTCCCTGCTGGCATTTTTCTGGAAACACTCGAACCGGTGGCTGTCGAGCCGATCGCGTGTGCCCGGTCTTTGAAAAAAGACTGGGGAGGGAACGGAGTTCCCCAGGCGGGCACTTGTACATCGATCGAATCGAGGGGAGACCCTAATGAATTACAACTGGGACTGGGGCGTGTTCTTCAAGTCCACCGGTGTGGGCAGCGAGACCTATCTCGACTGGTTCATCTCCGGCCTGGGCTGGACCATCGCCATCGCCGTCGTGGCGTGGATCATCGCCCTGCTGCTCGGCTCGCTGCTGGGCATCATGCGTACCGTGCCGAACCGCATCGTATCGGGCATTGCGACCTGCTACGTCGAGCTGTTCCGCAACGTGCCGTTGCTGGTGCAGCTGTTCATCTGGTACTTCCTGGTGCCCGATCTGCTGCCGCCGGATCTGCAGGAGTGGTACAAGCAGGACCTCAACCCGACCACCTCGGCGTACCTGAGCGTTGTCGTCTGCCTCGGTCTGTTCACCGCCGCCCGTGTCTGCGAGCAAGTGCGCACCGGTATCCAGGCGCTGCCGCGTGGCCAGGAATCCGCCGCCCGCGCGATGGGTTTCAAACTGCCGCAGATCTACTGGAACGTGCTGCTGCCCCAGGCCTACCGGATCATCATTCCGCCGCTCACCTCGGAATTCCTCAACGTGTTCAAGAACTCCTCCGTGGCGTCCCTGATCGGTTTGATGGAATTGCTGGCCCAGACCAAACAGACCGCCGAGTTCTCGGCCAACCTGTTCGAAGCCTTCACCCTGGCAACCCTGATCTATTTCACCCTCAACATGAGCCTGATGCTGCTGATGCGCCTGGTCGAGAAGAAAGTCGCGGTGCCCGGCCTGATCTCCGTGGGGGGTAAATAATGGAATTCGATTTCAGTGGCATCGTCCCGGCCATTCCCGGCTTGTGGAATGGCATGGTGATGACCCTCAAACTGATGGCCATGGGCGTGATCGGCGGGATGATTCTCGGCACGATCCTCGCGCTGTGCCGTCTGTCGCACAACAAGCTGCTGTCGAGCATTGCCGGCGCCTACGTCAACTATTTCCGTTCGATTCCGCTGCTGCTGGTGATCACCTGGTTCTACCTGGCGGTACCGTTCGTGCTGCGCTGGATCACCGGTGAAGACACGCCGATCGGCGCGTTCACCTCGTGCGTCGTGGCTTTCATGATGTTCGAAGCGGCGTACTTCTGCGAAATCGTCCGGGCCGGTGTGCAGTCGATTTCCAAGGGCCAGATGGGTGCCGCACAAGCACTGGGCATGAACTACGGGCAAATGATGCGCCTGATCATCCTGCCGCAGGCGTTCCGCAAGATGACCCCGCTGCTGCTGCAGCAGAGCATCATCCTGTTCCAGGACACCTCGCTGGTCTACACCGTGGGTCTGGTAGATTTCCTCAACGCCTCGCGCGCCAGCGGCGACATCATCGGCCGCTCCAATGAGTTCCTGATTTTCGCCGGTCTCGTGTACTTCATCATCAGCTTCGCCGCCTCGCGGTTGGTCAAGCGTCTGCAAAAAAGGTTCGCCGTATGATCTCTATCAAAAACATCAACAAGTGGTATGGGGACTTCCAGGTGCTGACTGATTGCAGCACCGAGGTCAAGAAAGGCGAAGTGATCGTGGTCTGCGGCCCGTCGGGTTCCGGCAAGTCGACGCTGATCAAGTGCGTCAACGCCCTGGAACCGTTCCAGAAAGGTGACGTTGTGGTTGACGGCACGTCGATCGCCGACCCGAAAACCAACCTGCCGAAACTGCGTTCGCGCGTGGGCATGGTGTTCCAGCATTTCGAGCTGTTCCCGCACCTGACCATCACCGAGAACCTGACCATCGCGCAGATCAAGGTGCTAGGCCGCAGCAAGGAAGAGGCGACCAAGAAGGGTCTGCAACTGCTCGAGCGCGTCGGCCTGTCGGCGCACGCCCACAAGCATCCGGGGCAATTGTCCGGTGGTCAGCAACAGCGTGTGGCGATTGCCCGTGCGCTGGCGATGGACCCGATCGTCATGCTGTTCGACGAACCGACCTCGGCGCTCGACCCGGAAATGGTCAACGAAGTGCTCGACGTCATGGTGCAACTGGCCCACGAAGGCATGACCATGATGTGCGTGACCCACGAAATGGGCTTCGCCCGTAAAGTGGCGGACCGGGTGATCTTCATGGATCAGGGCAAGATCATCGAGGACTGCCCGAAAGAGGAATTCTTCGGCGACATCAGCGCCCGCTCCGAACGCGCGCAGCACTTCCTCGAGAAAATCCTGCAGCACTAAAAAACCGCTCCCCAACTGTGGGAGCGAGCCCGCTCGCGAATGCAATCTTTCAGTCGACAACGATGTGAATGACACAGCGCTTTCGCGAGCAGGCTCGCTCCCACAAAGGGCCGTCAGCGCCCTTGAAACAAGTGTTGTGGTTGACCCAAGGCATCTGTGATGAAATGCGACCCCACTCTTTATCGCGCTGCAGAGCCATCACTTGCCGTGAAGCCCCGTCTGATCCGTCATCTGTTCCTGCCGCCACTGATCATCGCCCTGATGGTCGGACTGGGTTTCATCGGCTTCTGGACCAGTGAACACTTTGGCATCCGCAGCCTCGGCGAGAACGGCCAGCGTCAGCTGGAACTGCACGCCCGCGCGGTCGAAAGCGAGATCAGCAAATACACCTACCTGCCCAGCCTGCTGGAACTCGAAACGAATGTGCCGCAGTTGCTGGCCGACCCGACCCCGGAGCACCGGCAGACGGTCAACGATTACCTCGAAGGCCTGAACCGCCGCAGCCGCAGCCGCGCCATTTACGTGATGGACACCACCGGCCGGGTCATGGCCACCAGCAACTGGCGTGATGTCGACAGTTATCTGGGTGAAGACCTGTCTTTCCGCGCCTATTTCAAAGACGCCGTGCGCGGCCAGCCCGGGCGCTTTTATGGCATCGGCAGCACCAATGGCGAACCCGGTTACTACCTCGCCCACGGCCTCGAAGAGCACGGCAAGATCATCGGTGTCGCGGTGGTCAAAGTGCGTCTGGAAGCCATGGAAGAGCGCTGGCAGCGGGCGCGTCTGGAAGCGTTTGTCAGCGACGAGAACGGCATCATCATTCTCTCCAGCGATCCGGCCAGGCGGCTGAAATCGGTGATCCCACTGAGCGACGAGGTCAAGGAAAAACTTGCCCGCAGCCTGCAGTACTACTGGTTCCCGCTCAACGAACTGCAACCGCTGGCTCGCGAGACACTGGCCGAAGGCGTGGAGAAACTGACCTTCCCGGCCAACAGCGAATTGCAGCCCGACGAAGACGACATCAGTTATCTGGCGCAAACCCGACTGCTGAGCGACACGCCGTGGAATTTCACCCTGCTCACGCCATTGCAGGACCTGCGCCGCGAAGCGATCAACCAAGGCATTCTGGTGGCCGTTGCGTTTGCCCTGTTCGCCTTCCTGCTGATTGCCTGGAACGAGCGGCGCAAAGTCCTCGCCACCCGCCTCGCCGCCCGCGAAGCGTTGCAGGAAGCCAACAGCCAACTGGAGCGTCGGATTACCGAACGCACCGCCGATCTGCGCGCCAGCAACGAACGGCTGAAGAGTCAGATCCGCGAGCGCCGTCAGGCCGAGGAGACTTTGCGCCGCGCCCAGGATGAACTGGTACAGGCGGGAAAACTCGCGGCCATCGGCCAGATGTCGACCAGCATCGCCCATGAATTGAACCAGCCGCTGGCGGCGATGCGCACGCTGTCGGGCAACACCGTGCGCTTTCTCGAGCGCGGCCAGCTCGACGTCGCCAGCACCAACCTCAAGACCATCAACGACCTGATCGACCGCATGGGCCGGATCACCGCCAGCCTGCGTTCGTTTGCCCGGCGTGGCGATAACAAGGGTCAGGCCAGTCTCGGCAAAGCCGTCGACGCCGCGTTGCAAGTGCTCGGCGCGCGTGTGGAAAACACCGCGCTGCAGATTCACCGGCAGTTTGCCGATGTGCAGTTGCTGATCGATCAGACCCGTCTCGAACAGATTCTCGTCAACCTGATCGGCAACGCCCTCGACGCCATGCACGCGCAACCGCAGCCGCAGCTGTGGCTGGAGGGGGAAGAATTCAACGGCAAATATCGCTTGCGGGTGCGTGACAACGGCCACGGCATCGACGCCGAAGCGCGCAAGCATCTGTTCGAACCGTTCTTCACCACCAAACCCGGCGAGCAAGGCCTGGGCCTGGGCCTGACCCTGTCCGCCAGCCTCGCCGCCGCCACCGGCGGGCACTTGGGTGTCGAACACCCGGCCGGCGGTGGCACCACTTTCGTCCTCAGTTTACCGTTGGTAAGCCCTCTTTCTGCCGAGCCAATATGAACCCCGAACTCATTGTGCTGATTGTCGAAGACGACCCCCATGTGCTGCTCGGCTGCCAACAGGCGCTGACCCTCGAGGACATTCCGTGCATCGGCGTCGGCAGTGCCGAAGAAGCACTGGCGCAGGTCGGCGACAACTTTGCCGGCATCGTCATCAGCGACATCCGCCTGCCGGGCATCGATGGCCTGGAATTGCTCACCCGCCTCAAGCAGCGTGATCGCAGCCTGCCGGTAGTGCTGATCACCGGCCACGGCGACATTTCCATGGCCGTCGGCGCGATGCAGAAAGGCGCCTACGATTTCATGGAGAAACCGTTCTCCCCGGAACGCTTGGTCGATGTCGCGCGACGGGCGCTGGAGCAACGCAGCCTCGCCCGTGAAGTGTCATCGCTGCGTCGGCAACTGGCTGAACGCGACTCCCTTGAAGGCCGGATCATCGGCCGCTCGCCGGCGATGCAGAACCTGCGCGAACTGATTGCCAACGTCGCCGACACTTCGGCCAACGTCTTGATCGAAGGCGAGACCGGCACCGGCAAGGAACTGGTTGCCCGTTGCCTGCACGATTTCAGTCGGCGCCACAGCAAACAGTTCGTCGCGCTGAACTGCGGCGGCCTGCCCGAAAACCTTTTCGAAAGCGAGATCTTCGGCCACGAAGCCAATGCCTTCACCGGCGCCGGCAAACGCCGCATCGGCAAGATCGAGCACGCCGACGGCGGCACGCTGTTCCTCGACGAAGTGGAAAGCATGCCGCTGCCGTTGCAGATCAAGTTGCTGCGCGTATTGCAGGAACGCACCCTTGAACGCCTCGGCTCGAACCAGAGTGTGGCCGTGGATTGCCGGGTGATCGCGGCGACCAAATCCGACCTTGATGAGTCGAGCAAGGCCGGCGAGTTTCGCAGCGACTTGTACTACCGCCTCAACGTCGTGACCCTGGAATTGCCACCGCTGCGCGAACGCCGCGAAGACATCCTGCAACTGTTCGAACACTTCACCCAGCAGTCGGCGCTACGCTTTGATCGCGCACTGCCGGAGCTGGACAACCAGACTCTGTCGAACCTGATGAGCCACGATTGGCCGGGCAACGTGCGCGAACTGCGCAACGTCGCCGAACGCTTCGCCCTCGGTCTGCCGGCGTTCAAGAAATCCGGGGCCAGCGCCGGCCAGGGTCTGGCGTTTGCCGAAGCGGTGGAAGCCTTCGAGCGCAACCTGCTGGTCGACGCCTTGCAACGCAGCGGCGGCAACCTGACCCAGGCCAGCCAGGAATTGGGCATGGCCAAGACCACGTTGTTCGACAAAGTCAAAAAGTACGGGCTGAGCCACTGATGGATCTGATTCTGAAAGCCGCCATCGGCGCCGCAGTGGTGCTGATCCTCGCGGCACTGTCCAAGACCAGGAACTATTACATCGCCGGCCTGGTGCCGCTGTTCCCGACCTTTGCCCTGATCGCGCACTACATCGTCGGCAAGGGCCGTTCGGTCGACGATCTGAAGACCACGATCGTCTTCGGCATGTGGTCGATCATTCCCTACTTTGTGTATCTGGCGACGTTGTATGTGATGGTCGACCGCATGCGCCTGGAAGCGTCGCTGGCGGTGGCGGCTGTGGCGTGGTTGATAGCGGCGACGGTGCTGGTCAGCGTGTGGGTCCGGCTGCATGCCTGAACCCACGTGCATCAGCCTCTAGCGACCGTAGACTCGGGCCAGTTGCGCGGACGACAAGGCATCCTCGAACGGCACCGGCACTGACTTCACCGCACCATAGAGATTGCGGTAGCGCCAGTAGCTGCCGTTCTGCGCCAGTTGATAACCGCGCTCGACCACGCGCTGGCCGTCGAGCACGTAACGCAGGGTTTCCTGCGCGGCGGGCGGTGGCGTCGGTTGCATCAGGTCGGCGCTCAATACGCGCATGGATTCATCAATGCATTCATCCAGCACGGCGGTGACCTTGGCCAGGTCAAGGGCGCCGTCATCGATGCATTGCTTGCCGCAACGACGGATCGGCTGACTGGCCACTTCGATGCGCATGCGATACAGCGGCGAGCCGGCGATATCCTGCAACTGCACCTGATTGACCAGCACGAAACTGCCGCGATCAGGCGTCAGCATCAGCTTCGGTTCGATCAGCAACCGTGCCGTCACCGCACCTGCCCCCTGCTTGAATCCGGACACCTGCGACGCCGCCTGAAAACGCTGCTGCAAGCGCTCCTGCAAGGGCACGCCGGCGAGCAGGTCGGCCAGCGGCCGCGATTCGTTCAGCGCGGCTTTTTCGGCATCGCGCTGCAACGTACCGGAGCCCATCTGCGTGTTGATCAGGCTGGCCACCAGAATGCCCGCCAGTCCGGCGCCCGCGCCGGAGCTCGACACCAGCGTGTAGCTGGAATTCGCCGCGTTCACCGCAGCCTTGCTGTCGATCACCGTGCTGGCGCCGACAAACTCCGCCGCCAGTTGCACGTCGACCTTCAGCCCGTGCGCCTGCACATAGCTCATCGCGGCCTGATCCTTGAAACCGGCCTCGGGTGCCGGTTTCTGCGCACAGCCAGGCAGTGCCAGCAGCGAGATCGCCGCGAAAGTCAGGGCCAGACGTTTCATTGCGCGAACGGGGCGATCATTTGCTGACGGCTGTTATCCATCGCTTGATAGAACGCGTTGGACAGGTTGGTGTAAGACGGCTCGTCCCACTCACCTTGCGCGGCCTGGACAGCGGCGAATGGCTGGTACCACAAGAGTTTGTTGTCCGACAGATCGATCACCATGCCCTGGCCGCCGACCTGCGCCATCGGCACGCTGGTGGGCACGATGCTGTAGTAGCTGCGTGTAGCACCGGTGGCATAAATCGACACCAGCAACAGACGGTCGATGCCGTGGGCGACCTTCATCGGCGACAGGTCCTTGGTCATGTAGCCTTCGCGGAAATCGACTTCCTTGAAGGTCTTCAGATCCACCTTCTCATCAATGCGCTTGGCCTTGTAGCCCTTGGCTTGCAGTTTGGCAACGATGGCGTCGGGCAGGGTTTCCAGGTCGCGCACCTGCCAGGTCTCGACGTTGGCGCTGAGCTTGCTGTTGACGCCGGCATTGATGGCGTAATCGAGGATGCCCTGATTGCCCGTCAGCGCTAGCACTGGCGACGGTACGACGGTAATGGCCACGCCGATGGTCGGCTCTTTGGCATCCCAGAACTGTTTGTCCAGAGCCACGGGCGGTTGCACATGGGCACAGCCGGTGAGAGTCAGTACGGCGAGCAGAGCCAGTGCGGCCCATTGACGTGTAGCGCGAAAAATCATGGATCAAGTCCCTATGTTTGAAAACGTTCCTGCGCCTTATCGGCAACAACGCGGCAAACAATAGTGGCACATTGATATTTTTTTGGCGACAGGATGCTGGCACTCTTACAGCAGATTATTTTGCGCCGCTGGATCGACCTGCGCCCAATGCGAAGTATCTTCGCGATGCGCCTGCAGATACGGCAGCACCGCCGCCAGCAACGGCTCCTTGAACGCCTCCTGAAAGCGATGCGCAAGGCCCGGAATCAGTTTCAACTGACTGCCTCGGATGTGCGCCGCCAGATGTACGCCGTGCATCACCGGCAGCAGCGGATCCGCCGTGCCGTGCACCACCAGGGTCGGTACGCGCAGCTGATTGAGCAAAGCTACACGACTGGGTTCGGCAAGAATTGCCATGATTTGCCGTTTGACGCCTTCGGGGTTGAACGCGCGGTCGTAAGACGCCGCCGCCTGTTGCAGCAAGGCCTGACGATCATCCGTCACCGCCGGGCTACCGAGTGCCGCGAGCAGATCGGCCTGTTGCTCCAGCGCTACTTCGCGGTTCGGCGCGCCCCGGCGCGAGAGCAACTGCACCAGCGCCGCACTCGGTGCCGGCAGGCCTTCAGCGCCGGAAGTGGTCATGATCAGCGTCAGGCTTTCCACCCGCTGCGGCGCCATCGCCGCCATGTGCTGGGCAATCATTCCGCCCATGCTCGCGCCGAGCACGTGGAATTGCTCTACCTTCAGCGCCGTCATCAAACCCAGCGCATCGTCGGCCATGTCGGTCAGGCTGTACGGCGCCGAAACCGGCAAACCGAGTTTGTAGCGCAGCACTTCGAAGGTCAGATTGGCCTCGATCGGCGCCTGCCGCCAGGTCGACAGGCCGACGTCGCGGTTGTCATAACGAATCACCCGAAACCCTTGCTGACACAGCGCGACCACGACTTCGTCCGGCCAGTGGATCAACTGCCCCCCCAGGCCCATGACCAGCAACAGCGCCGGGTCTGATGCACGACCGATACTCTGATAGGCAAGACTGACCTGCGCGAGCTCGGCGTGCTCGGTCGGCACGTTGACATCACAGCGCCCGGCTGCAAACGAGCCGGCCCCGAACAAAAGCGCGGCCAACGCGGCCGCGACTGAAAGGAATTTCTTCAACATGAAAAACACCAAAACGCAGCACCCCAGTAGAGCGCGAGTCTGATGAAGTTCGTACGAGCGCGCTGCCACACTTCGATGACAGTTTGATGAAGAGTGCCGAGCGGTCATGCAGCTGCGGCAAACAATACCCCTGTACCGCCATGCTCCGGCGCAAACTCTTTTGAATGACCCGCACAGGAGCGGATGCCCCGCTCCCCCTTGCGAGTCATCCACCATGCTCGAACCCCTTACCCTTGATTTGCCGCCCTTGCCCCCAGATTCATTCGCGACGTCTGCGGTGCTGCCTGAAACCATCGACGAAAGTCTGTTGTTACGGGCCAATCAGCGCTCGCGAGACAGCGGCGAGGGCTTGCGCGAACTGTTTGCAAGCAGCCCCGCACTGCGCGATACGATCAACGCGGCGCTGCGACGACATCTGCAACTGGGCGGCGAAAACAGCGGATTTGGCTTCATTGCCACCCAAACGCAGCCGGAGCATTTCGTCAGCCTGACCGATGCTTGCGCTTTTGTCGTCCAGCATCCGGCGCTGGAAACCTCGCTCGACCAGCATTGCCATGTCATCGGCCTGCTGCCTGGTCACCGGCTGTACGGTCTGAGACCGTCGCAACTGCTGGAACAGCTCAAGCCGCTCGACCCGCAGAGCGCACACGCCACACGCTGGGCCGAGTTCTGGGAAGCACGTGCGCCTGGCACACCGGTTTCCCGACGTACACGCGCCACCGAACTGTACCGGTCGCATTTCGAAGCCAGCGCTGAAGCCGCCTTCGCCAGTAAAATCATCAACGCCGAGCAGCTCGAGCTCCTGCAACGCATCGTTGACTCAGGCTCCA
This sequence comes from Pseudomonas sp. UF-293, assembly GCF_058245595.1. Taxonomy (NCBI): domain Bacteria; kingdom Pseudomonadati; phylum Pseudomonadota; class Gammaproteobacteria; order Pseudomonadales; family Pseudomonadaceae; genus Pseudomonas; species Pseudomonas sp. UF-293. Next base: position 224,514 of record NZ_JBSICA010000004.1, on the reverse strand, counting down.
GCCCAATGACTTTCAACGGTCAGCCCGTTCACCTGGAAAAACCGGCTCTGGTGCTGAGCAACCACAGCAAGGTCAAACTCCCGGGGGCTTGGGTGATCAGCGTGGGCGACCGAGCCACGGCGCGGCCCCTGGTGTACCTGCCCTGCCGCCCTGTCTGCATTCAGACATTCGACAATCGAGCGGACCTGCAAACGTGGCTGGCCGGCGAGGTGCAGATTCCCACTGGCCTGCCGCGCGAAATCCAGCGCTTCGATTACCGCGCAGCGACAGACCCGATGCTCACCGGTGCCAGCGATCTGTTCGGCGACCGGCAACAGGCGCAGATCAACGCTCTGCGTTATAGCAACCGGGGCAAACCCGGCTTGCGCGAGCACGGTGCGCAGGCACTGGTTCATGTCGATCTCATTGACCATCAGCGCAGCACAGCGATCATCGTTGCCGCACCGGCGCCCGCGAGGCTACCCACTGCAGATGCGCCCGTGAGCGAAGACCAGCCGTTGTTCGGCAGTCTGTCCGCTGGCATTCCGCTGGCCGTGAGGCATGCCGCGCTCAGGCGCGAGCGTGATGCACTCGAACACCTGCTGGCCAACGACCGCGACGGCGCCCGCTTGCGACAGTGCCAGGACGCACTGAAAACACTGGAAATTGCCGAGCAGGCCTGCGACGACGCCTGCACCTCGTTACTCGACATCTCTCCTGTCTCTGACACGACGTTGGCTGCGATTTATAAGGCTCACAAAGAAGGCTTGTCCGCCGAGGCCAAGCTGCAAGCGCAACTCGGGCAAATCGGCAGCGCCGAACAGGATCTGCTCCAAGCCGTGCTGGACAATCCTGTGGCCAGCGCACGTGATGCGGATCTGGTTGCCGCGAGCCTGACCCTGTCGCTGAGCGAAACCCGCGACGCCATCACTACGGTGCAGCGCGAAACGCTCAAGGGCGCACTGGTATTCACCCGGCAAGCGGCACTGACGGACAGCGCGGCCAACGTGAGTCTGTTGCTGTACTGCCCCGGCAGCGGCGGTGGCCTGCAGCGCTTCAGCGATCGCCGGGCTTTGGCGCTGCAGTTTTGCAAAACTGGCGAGCAGGACAGTGAATCGGCCCTGCAACTCAACGCAATCACCTCGGACCCGCTGCAGCATTGTCTCAACGCGCTGATCGCCGATTGCGAAACGAGGGCCGCCAGGCTGCGCGACAAACCCGAGCACGCCGACGCACTGGAAATTCTCCGCCAGGACTGCACAGCTGCGGTAACAGTCCCGGTCAGCGCGGCGAGAAACCTGATGTTCGCGCAGATACAGGAGCAGGAGCACAGCGCTGTTCTGGCCGCTCATCTGCCGGGCTGGCTGGTGCGTTTGCAGAAGGCCGAGCGGCTCACACTCAAACACCATATCAAGGCGTACATCGAGGCAATGCGCAACAGCCACGCGCTGATGACCCTGGCCCTTGAACCGCGCGACGAATTTACCCGCAAACATCTGCATGCGCGCCTGCGCAAGGACTTCGCCACTGAAGGCTATTTTTCCGTGCAGGTCGAATTGCCCGACTCCACCACAACCGAAACGGTGGTGGAAGCCAGCCCCGCCGGCCCGCGGCGAAAAACCGTAATCGTGCCCGGTGCCACGCGCAGCAGAATGTCACTCGAAGATCTCGCCCAACTGAATATCGATAACGTTCAATCAGTGCTCAATGACTCACTGTCGCAGCGCCTGATTTTCATGCGCCTGACCGTCAATGCTGCACACCGAAAAGATCGCAACCGTCTGCTCAACGGCATCAAGCTGAGCTATCTGCGTAAGGTACTGCCGGAGCTGGATCTGCCCCACGCCTATGAACGCAGGATCCGCGAGGCCTTCCATGGGGCGCCCGGCGAAGCGCTGTATGTCAGACAGCATCGGCGCGAAAGCCTGATCGAACCCTGGCGCCTGCTGCTGAAAATCCAGAGTGAAAATGCGCGCGCACAGAAGCACCTCGATCGTGATGAGGCTGAAATAGTGAACATCGCGATCGACGCCAATACCGCAGACGCCTGGCGCGCCAACGGCAAGCGCATCGCGCTGCGGCCGGTATCGCTGAAAACCGGCGGCAAAGACACCCCGCGTGAAGGCCCCGTGACCCTGTCTGGCGTGACCTTCATTGAAGAGCAGATCAGCGGCACTACTCTGCTGTATCTGCCCGACAGCCCGGACCAGCAATTTTTCCGCCGCTACCACAGCCTCGAGGCGGCGCGCGAAGGGCTATTCAGATTGTGCGCAACTGACCGTTGGAGCAAATACCTCGCGGACAAGGCGTTGCACGGCAATGTCCGCGCCCATATCAGCCGCATCGGCCAGGCGGTGGAGAAAAACTTCGACGCCATTATCGAGGTCGGCGGGCGCTGGCCGGCAGACACTTCGCTGGCGGCGCACCTGCTCGATGCGCACATGGGGCGTTTGATCGAAGCTCATCGCGGCAGTTCGCGTTCCAACGATGTGCTGTTCTTTGAGCGCTACGCACTCAAGGGGCCTCGCGCGTTCAATTACATAAAAATGGCCCTGGGCATGGTGCCTTTCGTCGGCACCGTCGTGGCGCTGTATGACGCATGGAGCGCAGCCAGTCAGGCCGTGACGGCGTTTCTGCGCGGCGAGGTGGCCGACGGTCTGGCGCAAATCGAATCAATGTTGCTGTCATTGATCGACGCGTTCATGGATCTGCTCCCCGGCGAAGCGGCAGCCTCCACCCTCGCACGCACCACCCGCGCCCTGACACGTGCGCGCCAGCTGCATACGCTGCTGGGCAACGTCTCGGCCTTGCACGGCAAAACGCAGCGGCAGGCCAGGCACGTGCTCGCCCGATTCCAGAATTACGACTACGAACAACCGCTGTCCCTGGCCGGCATCGAACCCGCCCGTCATGGTCTCTATCGTGGTATCTACCGGCATGCCGACGGCGATTTCATCGAACGTCAGGGCCGTATCTACCAGGTGGAACTGGGCATGGGCTCGCGCAACTGGCGGCTGTTCGGCAATTCACGCAAGTCCTACAAACAACCGGTCGCGCTGGATGAAAGCGGCCAGTGGGACACCTGGTACGGCGTCTACGGAACCGCCAGTGACGGCGGCTTGCGTGGCGGCGGTAACGTCGCCGGACATCTGGCCGATGCGCTCGACCCTTATTGGCCACCGGTGATTCGCCAGCGCTTGCCGCGCTGGTGGGCAGAGCGCACGTTTCGCCGGCATCAGCAGCTGGAATTCGAGACTGAACGCCTGGCGCATGTCATCGATAGCAGAGTCCAGGCGCACCAGAGGGCGATATTGGCTTTCCAGAACGCCAGTCCCGCCAACCAGCGTGCCCTTTTACCGGCAGCTGAAACAGCATGCCTTGAAGATATCCGCCTGTGTGTTCAACGCTACGAGGCTTTGGCGCAGTTGAAGCCGCTCACCAGTGGCAACAAACAAGGGGCGGTCAGCCGCATACAAAGCTCCCTCGCCCTACGACTGACTTCGCGATATGCCATGCGCTCGGGCCAAGTGTCAGCAGCCACAATCCTGGTACTGGAGGACATCAGGCGGGTAAGCAGCACGGCCCACGCTTTACCGCCGAGCGCACGGTCGCGACGATTGGCGCTGTTTGCACAGGTTCGGGATTTGCAGATCGACTACGTAAAAAAATTCGAGGAACTGGAAGATTTGAGATACCAGCTCAATCAATGGTACGAGCGCATCACCTTGAGATCCGACAAGGTTGGCCGCGCCGACAGCGTCGACCTGATCAATCGCCAACACAGCGATCCCCGCCTGCTTTTCCACAAAACCTACATACGCCTGGAACTGGTCAAGAATTACAGCTATGACAATGACGTGTCCTGGATGTATTTCCGCGAGCGCACAGAGGAAATCTGGCAGCAGGTGAGGCAGGCCGTCACCACCCAGTACGACCTGCCAAACCTTCGGACCACTGCGCAAAATCGCAGCCGGATGCTTGAGCAATGTCTGGATGTCTACACCCGGTTCCGGCGGCAGATGACTATCTGGATGACGGACTATCCGGAGCACTTTCACCTGAGCTTCATCGAACCGTTGCTTGACGGCCTGGAGCAGATGGCCGGCCGTGCCCGCCGAGGCGTAATCGATCCACCCGGCCCAAGCACTCCCGGACAGCCCGTCCAGCGCGTCTTTACTACCGAGGACGGCAATCTGCTGTATGGCACGGAACGGTTCGATACCCGCTCGCAGCGTCGCGTTTATGAACGCCGGCTCAGAGATGGCGAAGTGCAAATCTGGGAACAAGGCGCCGATGGCCGCTCGCGCCAGATCGGTCCGCCTCAGGCTCAAGCACCTCAGGCACCGCCGGTAAGCCTCGCCGCTCTGGTCGATGACGGCCGGCAGCGCCTGGACAAAATTCCTGCCTATCGGGCCAGTGTGCAGAGCAATGCCGACCGCGGCATGCTGCCGGTCGATCTGCAGCACATGATGGACACCCAGGCCGCCGAGCTGAACATTCGAGCCGAACGGATCGCCGCCCGATCCCCACAGCATGCGCTCATCGAGCGATTGCGCGCTGAAGCCGCCGAGCTGATCGTTGCCGGGCGCGCCATACGCACCGAGCGCTCACTGACCAGCCAGAAGCCCACCGATGGCATGCTCGATGACCTCATTGGCCAAGGGGCCTTGGAAATACGCCGAACGCAACCGATCAAATTCCTCGGCAAGCGTGCCGGTCACCCGGACTACATGCAGGAGTACGAGATCTGGAACATTACCCGCGAACCCGAACAGTTGTTGTGGTACGCACACTTTCACTACCGCAACGCAACGCCGGTGTTCAACCGCTTCGAAACCGCGCATTTGAAACTGCCGCAGCACCGCTTCCTGACCCATGCCGATGATGCGACGCTGCCCTATTCGAAAATTGGCCCAAAGTCGATTGTCCTTGGGCATTTCGAGCGGATTTGACTACAGACGCTCGTCCTGCTCGCAGTCAGCAATGGCAGTGAGCAGAGACGAATCCTGCTGGCGCGAAAGCACGATGTCGACAACCCGCCGATCATGAGACAAACTCAACGGACTGCCTGTTATCACAAGTTTTTTTCATGGAGCCCCGCCGGTGCTTGAAATCCGTCATTTGAAAACCCTGCATGCCCTGCGCGAGGCCGACAGTCTGGTCGATGCCGCTGACCGTCTGCATCTGACGCAATCCGCTCTGTCGCATCAATTCAAAGAGCTGGAAGAACGCATGGGCATGCAGTTGTTCGTGCGCAAGACCAAACCGGTGCGCTTCACCAGTGCCGGTTTGCGCCTGCTGCAGTTGGCGGACGCCACCCTGCCGCTGTTGCGGGCCGCCGAGCGCGACATCAGTCGTCTGGCCGGTGGCACCGCCGGGCGCCTGCACATGGCCATCGAATGCCACAGCTGCTTTCAGTGGCTGATGCCAACCATCGACCAGTTCCGCGATGCCTGGCCGGAAGTCGAGCTGGACCTGGCTTCGGGTTTCGCTTTCGCTCCGCTGCCGGCACTGGCCCGTGGTGATCTGGATCTGGTGGTGACTTCCGATCCGCTGGACATTGCCGGCATCACTTACGTGCCGCTGTTCACTTACGAAGCCATGCTCGCGGTGGCCAACCAGCATGCGCTGGCGAGCAAGCCGTACATCGTTCCCGAAGACTTGTTGACGGAGACGCTGATCACCTACCCGGTCGAGCGCGATCGTCTGGACATCTTCACCCGCTTCCTCGAGCCGGCCGACATTGAGCCTGCGCAGGTGCGCACCTCGGAGCTGACGGTGATGATGATGCAGTTGGTCGCCAGCGGCCGTGGCGTCTGCGGCATGCCGCACTGGGCGCTGCATGAGTACAGCTCGCGCGGCTATGTGAAGGGTAAGCGGCTGGGGGAGAAAGGCTTGTTCGCGACGCTGTATGCGGCGATTCGCACCGACATGCTCGACGCACCGTACATGCGCGATTTCCTCCTGACTGCGAAGGACACCTCGTTCTCGACCCTCGATGGCGTCAGCGCCGTACGCTGAAAACCAAATCAAGAGATTCACCTGTGGGAGCAAGCCTGCTCGCGAAAGCGGTGGATGATTCAGCGATGATGTCGGCTGGGCGGACGCCTTCGCGAGCAGGCTCGCTCCCACAGGGATTGGCGTGGTGGGTCAGAGTTCGCGCCACATGTGGATCTTGTCGAAGTAGTCTTCGCCTACCCGCACCGCCAGCGGTTCGAGGCCGTACTGAATGAAGCCGCAACGCTGATACAACTGAAAAGCCGCGTCGTTGCCGGCGGTGACAGTGAGCTGGAGCAGTTTCAATGCCGGATGCTTTTGCGCTTCAACCAAGGCCGCCTGCACCAGATCAAAGCCCAGCCCCTGCCGACGAAAATCCGCCGAGACATACATGCCGAACAGCGTGGCCTTGTGTCGCGCCTTTTCGCGCGGTTCGAAAGCCAGGCCGACAATCCCGGCCAATGCCCCGGCATCGAATGCTCCCAACACCATATCGATTTTGCTGGTCAGGCGCCCTTCCCACCAACTCAACGGCATCACCGCGCGTTCGCGCACGCTGGAGGTGAACGCCTGCGGATGGCGGTCATAGGCTTCAAGCATCAGTTCGCGGTAAGCCAGGGCATGGCTGGTGTCCAGCCGTTCGATCCACATGTCAGGCGGTCCGGCGTTGTTCGAGCATCAGCCGAACGGCAAGGCCGCCGAGGACCAGGCCCATGAAATACCGCTGCATCGCCAGCCAGGTCGGGTTGCGTACGAACCACGAGGCGATGGCCGCAGCGAACAGCGCGATCAACAGATTGACGCTGAAACTGACGCTGATCTGCGTCAGGCCGAGCATGATGCTCTGGGTGAAAACCGAGCCATGTTCCGGGCTGATGAATTGCGGAAACACCGACAGATAGAACACGGCGATTTTCGGGTTCAGTGCGCTGGTGAGAAAGCCCATGGTGATCAGCTTGCGCGACGAGTCCGGCGGCAATTGCTGAGCTTCGAACGGCGAGCGTGCGCCGGGTTTCAGCGCTTGCCAGGCCAGCCACAGCAGGTACAGCGCACCGGCCCATTTCAACACTTCATAAGCCATCGGCACGGCGAGAAACACCGCCGTCAAACCCGCCGCCGCAGCGAACATATGCACGAAGAACCCGCCGACCACGCCAAGCAGCGACGTCACCCCCGCGCGGCGTCCCTGACAGATCGAACGCGAGATCAGGTAGATCATGTTCGGCCCCGGCGTCAGCACCATCAACAGTGCGGCGGCGGCAAAGATCAGCAGGTCGTGCAGCGGGATCATGGCAAAGTCCTTTGCGAGAATGATCAGGCGAGTGCAGTCAGTGAACGGCGATAAAACGGCAGGATGTGCTCGCGTGTCAATGGCGCCAGCTCGAGCGCCGGATCAGTGGCCGGATCGACCCAGATCACCTCTTCGATCTCCGCCGCCGGGCAGACGTCGGTGTCGATGGTCAGTTGAAAGATTTCCGCGTGGACGATGAAGCCCGGCTCGTTGGCGGCGGGGGCGGAAAAACTGTTGAGGAAAATCGCCTGCGCCGGGTCGATTTCCAGCCCGAGTTCTTCTTCCAGCTCACGGGCCAATGCGTGCACTGGCAACTCGTGGGCTTCGATCTTGCCACCCGGTTGCATGAACGCCGTGGTGCCGCGCTTGCGCACCAAAAGGGTCTGGCCTTGAGCGTTGAGCAGCAGCGCGGCGGCGATATGAATGGTCGACATACAGCAATCCCCTGGCGCAAAAGCGCCAAGGATCCCATGCCCGTCAGAGGTAAGCCAAGCGCAAGACTCAGGTCGCTTCCTGGAAGTCCAGTTCCGGCGGCTGACGGCGGAAACCACCCGTCAACACGGCAAGGTAAACCACGCCAATCGTCAACCAGCTCAGCCCCAGCCACACCGCGAGATGATCCAGGCTGACCATCAGCCACAGGTCGGCGACCAGGCCGATCAACGGGCAGAGCAGAAACAGCAGCAGCTCGCGCGGGCCTTTTTTCTCGCCGCCGATCCAGTAATGAAATATCACCGACAGGTTGACCAGGCTGAACGCCAGGAACGCGCCGAAGTTGATGAACGAAGTCGAGGTGGTCACGTCGAGTTTCAGCGCCAGCAAGGCCACCGCCGCGCACAGCAGAATGCTGTTGACCGGAGTGCCGAAGCGCGCGTGCAAGGTGCCGAAAAACGACTTCGGCAAGACGCCGTCGCGGCCCATCGCGAACAACAGTCGCGAACCGCTGGCCTGGGCCGACAGCCCCGAGGCGAACTGGCCGACGATCAGGCCGATCAGGAAAATCGACACGAACAGGTCGCCACCGATATTGCGCGCGATTTCATAGGCAGCCGAGTCGACGCTGTCGAACTGGAATGATGGATGGGCGATCTGCACGAAGTACGAGACGCCGACGAAGATCAGGCCGCCGATCAGCGTGATCAGCATGATCGCCCGGGGAATGGTGCGGCGTGGATCGCGGGTTTCTTCGGTCAGGGTGCTGACCGCGTCAAACCCGAGGAAGGAGTAACAGGCGATCGCCGCGCCGCTCATGATCAGCGGCATCTGCATGTCGCCGTTGAAGAACGGTTTGATCGACCACAGCGGCGTACTCGCATCGCCGCCGATGTAGTGCACGCACAACGCAACGAAGGCAATCAGCACGAGGAACTGCACCAGCATCAGCAAGGCGTTGATGCCGTTGGCCAGCTTCAGGCCGACAATGTTGATCGCACTGGTAATGCCGATGAACGCCAGCACCCAGATCCACTGCGGGATCGACGGAAACGCCGAGGCCAGATAGGCCGCACCGATCAGCCAGATGGCCATCGGCAGGAACAGGTAATCGAGCAACACCGCCCAACCGGCAATGAAACCGAGTTTCGGGCTGATTGCCTTGCGCACGTAGCTGTACGCCGAGCCGGCGACCGGGAAAGCGGCGGCCATGCGTCCGTAACTCATGGCGGTGAAGAACATTGCCACCAGCGCGGCCAGGTAGGCGGCCGGGACCATGCCAGCGGTGGACTGGGCGAGGATACCGAAGGTGCCGAGGACAATGATCGGCGTCATATAGGCGATGCCGAACAGCACCACCGACCCTAGCGAAAGGGTGCGTTGCAAACGAGCCATGGGCGACTTACTCCGAATGTTATTGGATTTATGGCAGAGCCGGGTTCGGCGAAAATTTCGGATGTGGCTATGTTGTTTTTATGTTGTCCGAGTGGGCTTTTTCGCGAGCAGGCTCGCTCCCACAGGGCTTTGGCATGTGCAAAAAGTGTGTTCATCACCTATGAACTGTGGGAGCGGGCTTGCCCGCGAAGGCGTCAGCCCGAACGGCACAGCATTCGGATCAACCTGCAGGAATCAGCAGCTCGCGCAGACCAGAAGCCTGCTCAACCATCTCTCCCGGTAATTTCAAACGCTGATCATCCAGATACCGGTAATCCTTGCGCGCAATCTCCAGTTGAGCGAAATCCAGCTCGACCCTGAACTGCCCTTCTTCGCGTCCGGCCTCGAACAGCAGCGCACCCAGCGGATCGACCAACGCACTGCCGCCGGCAAACACCAGACCGTCATCCCCCGCCTCGACGCGATTGACCATCAGCGCAAACGCCTGGTTTTCCTGGGCGCGGGCCATGATCGCGGTGCGGTGGGTCGGGCCGTACGGGTCCATGTTGCCGTTGGTGACGATGAGCAATTCCACGCCCAGTTGCGCCAGGGCGCGGGCGGTTTCCGGGAACTCGATGTCGTAGCAGATCAACAGGCCGACGCGTACGCCGTTCCATACGCAGGTGGCGTAGCGGTCGCCGGCTTCGAACACGCCGCGATCCGAAGCCCACAAGTGGGTCTTGCGGTATTTCAGGGCGATGCCTTCGGGGGTTATCAGCAACGTAGTGTTGTAGAAGCGGCCGTTGTCGTTTTCGGCCATGCCGATCACCACGGCGATATTCTTCGCACGCGCTGCAGCGAGCACGGCGCTGACGGTCGGGCCGTCGAGCGGTTCAGCGACCTGGGCCACGGTTTCGGCGTTGGGGAAGCCCATCAGGTGGGTTTCCGGGAACACGATCATTTGCGTGTCGGCCGCGCAGGCAGCGATCGCCGTCAGTGCGCGCTTGAGGTTATAAGCCGTGTCGTTGTCACGGCCCGCCAATTGGGCGAGTTCTACTTTCATGGGTATCCCTTGTTATCTGCGCCGGGCCTTGAAAGATTGCCCGGTGCCTGTCTGTGGGCCAGTATGCGCAGCAAGCAACCGGCCAGGGAATTACGCGGCCGGGGTAACCCGATAGGGGTAGATCGATGACACTTTCGTTGAATGACATCACTTGGCACCGCGCCGTCGGGCAATTGATCGACGCGCTCGACAAGCCGAATTTCTGGGCGCAACTGCTGCGTCTGCTCGAACAGTATGTGGCGTTCGATAGTTGGGTAGTGCTGCTGTTCAGCGCTGACCAGCATCCACAAGTGTTCGCCGAATGCCCCGGTGAGGATGGCAGCCCGGACCCGCTGTTCCAGGATTATCTGCGCGGTCTGTACCTGCTCGATCCGTTTTACATCGCCTGCCGCGAACAGTCGCGCACCGGGCTCTATCGCCTGTCGGAGGTTGCGCCGGAGCATTTCGAGCTGACCGAGTATTACCAGCGATACTTTCGTCTGAATGTGGTGGCTGACGAAATCCAGTTCAATTGTCAGCTCGAAGGCGAGCGCACGCTGTGCCTGTCGCTGGGCAGTGAAAAACGTTTCACTGGCGAACAGATCGCTTTGCTGTCTTTGATTCAGCCATGGGTACTGGGCCTGCTGCGCCAGCGCCTGCCGTACGAAATCAACGAAACCGTGGCCCTCGCCGCCGCGCCCGCGCAGGCAGACTGGCGGGTGCAACTGGAAGCGTCAGTGCAACAGCTCAAAGGCGCACAACTGACTGCGCGGGAACTCGATGTCGGGCGATTGATGCTCAGCGGATGTTCCAGCAAGGAAATCGCCCGTAAGCTGGAAATCTCCGTAGAAACCGTGAAAGTCCATAAGAAACACATGTACAGCAAGCTGGGGATCAAATCCCAGTCCGAGCTGTTTTCGATTTTTCTGCAGGCGCAGAACGCCTGAAACAGTGTGAGTAACGCTTTTTGTGGGAGCGAGCCTGCTCGCGAAGAGGCCCTCACTTTCAATACTGATGTCACCTGCCACACCGCTTTCGCGAGCAGGCTCGCTCCCACAGGGATGCGTGCTGTTGCACAAATTTGAGTCCGAACCAGGGAACCCGTATGAGCCTGTCTTTGCTGAGCCGCTACGCCTTCTTTGCCGTCTGTGTGATTTTCACCCTCGCCAGCCTGCCCTTTCTCGAACACGACTGGCTGTGGCCGATCACCGCCGTTACCGGCGTGCTGAGCCTGCTCGGTCTCTTCGACCTGGTGCAGACGCGCCATGCAGTGCGCCGCAATTATCCGATTCTGGGCAACATCCGTTATCTGGTCGAAGGCATCCGCCCGGAGATTCGCCAGTATCTGCTGGAGTCCGACAGCGACGCCCTGCCCTTCTCCCGCGCCCAGCGTTCGCTGGTGTACTCGCGCGCGAAAAACGAAACCGCCGACAAACCGTTCGGCACGCTGATCGACGTTTACCAGTCGGGCTTCGAGTTCATCGGCCACTCGATGCGCCCGGCGCCGTTGAGCGACCCAAACGGTTTCCGCGTCACCGTCGGCGGGCCGCAGTGCACGCAGCCGTACTCGGCGTCGATCTTCAATATCTCGGCAATGAGTTTCGGCTCACTCAGCGCCAACGCCATTCGCGCGCTGAACCAGGGCGCGAAACTCGGCAACTTCGCCCACGACACCGGTGAAGGCAGCATCAGCCCGTATCACCGCGAACACGGCGGCGACCTGACCTGGGAGCTGGGCAGCGGCTACTTCGGCTGCCGCACCAGCGACGGCCGTTTCGACCCGGAGCGCTTCGCCGTGCAGGCGCAGAATCCGCAAGTGCGCATGATCGAAATCAAGATGAGCCAGGGCGCCAAACCCGGCCACGGCGGGATTTTGCCCAAACACAAAGTCACCAAGGAGATTGCCGAAACCCGCGGCATCCTGATGGGCGAGGACTGCGTTTCGCCGTCGCGCCACAGTGCGTTTTCCACGCCGATCGAGATGATGCAGTTCATCCAGCAATTGCGTGAGCTGTCCGGTGGCAAACCGGTCGGCTTCAAATTCTGCCTTGGCCATCCGTGGGAATTCATGGGCATCGCCAAGGCCATGCTGGAAACCGGCATTCTTCCCGACTTCATCGTTGTCGATGGCAAGGAAGGTGGTACTGGCGCGGCGCCGGTCGAGTTCACCGACCACATCGGCGTGCCGATGCGCGAAGGCTTGCTGTTCGTGCACAACACACTGGTCGGCCTCAACCTGCGTGACAAGATCAAACTCGGCGCCAGCGGCAAGATCGTCAGCGCCTTCGACATCGCCAGCGTGCTGGCCATCGGCGCCGACTGGGCCAACTCTGCGCGCGGTTTCATGTTCGCCATCGGCTGTATCCAGTCGCAGTCCTGCCACACCAACAAATGTCCGACCGGTGTCGCCACGCAGGACGCCTTGCGCCAGCGCGCCCTGGTGGTGCCGGACAAAGCCCAGCGCGTTTACAACTTCCATCGCAGCACGCTCAAAGCACTGGCGGAGATGCTCGCTGCGGCCGGACTTGAGCATCCGTCGCAACTCTCGGCCAAGCATCTGGTGCGACGTATGTCGGCGACCGAGATCAAGTTGTTCTCGCAGCTGCATGTATTCCTGAAACCTGGAGAATTGCTCACTGGCGAAGTGAATGGCGAGTTCTACTCGCGGATGTGGCAGATGGCGCGGGCGGACAGTTTTGAGCCGCTGGAAATAGCGGCGGCGTGAATGCAAGGCGCCAATCCGGACCCAGGATTGGCGCTGTACGCCCGTTGGATCACGCAGCCACTGCACCGTCCAGGATCGGCACCGGCCGGATAACGGCTTTCACCACGCTAGTGTCGGGGTAAACGCTGACCAGCGTGTCCGGCGACGTGAACCACCCAGGTTTCTGCGAAGAGTATTTTATGATCGTGGCGGCACCTTCGCTGGACTGGAAATACAGCTTCCAGGAACGCGCCGAACGGTCATATTTCATAAACGCGAAACCCAATAGCCGCGAATCAGCCCGACCGTTGGCATCCACCCGCAGACCGTAATCGGGATACTCCAGGGACGTACTGAGCCCCAGGCCATGTTCATTCGTGGCAAGGCCGTTGTACTGCGCCAGCTCCTTCCCGCCTTCGACATGCCTGACCCGCAGGCGACTGGTGTCCATCTGATCGACCACCAGCGAGCAGCCACTGAAGCCGGGCGTGAACAAATGATCAGGCTGCCCAAGACCGGGATGTAAAGGGATATCCACGTAGCCTCCCTGAGCCGCCCAATAACCCAACACTGCGTCTGATCCTTCAGGAATCGTGGCGACTCTGGTGTCATGAATTTTCAGCGCATTGAATTGCGCTCCGGCCGATTTCGCAGGCTGAACGCGCTCCATGACAAAGACAAAACTTGCGCCGCCTTCCTTGTTGACCAGTTCTGAGGCGATCTCGGCGCTGTAGTTGACTCGGCCCGGTTGCAACAACTCTGTCGCCACCGGAACCCGGCTCAGCTGTGAGGTCGACAGGGCCTGATGGATGCTGGTGGGCTGCAGCGAATAATGCACCAGCGATGGCTGGCCCCATTCGTATCCCAGATGTGCAATCTGGCTGGCAGGAACGGCTTCGATGGCAGGCTCCCATAAACCGTTGGGCAGCCGCTCACGCGTAAACGCCGAGTCGGAGCGCAGCGGGTTGCCTGAGGTATACACAAGCTGATGAGTGACGCTGGTGCTTTCATCGATAAGTACACCCGCCCGCACATCGGCTGCCCCGGTCGCAAGATCGCCCCCGCGCAGCGAAACCGGCTGCCATTGATCCGGCGCAACTTGCCAGAGTCTGGAACCTTGCGCACGACGGGTCGCGGGGTCGACGATGACAACATCCGTCAGATCGCCGTTAAGCGTGAAATCATTGCTGATGCCGTACACCGCTTCCTTGCCGGTTGCATCGATGTTGCGGATAAAAAATCGCTGCCCGTCAGCGCTGCGATAAATACCCTGGGCATTGGCTTGCAGTCCGTTGAGTTCCGCTGGCTTGATGGCGAAGCGCCTGAGGTGGTCATTGCCGAATCCGACCAGTGCGAAGCGGCCAGGCGTGGGCCGGAAATCGCCCGGTGCACCATAAGGCCGATTGCTCAGCGGATTGTAGTGATACCACTGTTCGTTCTTCAGTACGCCGATGCCCTCGACACTGTGCTCGTTTATCTTCCACGTCCCCAGCAGCGTCGGCCCGTGTTCTTTGCGCAATAGTTGCAATAACTCGCTGGAATCTGCCGCTTTGCGCAGCGCCATGATCTGCCGCAAGCCGTGCTCACCGAGAAATTTGAAGCCATGGCCAAGCAACCGGATGGCCCCCACGCCCACGTCGCGCAGGGCAACCAACGGATTGAGTTCGGTGATCACCACCGCGCCGATTATTCTCGCGGCCTTGAGGGTCTTGCTGAGCGCTGACGCTGTGGAAACACCAATCCTGGCCAGTTTTCCAGCCACACTTGCACCGGCAGTCACGAAACCCAACACATCGAAAAACAGGTCCACTGCACCGTCGAGATAGTTGCCGTTGATGAAGTGGGTGATCGCCGATTTGAACGGGATCATGTCGACGACAAAATCGATAACCTTCTGCACGGCCGCGTTTTCACGATCTTGCGTCGTCTGGCCCTTGGCTGCGTGCAAAATATCCTCGCTGTCCAGATCCAGATGTTGAACAAACGCCTCAGCGATCAGCTCGGTTCGCTCGCTCGAATAACTGGCGGGTGCTGCTGAGCTGTTTGCGCTTTGAGCCTTAAGTTTTTCGACTGTCGACCGGTCAGCCAGCCTGAAGGGCTCGATGGTGTACTGGATGCTCGGAACAAATGCATCGGTGCGCTCGATCGCTTGCGCTGGATCGTAAGCACGGGTGTGGATAACCCCTTTCTTCAGATCGATTTCGTACAGCTTCGATTCACGGCCCAGGTCAACTTTCACCCTCAGGATGCCGCTTGTGGAGGTGAGGTTTCGGCCGACAAACCCCAGACTCAAACGATAGGTCTTGTACTGGTAAAACGAGACGTGACCATATTCGAGATTTTTTCTGTCCTCCAGCGGCAACTCGGCTATCAAATGCTTGACCAGCAATCGAGAACCTTGCTTGAGGTTGCTGACGGCGTTTTCAAATTGCGCGTTAAAGGCATTTGCCGCGCCGAGTTCCAACGGCGCATTGATCTGCCCAAGCAGCGGCAACAAACGCGGATCGCGAGTCGTCCACTGATAGTAGGGAGGCCCTCCCATCATGACGATGTCCAGCAACGAATATTTGCCGTTAAGGGTCGGGTACAAGCCGACCCCGCCCTCAGTGACCACTGCAGGCTGTTGCAGAAGCCGCTCTTCGAAGGGTACATCGCCCTTGAACTGCTTCTTCAGTCGCTCCAGCGCGATGGCCTTGCGACTGGGTAATTCACTGTTCAACAGGATCGAAGCATTAAGGCGATCGGTCAGTTGTTGGTTGAACTGGGTCCTGGCGTTCTCCAGCTCGTCGCGCGGGTAATGCTCGTCGTCGTTCTTGCGCATGAAGCCGTTGATCACGCCCCAGTCTGCGAGCGCGTCAGCATGAACTTGCGGAGCAACTTGCGAGTCGATCAGCGCAGCACTTTCAGCGCTGGCCATGACTTGAGCAAAGGTCATGCAGGCGACTTTCCCGGGCGTGTGAGCCTCGATTGTCCGCGCCGCAACGGTCAGGTTGAACCACGCCGTAGTGCCGTATTTCAAGTTGGCGGGCAACTTTTCGATGAGAAACTCGGGCGCCTTGCGCGCCAGCAACAAGGCGGCTGTCAATCCGGCGAGTTTGCGGCTGCTCAGTCGTCGCTTTATCAGGTGGTCAGCCAGATTGTCAAAAACCGCCGAGGCAGGTTTGCCCCAAAGTTTCTCCCCGGCCAGGTCGAAGCCTGCGACTTTGCCGCGCGACGGCTGATCGATATCGCCCTCGTGCAGGCTCAAATGGATGCCGGCCATTGCGTATTCGCGCGCGCTGACATCCGTGGCGATGCCGTTCAAGCGGGTCTGAATGGCTCGCCCCAGTGCCTGCCCGCGCGCACTGCTGATGAGGTGTGCCAACGCGGAGGGCGGATCACTCAGCGCATCATTTGAAAGTGGCTGGTCAGCGTCCAGGTAGTCCAATACTCCAGCGCCCGTTATCGAAAGCCTGTCGAGGCTGTCCAGATAAACACTGGTGGCGTGCAAGGCTTGTTTTTGTTGCACGGTAGTCAATGGAATTGGCCAGGACAGTGCTCCGGCAAAGTCACCAAATGCGTGGGGAGTAACTTTTTCGGCTTCCAGAAGGATTGCGACTTGTTCTATCTGATTATTTTCGGATGTCGATACTTCATCGTTAACGTCTACATTGGATTCGGACATATATTCTTCCGTGACGGGAATAAAATGGAATCCAAAGTAAGCAATAAAAGATCCTGGAACATGAAGCGAGAATGTATTACCAATTAAACAACGCCAACCTGGCAAACCTTAATCAACATACAAATTCACAAAAGTCCCATCTGGCAAACGCCACCAAATAATATATCTGCCGAACAGCAGCTGAATTCATCAGCGATACAACTACACAGAGTCATTGTTCTTCCTCTCGGCAATAGTTCATCGCGTCCGCTTTCAAGGAATCAACCGTAATTGCCGGAAACGTAAAAACAAAAAGCCCCGATCTCTCGATCAAGGCTTCGTTTTGTTTGCGCAGTTACGGTTCAAGAAACCGAGCGTACCGAGCCTTGCCACACTTGCGTCGGCTGCAACTTGAACACGTAAAACAACACCGTCAGCAGCACCAGAAACGCTGGCCCGACATACAGCGCCACGCGGGTATCCGGGAAGTACGTCATCAGGCCGACCACCAACACCAGAAACGCCAGTGCGAAGTACGAGCTGACCGGGTACAGCCACATCTTGTACTTGAGGCCGGCACGTTCGCTGGCGCTCAGGCCTTTGCGGAATTTCAGTTGCGCCAGCAGGATCATCACCCAGGTCCAGATCGCGCCGAAGGTGGCGATCGAGGTGACCCAGACGAAGACTTTTTCCGGCACCAGATAGTTGAGCATTACGCCCAGCAGCAACACCGCAATCGACAGCAACAGCGCCCGGCGCGGCACGCCGTTGTTCGAGGTCTTGGCGAAACCGGCCGGAGCCTGGCCGTTCTGCGCCAGGCTGTAGAGCATGCGCCCGGTGCTGAAGATGCCGCCGTTGCATGACGACAGCGCTGCGGTGATGACCACGAAGTTGATGATACCGGCGGCGGTCTTGATGCCCAGACGCTCGAAGGTCATCACGAACGGGCTGCCCTGGGTGCCTATTTCATTCCACGGGTAGATCGACAGGATCACGAACAGCGCGCCGACGTAGAACAGCAGGATCCGCCAGAACACCGAGCCGATCGCGTCTGGAATGGTCTTTTGCGGGTTCTTCGCCTCACCAGCGGTCAGGCCGATCATCTCGACACCGAGGTAGGCGAACATGACCATCTGCAGCGACATCAGCACACCGGTCACGCCGTTGGGCATGAAACCGCCGTGGGCCCAGAGATTGGAAATCCCCAGCGCCACGCCGTCATTGCCGAAACCGAAGGCGATGATGCCGACGCCGCCGATGACCATCGCAATGATCGTGACGATCTTGATCAGGGCGAACCAGAATTCGAATTCGCCGAAGGCTTTCACCGCGATCAGGTTGATCGACCCCATGCTGATCAGCGCCGCCAGGGCCCAGATCCAGCGCGGCACATCGGGAAACCAGATGCCCATGTACACGGCGACGGCGGTGATTTCCGCGACGCAGGTCACCAGCCACAGGAACCAGTAGTTCCAGCCGGTGAGGAAGCCGGCCAGCGGACCGAGATAATCCTGCGCGTAGCGGCTGAACGAACCGGCCACCGGGTTGTGCACGGCCATCTCACCGAGCGCGCGCATGATCACCAGGATCGCCAGACCGCCAAGAATGTAAGACAGCATGATCGCCGGGCCGGCCATTTCGATCGCCTTGGCCGAACCGAGAAACAGACCGACGCCGATACAGGCACCAAGCGCCATCAGGCGGATATGCCGTTCGCCGAGTTCACGTTTGAGCGGACCACCCGAAGCGGTGTCGCCGTACGGCTGAGGATTGCCAACTGGCATAGGGGTACAACCTCGTCTTGTTATTGGATATGACCACCGGGTTTCGAAGCGTCGGCCGATAGGCCTTGGCTGGGCAGGAAACCGCGTCGGCTTCGTGGGCAGACGCGTCTTGCAGGGCGGGCCTGAAAGATCAGCGGGGCGTGCAGTATAAAAACCTTGTCGCAGGTCTTTTCACTCTATAAATCACAAGATTCAGGGGGAGTTTTCGCGAATATGCCAATTGACCGAGGTGATCAACTGGCAACTGTAGGAAAAGTCGCCACTAAAACATCGCGGCGAGTATTGCACATGGAGGGTGAAGCGTCACATCAGCCAGCCGACGCTCCGGGTATGACGAGCACGGGTCTGGTCACGACTTTGCAGACTTTTGCAGTGGAGCAGACTCTCATGAGCGTGTCCGGCCGCCGTCCCCACCAGGTGGGGGTGACCGACGAATGCCGGGCAACGTTCGCGACACCTTGGATGGACTGGAAATGAAGCTTCCATGCCCGCTCCGTGCGGTCATATCTCATGAAGGCGAACCCCGTGAGGATCGCGTCTGCCTGGCCTTTGTCGTCAATGCGCAATCCATAGTCATGAAACTCCATGGCCGTGCTCATTCCCCAGCCATGTTCCTCGCTGGCCAGACCGTTGTACTGAGCAAGTTCCTTTGATCCCTCGACGTGTCTGACTCGCAAGCGATTGGCGTCCAATTGATCGGCCACCAATGCGCAGCCCGAGAAGTCTGGCGTGAACAGATGATCCGGTTGGTCCGTTGTGGGGTGAGCCGGTATATCGACATAGCCGCCCTGAGGCGCCCAGTAGGCGCTCACTGCATTAGCGTTCTTGGGCAGTCCTTCGACCTTGGGGTCATGGATTCTCAGTGCATTTATTTCAGCGGCGAGCGGATCCGCAGGCTTGATGCGCTCCATGACGAAGAAGAAATCCCCGCCGCCCTCCTTTCGTTTAAGCTGCGCAAGGATTTCGGCGGTGTAATTGGCTCTTGTCGGCTCCGTCAAGCTCATCGTCACCGCTACCCGGCTAAGTTCCGGCGTCGTCAGTCCCTGATGAATGCTGGTGCGCTGGAACGTATAAGGCACATACGATATCTCGCCTAAATCGCCGGAAAGGTGCGCCACTTGTCGACTGGTTATGGATTCGATAACGGGTTCCCACAAGCCATTGGTCAGTTGCGCACGGGTGAACCCCGAGCCGGCACTCAGTGGATTGGTCGACGTATGCACGAGACGGGTTGCGGCGCTGGCCGTTTCATCGACAACGGCGCCAACGGGGTAATCCGCCACATGCGAAGAGAGGTTGCCGCCGCGCAGCGACAGGGGCTGCCACTGGTCCGGCGCCACTTGCCGAAGCCTGCTGCCTTGGGCGCGATTGGTCACGCGGTCGACAATAACCACATCGGTGATATCGCCGGTCAGCTTGAAATCATTTCTGATCCCGAAGATCGACTCTTTGCCGGTTGCATCAATGTTGCGGATATAAAAGTGCTCGCCGTCGGCACTTCGAAAAATACCTCGGGCATTGGCTTCAAGTCCGTCAATGCTCGACGACTTGACGGCAAGATGGCCCAATTCGGCGTTGGAAAAGCCCCCCGTTCCGGATGGCCGGAACTCACTCGCCGGGCCATACAGCCTGCGGGTCTCCTTATTGTATCGATACCATTTGCCATCCTTGAGCACACCCACGCCTTCAAGGCTGTCTGCGCCGACTTTGAAACTGCCGATGGCGGCTGGACCGTACTTTTTATTGAGACCCGGCAAAAGGCTGTAATCCGGCGCAGCACCCAGCAGTCTGTTGAAATGCTGCACACCCGACACGCCCAGGTATCGGATGCCTTTACCCAATAGCTGCGCGCCTGCCACGATCGGGCTGAGCGGATTGAGCTCGCTTAATACGAGCATACCGATGATTTTTGCGGCCTTGAGTGCCTTGCTGATGGCCGATGCTGTCCTGGCCACCACTTGCGCCAACTTCGCCGCAGCACTCACACCGGCCGTGACAAAACCCAGCACATCGAGAAACAGATCGATCGCACCGTCTATGTATTTACCATCGATGAAATTGCTGATCGCCGATTTGAAAGGGATCAGGTTGAGCAGAAAGTCCACCCGAGACTTCAGCACTGCGAGTTCGCTGTCATACGTCGTCTGGCCTCTGGCAGCATTGAGAATGTCCTCGCTGTCGTAGTCCAGATGTTTGACGAAAACCTCGGCAATGGCGTGCGTTCTTTCACTGGAATAGCTGACAGGCACTGCTACCGTTCCCGCCTGAGAAGATTGCAGCTCAAACTTTGCGGCGAGGCTCTTGTCCGCCACAGGGAAAATCGTTGTGGCATAGATGAGGCTGGGAACATGCACGTCGTATCGTTCGGTTTCTGTGGCGGGGTCGGAATCCTTTCTGCTGATCGAACCTGCGGCGAGATCAAGGGAATAAACGATCACTTTCTTATCGGCACCCCGTTCGACTCTCAGCGTCAACCTGCTACTTGTTGATTCAAGATTCCTGCCCCAGAAAGTAGTGCTCAGTCGGTACGTCTTTTTTTGATAAAAAGTGATCTTGCCGTATTCGAGGTTTTCCCTGTCTTCAAGCGGCAACCCGGATATCAAATGTTGAATCTTTAATCGCGCCCCCTCCTTGAGATTGTCCAGCGTGGCCTTGAACTGAGTATTGAACTTGGTGCGTACTCGCAGATCCAGCTCATTGATTTCGTAAATACGATACTTCAGCTGCGAATCACTGGTTTTCCACTGCCAGGAACCATCCATCATCGCTACATCCAACAGCGAATACATGCCGACAGGTCCCACGATTTCCGCAGGGACAGGTGCAACGTAGACCAGCAATTTTGCCGAACTGTCCCACTCAAGCACCCGTTTCTCGATCGGGTAGTCCTTGCCAAACTGTTCTTCGAGCCCGGCCAGCGCGATTTCCTTGCGACTTGGAAAGGTACTGTTGAGCAGGCTGGACACGTTCAGCCGGTCGACCAACCGCGCATCAAAGCTGGCTTTCAATGCATCGAGTTGCGCTTGGGTGTAGGTTGCGTCCGCTTGCCTTGGCACCAGACCGTGGACCACGCCCCAATCGATCAGCGTGACGGTCTGCGCGTGCCGGGTAACGTCTGGATCAACCAGTGCTGCACTTTGAGCGCCGAGCATGACTTGGGCAAAGCTCATGTTGGCGACCTTGCCGGGCGATTGCGCTTCGATGATCGATGCGGCAACGGCAAGGTTGAACCAGGCCGGGCCACCATACCCGACATCGTCAGGGATATTTTTGATGAGGAACACGGCAGCGTGCCTGGCCAGTAGTGCATAGGCACCCAGGCCGGCTACTTCGGCCGCGCAGCGACGCTGTTGTATCAGGTGTTCACGCAGCTGGTCGGCAATGCTTGAAATCGGTCGGCCCCAATGCTGAGGGCTGGCCAGATCGAAGCCTGCAACACTGTTGCGTTGAGTCTGTTCGGTGGAGGGCGGATCAAGATCGAACTGTAAGGCCGCCAACGCATATTCATTGATGCTGACGTCAGTGGAAATACCCTTCAGGTGCGTTTGCACCGCCAGTCCCAATGCCTGCCCTTCGGCACTGGCTACAAGTGCAACCAGGGCCTGAGCCGGGTCGGCCAATGTTTCTACTGTCAGTGGGTGGGCTGTATGTAGATAATCCAGCGTTCGTTGCCCGGCTGCCCATTTATCTCCTCTACTCGCTTTAAAGATCGCCGTTGCATTCAACACGGCAGATTGTTGAGTGGTATTCAAAGGTATCGGCCAGGACAGGGCGCCACCAAAATCACCCAGGACGTGCGGGATAATTTGTTCAGATTCGGGTTTATCTGAAACAATTTCTTGTGCATCGTCAGTGGATAACAAAACTGCATTGGACATAAACCGATTCGCCTGCATCACTGAAACCTCCTTGATTAATAACGAGGCAAAAGTAAACAACAAAACCAACGTATTCAAAAACCAATAAGCGTAACCGGCTATATGCATTACCAAACAATATCAACATCCACTTACAGCTCGCAAAACCAGTACTCAACAAACTTTCATACTTTCCTCGGTTCGGTTCTTTTCAAATAAAAACGCCTGACTGGTGAGACTCGGCATTCGCAGCCCTATTTTCGGACCGGCGTTCGTCACACAATTCCCTTCACCATCGCCCACCACCGTCTAAGCTTCAGACAAGTCCGATCAATCTGCGTGAATGGATCAGTCGACTATGGGCGCTTTGTGGCAAACCGATTCGAGTAAAACCGTGGTTCAGACTGAACGTGTGAATGAAGCGCCTGTCCCTGAAAAACCCCGCCGCAGCCGGCACGGGTGGAAGGCTTTCTGGTTGTTGCTGGTGATCATCGCGGTTGTGGTGGGACTCGCCGCGTCCAAGGAAATGCGCACCTCGCGCTTTCAGGCGCGGGAGCTGAGCCAGTACGCCGCCTCGCTGACCTACAAGCTTGAACCCGGCCCCAGCGAAGCGATCCACTACCCGGGCAACGGCCCGTTCGATCTGCGCCTGGGTTACAGCTCTCTGGACGAATTTCTGCCGCGCCTGCTCAAGCGCAATTATGTGATCACCGAGCAGACGCGGTTCTCCCCTGCCCTGCTCGGTTACACCGACAAAGGCCTGTTCGTGCCGTATTCGGAAAAGATTCAGGCCGGGTTGTCGATCACCGACTGCCGAGGCGCGCCGCTGTATCGCTACAACTATCCGCAGCAACTGTATGCCGACTTCGCGGCGATACCGCCGGTGGTGGTCAGCAGCCTGCTGTTCATCGAAAACCGCTTTCTTCTCGACCCGAAACAGCCACTGGCCAACCCGGCGGTGGACTGGCCGCGCTTCGGCATGGCTGCGTGGTCGCAAGTGGCGAAGTTGCTGCATCTGCCCGGGCAATCGGCCGGCGGCAGCACACTGGCGACGCAACTGGAAAAGTATCGCCATTCGCCTGACGGCCTGACCGTGTCGGGCGCCGAGAAGATCCGTCAGATGATTTCCGCCAGCGTGCGCGCCTATCAGGACGGCCCAGAGACTCTCGGTTCGCGGCAGAACATCGTGCGCGACTACCTCAACAGCGTGCCGCTCTCGGCGGTACCCGGCCACGGTGAAGTACACGGCATGGCCGAAGGCTTGCGCGTCTGGTACGGCAGTGATTTCAACAAGGCCAACGAGCAACTGAACAGCCCGAAGACCGACCCGCAGACCATGGCCGCCAAAGGTCTGGCCCTGCGCGAAATGCTCTCGCTGATGATCGCCCAGCGCCGTCCTTCGCATTATCTGACCAAGGGCCGCGAGGAACTGGCCAACCTCACCGACAGCCACCTGCGCCTGCTCAAGCAGAACGGCGTGATCGACAGCGCTCTGGCCGACGCCGCGCTGGCGAGCACCGTGTCATACCGCGACTGGCAGACTCAGCCAACGATCCAGCCGATCGAAACCAACAAAGGCATCAGCGTCGCTCGCAGTCGTCTGGCGAGCATGCTCAACCGGCCGCTGTACGACCTCGATCGCCTCGATCTGTCGGCCACCAGCACCCTGCAAGGCGACCTGCAAACCCAGACCACCGCCTACCTGAAAAAACTCGCCGACCCGGCCTACGCCGCCGAAATCGGCCTGCTCGGCGAACGCCTGCTCACGCCGACCAGCACCACGCAAGTACGCTACAGCTTCACCCTCTTCGAGCTGACCCCGGACGGCTCGCGGGTGCGTGTGCAGACCGACAGCACCGATCAGCCGTTCGACATCAACGAAGGCAGCAAGCTCGAACTCGGCTCGACGGCGAAAATGCGTGTGCTGACCACCTACCTGCAGATCATTGCCGAGCTGCACGACAAGTACGGCGCGATGAGCGTGGCGGAACTGAAAAAAGTCGAAGTGCCCGATCAGGACCGCCTCAGCCGCTGGGTGATCGACTACCTGATCCAGAACAAGGATCACGACCTGTCGAAGCTGCTCGGCGCCGCGCTCGATCGCAAATATTCAGCGAGCCCGGGCGAGGCGTTTTTTACCGGCGGTGGGCTGCACACCTTTCATAACTTTCGCAAAGAGGACAACGGTCGCCTGCCGACCCTGCGCGATTCGCTGCGCGAGTCGATCAACCTGCCGTTCATTCGGCTGATGCGCGACATCGTCCGCTACACCACCTACTCAGGCCCCAACGCCGAATTGCTCAAGGATGATCGCGACCCGCGCCGTCAGGAATATCTGGCCAGTTTTGCCGACCGCGAAGGCACCTCGTTCCTGCTCAAGTTCTGGAAGAAGTACAAGAACAAGGATACCCAGGCGCGTCTCGACACCTTCCTCGACAGCATGCGCCCGACGCCGATCCGCATGGCGGCGGTGCATCGCTATCTGCTGCCGGAGGCCAGTCAGGAAGACTTCAACCGCTTCGTACGCTCGCACCTCAAGGGCACCAAGCTCAACGAAAAACTCACCGACGACCGTCTGATCCGCCTCTACGATTCCTATGGCCCTGGCAGTTACGATTTGCCTGACCAAGGCTTCATCGCCAAGGTCCATCCGCTGGATCTGTGGATGATGGGTTATCTGCTGCATCACCCGGAAGCGACCTTCAGCGAGATCGTCAAGGCCAGCCATTTCGAGCGTCAGGAAGTCTACAGCTGGCTGTTCAAGAGCCGGCACAAAGGCGCGCGCGACAGTCGCATTCGGACCATGCTGGAGATCGAAGCGTTTCTCGAGATTCATCAGCGCTGGCAGAAAGTCGGCTACCCGTTCGATCACCTGGTGCCGTCACTGGCCACGGCTATCGGCAGCTCCGGCGACCGCCCCGCCGCACTCGCCGAATTGATCGGCACCATCCTCAATGACGGCGTGCGCATGCCGACCCTGCGCATCGACAGCCTGCATTTCGCCGCCGGTACACCCTATGAAACGAAACTGCTCAACGACCCGCACGTCGGCAAGCGGGTGATGCCGGTGGAAGTAGCCAGAGCCATGCGCGAAGCGCTGTCGCAGGTGGTCGACGCCGGTACGGCGAAACGTGTTTCCGGCAGTTTCAAACTGCCCGATGGCACGCCACTGGCCATGGGTGGCAAAACCGGTACCGGCGACAACCGCATTGCCGCGATCGGTTCGGGCGGGCGGATCATCAGTTCGAAGTCGATCAACCGCACCGCGACGTTCGTGTTCTACATCGGCGATCACCATTTCGGCACCCTTACCGCGTTCGTCCCGGGGCGCTCGGCGGAGAACTTCAAGTTCACTTCGGCCCTGCCCACACAGGTGCTCAAGGGCATGGCGCCGATTCTCACGCCGTATCTGCAGCCGGGCAGCGACTCGCAATGTCACTCCGCGCAAAACAATGATGTGGCGCTGGTCGACCTCGATCAGCGCAGCTTGAGGTAACAAGGCGTGTCGGGCTTGTCGCCTTCAGGGTGAAGTTTTTTCACCTTCACTGGTGGTATTCCTGCATTTTTCCGATTCGAATTTTCGTCCGGTTACGGCAGCGGAATGGCGTTTGCCTCCCGTTCTTTGAACTTTTGTTTTGCCCCGTCGTGGGTAGGCTGATCATTCCTCAAACAATCAAGGATGATTGCCATGCCCGTCTCCTCCCTGCCTGATGACAATACGGACCAAGGTCGGCACTACGAATTCATCAAGTCCGCCGTCAGCACTCCTTTCAAAACCGCCACCGTCAGCCGCGCCGAGGCGCTGGCTGCCACCCCCTTCAACATCGAGTCGTGGTACCAGATGGCGCCAGCCAGGGATCAGCAACGGCTTGCCGCCGCCAACCTCAAAGCCTGGGGGTCGCAGAACACGGTGGATCATCTGTTGGCGAAACTCGATCTGTATGCCTTCGCCGAACCGCTGCTCAAAGCAAAAATAAATGCCCTGTACGGGATCGAGCCCGACGTCAAAGCCACCTGGTTACGCCTGTACATTCCGGCAGCCACGCCCTGGTATGCGCTTGATATCTCGGCTGGCGTGGTCACGCGTACGGTGTCGCTGCTCGACGCCGCGTTGCATAACTTCGCCAGCACTGAAATTGCCGGACCGGACTCCGAGTACATCAGCCAGCCTGATGCGCGTGGTCTGTTCGATGTCGTGCCGATCCGCAACAAAATGTCCATTCAACAATTCCAGACGTTGTGTCGCGAGCTGGACCTGGGCGCGCAGTACAAAAAGCACCTCGACAGTTTTTTGCTTTCAGGCGAACCGCTGGTCGAAGGGTTGCTGCGTTACCAAGTGACGCAAAGCCAGAAAGACGCCCTCGCCGTCGCGGCGCATCTGGCGTTGATCAAGGGCGATATCCACGACGATGCACACAGAAAGGTGCTGCGCCTGAGCACCGGTAAATCCCCGCTGAAAAACACCGAGCGGCCAGTTCGCTGGTACGAGCTGTCGCTGCTCGACCAGCGACTGACCGGCATCATGCTGTTGCCACACGGTGCCAGTGACGCTTCCGGGGCACGGTCGGTGATCGCCTACGTGCCGCACGATCCCGATCACCCGCTCAAGCAATACGACTCGGTTGAGGCATTTGGCAGCGAACTGACCCGGCAACTGCGTGAAGACCGCTTATGCGCCGCGACCCGCCAGACGTACCGCCAGTTCTTCAGTCGATTCATCGACCATCAACAGCGCGGCCATTTCTTCGCCGAGCTGGAGGAGCGTCTGTTTATCACTCGATATCACGCGTCCGATGACCCGACCGATCAACGCCCGAAATGGCGCAAGGACCCGGTGGACAGCCCCGATCTGCGGCTCGCGGACACCCGCCTGCACGGTGATTACTGGGGATATGCCTATCAGCGCAAGCTCGACAAGATCGTCAACGACGCCCGGGAGATTGCCGTTTCCACCGCCGACACCGACAGCCAGGCACGCTGGGCCTGGTGGGCCAACTTCAAGAAGATCGTCTCGGATATTTTCAACGTCGCGCTGCTGGTTGCCACACCGTTCGTGCCCGGCCTCGGCGAGCTGATGCTGGCCTACACCGCGTATCAATTGACCCGCGAGGTGGTCGAAGGCGTCGTCGATCTGGTCCACGGCCAGCAAATCGAAGCGGCCGAGCACATCATCGGCGTAGTCACCAGCGTCATCCAGCTGGCGGCATTCGGTGCCGGTGCGCAGATCGGCAGTGCCTTCAAACTCAAGCTGTCGCCGTTGGTGGAGGGTATGAAGCCGGTGAAGCTGCCCGATGGTAAAGCCTCGTTATGGCATCCAGATCTTGGCCCTTACGAGCAAAAAGACCTGCAACTGGCCGCTTCATCGAAACCCGACGCGCATGGCCTGCATCAGGTGGGCGATCACACCGTTCTGCCGCTGGAGGGCAAACTCTACAGCGTTGAAAAAGCCTTCAGTCATCAGCGCGCCAACGTGCATCGCATCAGGCATCCGCAGCGCGCCAACGCGTATAAACCGATCCTCGACCACAACGCGCAGGGCGCCTGGCGGCACGAGGCAGAGAACCCTCTCGACTGGCACCACAGCGCGCTGATGCCGCGTCTGGGCCACAGCGTCGAGCGGTTTTCCGCCATCGAGCTGGAACAGATCCGCGCCAGCAGCGGCACCGGCCACGATGAACTGCGCGCCATGCACAACAGCAGCAGCGCGCCGCCGCCCTTGCTGGCCGATACGTTCAAGCGCTTCACCGCTCAAGCGGACGCGCGCACCGCCAGCGCCGACATTCGCGCCGGACGCCCACTCAAACCGCCGGCCGACTGGTTCGAACCGATTACCACCGGCTTGCCGGGCTGGCCGGGTCGGCGCGCAATCAAAGTCATCTACGAGCACGTCGAAGGTCATTCGCGCCAATACGGCGACCCCTCTGCTGCCGATGCCGACACCCTGACCATCACTCAGGCCGAGCTCAATGCCGGCCGCTTGCCCGAACGCCTCAACGACTTTCTCACCGACGCCGAAATGCGCACGCTGCTCAAACGCGACGTGCCCGCCATCGCTCGGCCACAGGCGCTGCGCGACTTGCTCGCCGAGGCCGTAGACAAAAGCCGCAGCGATATTGCCAAGCGTTTCTATCAAGCCGCCGAGCGACCGCGCAAACGCAAGGTCCGTATCGTCAGGCAGCGCTTCCCCGAGTTGCCGCTGCCCTTGGCGGAAAAGCTGCTGGCCGATGCCAGCCCTGGCGAGCTGCAGCGCATCAACGATGAGAACCGCTTGCCGCTGCGCCTGAAACATCAAGCGCGGGAACTGGATTTCGAAGCCTCGGCCAGCCGCGCTTATGACGGTTTCTACCGCGACCACTCATTGACCGAGGCAACCGAGCAGCTGTCACTCGGGGCGCTGCGGCTCTACTCCGATACCTTCGCCGACCTGTTGATCGAAGTGCGTGATGGCAGCTATGACGGCCCATTGCGCTGCAGCGCCGGCCCACAGGACGCCAGCACGGTCAGACGCCTGGTCCGCGATGAACGCGGGCGCTACGAAGTGCTCGACGCCAACAACCACACGCTGCATGGCGCCGATGATTTCTACGAATCGATTCTGCACGCGATGCCGGATGAAACTCTGACCAAAATAGGCTACAGGCGCGGCCAGGGTCGTCCGCTCAGACTGTGGCTGATGGAGCTCGCGGCGCCGCCCGCCGTGCGCCGCACGGCGTTGGCCGAGCCGCCGATCAGTCCGGCGGTGACGATCGAAACCGAATCACTGGTGCGTGGTTGGCCGCGTATGTTCCGGCGCTCGACACCCGAGGAAAGAGTCAAGGATCTGTATCCGAAAATGACCCCACGGGAAGTCACCGCATTCATCGAGGTGCTGGCAAGCAAGGGTGAACCGGTCGATGCCATCGCGCAGCTTGAAAACGACCGTACGCAATTGCACAGCGAACTGCAGCGCTGGCGTGAAAGCTATCCCGCCGGGGTGGATGACAATGGCGAACCGGTTTACGGCGCGTCGGCGGATTTCATGCGTAACGGCGGATGGCATATCGAGGGGCGGCTGATCGAATGTTTCGATCGTCAGGGGGAATTTTTCGGCGAGCGCAGCGTGCATCCCGATCAAGGCTATACGCTGGATCTGTCTTCCGATATTTCCCGTCTGGATCTCGAGCGCTGGTGGCTCGACCTGGGCAGACGTGCGGGGATGAAAAAATATTTCGATCGCATCACTGCCCTGAGACTTGACCGCGCGCGACTGTCGTCGGCCCCCAACGCGCTGCTCAGCCATATGCCCAATCTGCGGCGACTGAGCGCCCGCCAGTGCGAATTGACGCAAGTGCCCTCGGTCACCGGGCTGCTGGGCCAACTGGAGGAGCTGGATCTAGCCGACAACAGGATCAGCCTGACGCCTGAATCCAGTCGCCAACTAGGCGGTCTCAAACAGCTGCGCACCCTCAACTTCAATGGCAATCCTCTGGTCGTGCCCCCCGATGTCAGCGCAATGGCTGATTTGACCGAACTGCACCTGGCCAACACGCAGATTGAGACCTGGCCCGAAGGGCTGTTCGCGGTCGACGCCGCAGCCAGACCAAGGCCGCGCGGTTTCATGCTGGATATGCGCGGCGCGCCGATCAATAGCTTGCCCGAGGTCACCGCCGGTTCAGACCAGGCCTATATCCTGAGTCGTGCCCGGCTCAACACGTCGCGATTGTCGATCGCCGATCGCCAGCGATACGACAGTTATCGGGAGTCCACGGGGTTCAGGCCGGTGCAGGATTATTCGGCAGCCGCCGCAAACGAGCTCGACCACTGGACGCAGCTGCCCACCGAGTCCAGCGATTTGAGCCCATCCACTTCGCTCTCCAAATACCGCGAAGAGTCGTGGCATGACCTGATGAATGAACCCGACTCCGCCGGTTTTTTCAGCGTGATCCGCAAGCAGCGCGAGAGTGCCGATTACCGCAACGAGCAGGGCCGCCGACGGTTGACCCGGCGAGTCTGGGAAATGGTCGATGCCGTTGCGGTCGATTCGAAGTTGCGCGAAACGCTGTTCAGGCAGATTGTCTCGCCCGAAGATTGCGGCGATCTCGGCGCACAATTGTTCAATTCGCTGGGCATCAAGGTGCTGGTGTCCAAAGCCTATGCCGAGTCGCCTTCACCCGCGATCCTTGAGCGCAGTCTGGTGCGCCTGGCGCGCGGGGCGACGCGTCTGAACCGCGTCGCCGAGGAAGCCGCATTCGAGTGCAAGACCCAGGAGACACTCAACAAAAGCGACCCGAGCATCCCAGCGCCAGATGAAGTCGAAGTGCACATGGCCTTCGAGACCGGCCTGGCTGAACCCCTCGAATTACCCTGGCAGGCCGAAGGCATGCTGTACCGCCCCCGCTCGGGCGTGACGCAAGCGAAACTCGACGCCGCCTACAAGACGATTAGCGAAGGGGAAGCAGGCGATGGTCTGGTCAACGGCATGCTCGCGCTGGGCTCGGATAACTTCTGGGAGGATCATTTACTCAAGACGTACCCGGAGGAGTACACAGCGAATAATCAGACCTACGATCGCAAGGGCGAGCAACTCGATGAACTGAAGGCGGCCAAAGCTGAATGGGCCAGGCCGACCGCGCAAACCGACATGCATAAACTGACCCGGCGGATCGAGGCCCTCGCGCAGGAACTGGATATTCCGGCCGACAGCGACCTGTTCGACGACGCCCCCCTGAGCGAGGAACGCTATAAAGCGCTGTATGACAACATCGCCTACAAGCGCCAGGAACTGTCCCGGCGCCTGACCCGCGAGGCGATGACCAGAGCCGGCCTCTGAGAATTCCCTGACCACACTCGGCCAACACCGCGATCGGGTTGGCCGATTTACACAGGTCAGCCCGCTTCGGAATCCCAGATCACCGTGATGTTGCCCTTGTAGGGTTTGTCGCCAGCGTTATCGATGAGCCAGTTGGTGTATCGCTCGGCGACTTCAAAGTGCAAGGTTCCGGACTTGCCTTCCACGTAGGCTGCGGGCTTAAACGGCGCGGTCGGCGTGCGGCGCAGAGGCATTTTTCGAACTGCTCCCCCGCTGCTGTCGGTCAGTCCGCTGGGCAGGCTGACGCTGACGTTGACCCCGCCGGCGAAGCCCGTCTGGGGGTTCATGATGCCGCAGCCATCGCCAAATCCGAGATCATGTTCGCATTCGATTTTCATGCTGAATTTCGACGAGGCGGAGATATTGAAGGTCTGGTCACGGTACAGCCGCGTCGGCCGTCGCCCGCTCTCCAGCCAGCCGCGCCAGCCGCCCTGAGGTTCCAGCGAAACATGGTTACCGCCGGGCGGAATATCGACTTTCAAGGCGTGTTGCACGTCGAGGACGAAATCCAGCGTCAGCTCTGTAACGTCAGGGATCATGTACATGCCCATGTCGAAATCAGCGCCAGGTCCCAGATTGTAAGACAGTGAGCCGACGTAACGGCCGGTCGACATTGTCAAAGGATTGGGTGTGATCAGCTCGTAAGCGATATCCAGGGTATCGAAATGCATCCACCTGATATGCGCAGGGAACGCCACTCTCTTGCCACAGAAGCCTTCCTTGACCGTTTTCCAGAAAAAGCGGAAGTAGTCGGCGCCGTATTCTCCGACGCCGCTGTACATACATGGAACGGGGATTCCCTGCACCCAGTTACCTGTGCGCCACAATCTGCTATGGCCTTCAAGGGCGGTGCTGCCGCCTGCTATCTGGGTCGCCGGACTGTCCAGCACATAGCGCGAACCAACGCCGCTTATACGGACTTCCACGGTTTCCGTGTGCTGAGTATCCGGATTGGTGACTGTCAGCCGTCGCCCGTTGGCCGGCGCCCTGACTCCAACCGTGTCATTGGCGCCGATGAAAGTGTTGGAAGTAAACCGGATAGGCAGCTGGATACTGAACATACCGTTTGCAGCACATTCGGCGGGGTATGACTGGCAATAACCACTGTTCGGCGTCTGGTTGATGAACGCATTCTTGTTCGGCTTGGAGGGGTCAGGCTGGAATAATGCGCGAATTTCCTTATTGAGCGCCTGCACCTCGGAAACGCCCGAGCACAGTAGCAGCCCGATCGCCAGGATAGTCTTGTTCATGCTCATACTCGTCCTAGGCTCACGATTCGGCGTTTGCACCAGGCGTAGCGGCGCTGAACATCAGCAGCACATTGCCGCTGTAGTCACCGGATCGATAGCCTCCGGCCGGTTCGATCGGTTCGATTTTCAGCGCAACACGTTTGCCAGTGGCGGCTTCTTCCCTGGAAACCACTTGTCGCGCAATGGCATGTGAACTCAGTTCGACGTCGTTGAAGGTCACGCGCAATTCGATGATCTCTCCCGGCCGGCCGTTTTCCAGATAAGGGTCGAGCAGCAAACGGGCCTCGATCGCACTGCTGTCATGGTGCACATCGAAGTTTTTCTCCACCTTGCCCAACGTTGCAGTGGGGTAATCCCAATTCAGGCGCTGGGGCCGGTGAATCCAGTCCGGCTCCGCCGGGATGACGTAAAAAGGTCGGCTGGGGATGGTCAGCGACACTTCGAACGTGTGCTCCTCCCGCGCGCCCCAGGCCTCGGTGCCGGCAACCGCCAGCAGCACGAGGGCGATGCATTGCTTGATCATGTCGAGTACCCGATGCGTCAGTGGTAAAACGTGTCAGTGGCTGGCGATTTTCAGGGCCTTTTTGTCGGCGCCCTCAATCAGGAAAAAGCGGTATTCGCGGCCTTTCTCCTTGTCGAAGGCGAACGTCTTGCCGGCCAGCAGATGGTGTTTGGTGGTCGCACCGCAGTCGCTTTCCTTGCTCAGCGAACAGCTCTTGAATTCGTCGACGATGACCACCGTGTTGCCGTTGTTGCGCAGTTCATAGCGCGTGTCGGTTTCATTGATCGCCGTGTCGAAACGTGCATTTTTTGGGCGCACGAAGAAGATCGTGCCGAACCCGGTCATCACGTTGACTCCCGCCGAGAGCGATTTTTTGTAGTCATCGCGTTCTTCATTGGTGACGACGAAATCGTCTTCCTGCTCCGGCACGACGGGCACGAACCGCACGCGGAAATAGCGCTCGCGATCCCGTTCGCCCATGTACAGCAGGCGCGTGCCCTGCATGCCTTGCGCCGGTACGATCAGCCGCGCCGGGCTGGCCATCAGGCCATTGCGCGAGGCGCCGTCGGCGGCATTGACCACGGCAATTTCCTTGGACGTTCCATCCGCCTCGTAAACGATCTCCAGCACGTTGACCTTGACGAACGCCGTGGCGTCACCGCTGTTGAATACCCGTTTGAGGTAGGTACTTTTATCGGCATCCAGGTAGTCGTATACCGTGCCCACATTGATCTGCGGCCCGGCCTGCGCCGTCAGGCAGAACACGCTGAGCAGGCTCAGCAGCAATCCTCGGTTCATCGTTTTCAACTCCACGAATTTGGCAAATGTCCTGACTGCAGCGCTCATACGTCCGAATCCCAGATGATGGTCACGTTGCCGCGCAACCTGCCGCTGGCACCGGGTCTGAGCAGGAAGTCGATCGCAAAAGGCGTCATGTCGAAATGCAAGGTGCCGGGCTTGCGATCGATGTACAGGCCTGGCTGGAAAGGCCCGGCCCATTGGTTGAAGCTCAATGAAAGGCGGTTGACTGGCGCGCCCGAGGCGGTAATACCGGGCGGCAAACTCATGAAGACCAGAACTTCAGTGCTGTTGCCCTCCGGATTGCCCAGTTTGCAGACGTTTCCGCCATAGGAACTGCACAGCAACATGACCTTGAAGCGCGACGACGCCGAGATGTAGAACAACTGATCGCGAAAGATCCGCGTCGGCTTGCGCCCGCTTTCCACCCACCGCGCCCAGCCGCCTTCGGGTTCGAGGGTCACGTTGTTGCCGCCCGGTGGCAGGTCGACTTTGAGGGTGTGCTGGACGTCGAGGACGAAGTCGAGCGTGAGCGCGCTGTCATCGGGCTGCATCATCGCGCCCAGATCGAAATCACCGCCGGGGCCCATGGTGTAGGAGATTGAACCGGTATACAGACCGCTCGACATACCCAGGGGATTGGGAGTCTTCAGCTCATATGAAAAATCGAGCGTCTCGTAGTACATCGAAGGAATGCGAAACGCTGCGGTCTTGGTGCAGAACGCTTCCAACGGTGTCTTCCAGAAAAAGCGATAGGACTCGGGCCCGTAACTGGCCACGCCGCTCCCTTCGCAAGGTGCCGGGGCGTATAGCCAGCCACTGCCGGAGGTCCAGAGAATGTCGTGGCCCGTCGGCGCCTCGACGCCCGTGAGGTCCTGGACCTTATTACTCAGGACGAATCGGGAGCCGATGCCGGTAATGCGTACTTCGACGATTTCCGACTCCTGGGTTTCCTGGTTGATCACCGTCAACCGTCGCCAGTCCGCCGGGGCCTTCAAGGAAACGTTGTCACCGGCCAGGATCGGGCGATTGGAGTCGTAACGAACCGGCAACTCGATGCTGAACATTTTGTCGGAATCACATTTGTCCGGAAAATTCAGGCAATAACCACTGTTGGGTGTCTGATTGACGAACAGATTCTTGCTCGGCTGTGCAGGATCGGGTTGAAACAACGCACGGATTTCCTGATTGATCGCCTGCGCGGCAGGCATGGCCAATGCCAGCGTGAAACCAAGGCCCATCGTGATCTTCTTCATGCGTTCAACCCGCCTTCTGTTCGGTCAAGGACACATCGGCCAAGGTGTCCGGCGTGCAACGCAGATCACCGATCATCAAGACGTTGTTTTCGCTGCGATGGTCGGCCTCGTTGAGACGGAACTGACACAGCAACTGATTGCCCTGACGTACTTCCAGGGTCGGTGAGCCGGCGTTCATTTCCATCGAGAAGAACCCGTCGACTTCGGTCACGCCACGGCTGGCGTGGTTGATCACGTGATGGCCCTTGAGCGGCTGGCCGCGACC
The DNA here is from genome assembly GCF_058245595.1 of Pseudomonas sp. UF-293. Lineage (NCBI taxonomy): Bacteria > Pseudomonadati > Pseudomonadota > Gammaproteobacteria > Pseudomonadales > Pseudomonadaceae > Pseudomonas > Pseudomonas sp. UF-293. Next base: position 189,492 of record NZ_JBSICA010000004.1, on the reverse strand, counting down.
GTCAACCAGACGGCCGAGCACGGTCAGGGTTTTCATCACGCGGATCTGGCGGTACTCGACGCCGCCCTTGTTCAAGTGATAACGGGTGCGCGCCGGCTCAATGGTGGCGGCCGGCACGGCGTTGCCTTCGAAATCGAAACTCACAGAGCTGTTCTGATACGCCGTGATCGGAATGAAATTGCGCCCCGGCTTCAACGCAGCACCGCCGCCGCTGAAGTCGTCGGCGCGCAGGACGATGTCCTCGATGTCGGACTCGACGTCGACAATCATCCCGGCACCGCGCACTTCGCTCTGGCTGGTCAGGAGCATCTTCTCGCCGCCCACCACCAGCGTGCTGTCGAGGTTGAGCCCGCCAGTGAAGTTGCCGTTATAGGAGGAACGCTGGACAAAAGCGTCGCCGCTGAGCGCATCGGTGCGGAAATTGGTCAGGCTGGACATGCCCAGGCCGTAAGTGTCGGTGAGCGCCGTCACCGAGACGCTTTGCAACACGTGGTCCTTGAAGTCTCTGCGCCAGCCGAGCGAGGCATTGTTGTCGCGTTTGCCATCACGGGCGGTGCGCGAGCCAATGCTGCCGGTGAGCTGCTGGCCAGGTGCGCCAAGGGCCAGATTGATGCTCAGGTCAACACCGCGATTGCGCGCATCGCCGCTGCTGAAAGTGCCCGGCCGATCGAACAGCGACAGGCGCCAGCTGGCATCGCTGCCCAGCAGCACGGTGCGCTGGGTCCAGCCCAGATCCACGCCCATGCCTTCGACATTGCCCTCGCTGTGCGACAGGCGCCCATTCACCGAACTCTTGCTGCTCAGGCGATGGTTGAGTGCCAGCGAGGAGTTGCTGGTCTGGCCGACGAACACATTGCGCGGCCGCACACGGGTGCCATCGGGGAGCGTGTCGTAGGTATACGTCGTGTCGAGCCAGCTGCGGTTGTGGCTGACAACGATACTGCCGGCGCCGTAGTTATAGAGGCTCTGCAGATCCAGACCGGTGCCGTAATCCTCAGTCTTGTAGACGTTGGCGTACATCGTGATGTGATTGGCCAGCGTCCAGTCGATGGACGTGCCGTATTGCAGTTTTTCGCGGATCTGCCGTGCCGAAGCGCCGACAATCACCCGTGGGTGCAGCAGGTAATTGACCGACGCGCCAGCGGTAGGACTGCCGCTCGACTGTGTGTCCCAGTTGCTGAGCAATTTGCTCTCTTCGCCGGCAAACACGTTGTAGCGCCAGCGTTCGTCGAGGTTGCGCCAGTTGTTGGGCTTGTACACCAACTCCTGAGTCGTCGAAGTGATCTGGCCGTCTTCGATCAGGCGCACTTCCACCTCATAGATACCGCCGGGTAGCGGGCGGGTATCGAGGGTCTGCAGGCCGGCCGGTATCGATTGCGTATTGATCAGCAAACCGTCGCGCCAGATCTCCACCGAACCCTGCCGGTTGGCGGTGACGTAGATCGGGTAAACGCTGGGCATCGGACTGTTGATTGCCAGGCTGTCGGAGCTGCCGTACATGACACCGACCGCCGTATCGGGACTGGTGCCGAACGTACGCGGCTGGCGCGTCAGTCCTTCGGAATTGGGGGTGAAATAGCCCAGGCGAAAGAAACTGCCTTGCAGTTCGCGCTGGGTGTGCAGCTCATGTACCGCGTGATAAAGCTTGTCGTCGGGGCCGCCGAGACGGGCCATTTGCAGATTGAGCGTCTGGCTCCAGTTGCCGAGGCTGGCGCTGGCCTCCAGACCGAAGCGTCCGCCGAGATCCTGGTCCTGACCACCGTTGAGGTTGAGCTGATTGCGCACCATCAGGCCGCTACTGCCACCGCTCGGTTGCTCGTAATAACGTTTGGCCTCGACATCGCGTTCGGCATCTTGCGTGGCGATCGAAACCAATGAGTTTTCCAGGTTGTAATGCACCGCCAGAAAACCATCCGGGCAAGATCCCGTGCATGCGCCCAGGGGCACGCCGGGCTTGAGAAAGCTCGCCCATTTCTCCCGCTCCTGAGGACCGAAGCGGTTTTCGCTGGTGTCGGTGAATTCGAGAAGGGTGATGCGATCATCGCGCGACAGCACCACCATGGCTTCGCCAAGCGGCTGTTGGTCGACCTCGACCCGCACCGCCAGCGGCACATCAAAGAAATGCTCCTCGAAATCCGCGGGCAAGCCTTTGGCCTGGGCCAGCAGACTGCGTGGCGTCGTACCGGCGGCGCTGGCGGCCATGGCTGTGCTGGCACACAACAACAGCGCAAGCGCAGCCGCGATGGGTGTCATCGGGAACATGAACTTGTACTCTGATTGACTGACAATGAAAGTCCGTCGGGGCATACATGACTGTCTGCCCCGGCGGTTGACGCCACTCGTGAAAAGCGAGCGTATTGAGCTGATCAGTTGATCAGTTGCCGCCCACCGGTGGCACGGCGTCAAAGATCATGGCCACGGAACCGGTGTAATCACCCGGCTGGAAGTTGCTGCCCTTGGCGGAGATTTTCAGCGGTGCGCGATAGTTGACGTCAGACTCTGATTCACCAACGACCATTTGCGGGGTCAGGGTCAGTTCCTTGTTGTTGAGCATCACTTGCAGGTCGATCGAAGTGTTGCCGGCAACCAGTTTCGGCTGGCTTTCGAGGCTGGCGTGTACCGAACCGTTGTTGTTGCGCACGTCGAAGAAACCATTGACTTCGGCCATCTTGCCGGTGGTCGGCTGGTAGCTCATGTCCTGGTCCTTGTTGACCAGATCCGGATCGGTTGGCACCACGTAGAAGCCGTTGGTTGGCACGTGAGCGACGAGGCTGATGGAGTGCGACGCTTCGCCGGCAGCGAAGGCACCGGTGGAGGTCATTGCCAGAAGAGCCAGTGGTGCAGCGATTGCGAATTTCTTGAACATCGTTCAGTACCTGTTTGCTTTATATAAGGGGGTTGTCATTAAAAGTTCATGAACCCTTTGCTTATCGAGCACCGGAGCAACTTGAACTTTCAACGGGGGGCATCATCGGCTGTTGTCTCTGGAATGTAAGCAGGCAACTTCCGACAAGCGCGTAGTTAAACAACCACGCACCCCGCCAGAAAAAAGAACAAAAAACAGATACTTGCGTTATTCGCTGTAAGTTGCGCCCTACACACAGTTATCCTGAAAACACCACACAGCAACTTTGCCGCTTTAGATCAGCAACTTTGGTGACATTAGAATATATACTCAAGAGCAACTAGAGCGATAACTTTAACTCCCAGGTTACCGCGCCGCCGAGCAGCAAAAAAACCGATCCACTGTTTTTTTCCAGCGATCGACCACTCGTCCGCCGAGGCAGCACGCAGAGAAAAACATCTTGCGCGAGCCTTAAGATATATCTTAAGTTGTATCTAAATACGACGAGAGAGAAGTGAAATGAGAGACCATCATTCCCCCCACCGCGAGCATGGCGACGGCCGCGACGGCTTCGAGAAGCGCCCCGGTCGCGAACGCGGCGGCCGCGGCCCTCGGGTGTTCGCCCCCGGTGATCTGAAATTGCTGTTGCTGGCTTTGATCGCCGAACAGCCATGCCACGGCTACGACCTTATCCGCCAGATCGAAGGCATGTTCGACGGCGCCTACAGCCCCAGTCCCGGGGTGATCTACCCGACGCTGACCTTTCTGGAAGAGAGCGACCTGATCGTCGGCGATGCCAAGGCCGGCAAAAAACGTTACAGCGTGACCGACGCCGGTCGTCTGTCTTTAACTGAACAGGCCGTGGCGCTCGACGGCGTGCGCATGCGCATCGATGTCAGCAAGCGCTCGCTGCGCGGCCATGATCGTCCGGCGGAAATCCATGAAGCGGTGCACAACCTGCGCCATGCCCTGCAGTTGCATCACGGCCGCTGGAGCGCCGAAGAAATCCTGCGCGTGCGCGACCTGCTCAACGACACCGCCAAAGCCATCGTTGACGGCCCTGCCGTACAACCTGCCCCGGAGAAAGCCGAATGACAGCAGTCGATACTCAAACCATTCACCGTGTGATGCACGAAATCAAACGGCGCAAGCTTGAAGTGCTGCGCGTCACCGACCTGACCCCGCGCATGCGCCGCATCACTCTTGGCGGGCCGGAACTGGCCGGGTTCATCAGCTTGGGCACGGACGATCACGTCAAACTGCTGTTCCCGCAGACCGCCGAACAGGCCGCAGCGCTGGAGACAATGCAGCTCGGCGCCGGCAAGGACAACGGTCCGATGCCGCAAATGCGCGACTACACACCGCGTCGCTACGACCTGGAGAAAATGGAGCTGGACATCGATTTCGTCCTGCATGGCGATGGCCCTGCCTCGACTTGGGCGGAGCAGGCCCAGCCGGGGCAATTCCTGCACATTGGCGGGCCGCGCGGGTCGATGATCGTGCCGGACATCTTTGATAGCTACCTGCTGATCGGCGACGAAACCGCCCTCCCCGCCATCGCCCGCCGCCTCGAAGGCCTGGCGGCGAATCGCAAGGCGCTGGTGGTGATCGAAGTGGAAAACGGCGCCGAGCAGCAAGTGCTGGAAAGCGCCGCGCCGTTCAATGTGATCTGGGTGCTGCGCGAAGGTGGCAAGGACAACCTGCTGACCACGGTCAAACAACTGCAGGTGCCAAAGGGCAATCTGTATGCGTGGGTGGCGACGGAAACCAAGGTCTCACGGCAGATTCGCCGGGTGCTGATCGATGAGCATGGACTGGATGAGCAGTTCATCAAAGCGGTCGGCTACTGGCGCGCGGAAGGCTCTGAGCAAGACGAGTGATCTCTTCCTGCCCCCTATCAACCTTGTGGGAGCGAGCCTGCTCGCGAAGGCGCCAGCACAGCCGAAAGATTTGCTGACCGACGCTTCGCATTCGCGAGCAGGCTCGCTCCCACATTGGATCTCAACTTCGTGCGGACAATCTGCGGTCGAGGCCGATAATCAGCAGGCCCACCAGCACAAACCCCACCAATATCCCCCCGGCATTCGCCAGCACCTGTGGATAACCCAACACCGCCACATCTATGAACGGATATGCATACGCACCCAGCAGGTGCCCGCGCAGCATCGCGTAAATGAAATACACCAGCGGATAGATCAGCCATAGCGGCAAGTGCCACAGGCGCAACGTGCCTTTGGGTACGCAGCACCACCAATAGCCGAGAAACAGCAGCGGCATGACGTCATGGAGCAACTCATCGGCAACAAACTGCCAGCCTTCGGGATGCCACAAATGCCGCAGCAGAATGCTGTAGGCCAGACCGACCACGGCGATGCTAACGGCAATGCCACTGCTGACCCACGGTTGCAGAAACCAGCGCCGCGCGGCGGATTCGCGCTCACTCACGGCGCAGGTCAGCACCGTCGCCACCAGCGTGTTGGTCAATATTGTGAAGTAACTGAAGAAACCCACCAGCCCGCCCAGCAGGCTGGCGCCGATGCTCAATCGTGCGAAGAGAATCAGGTACAGCTGAATCGTCAGACCGGCCCAGCCCAGAACGGCCAGGCAAGTGATCAGGCGTCGCCGCCTCGCGCTGTCCATCTCAGAGTGGTCGCTTGGTGCGCATCAGCTTGATGTACAGGCGCTCGACCTTCTCCCGCGCCCACGGGGTCTTACGCAGAAAGGTCAGGCTCGACTTGATGCTCGGATCGCTCTTGAAGCAACGGATGTCGATGCGCTCGGCCAGCCCCGACCACTCGTAGTGGGCGACCAATGCATTGAGGATCTGTTCGAGGGTCACGCCGTGCAGCGGATCGGGGGATTGTTCGTTCATGCCGGGCCTTTGGGCGAAGTGGAAATGCGTAAAGCCGCGCACCTTAGCCGAGGGGCTGAGCGGGTGGAAGGCCTTCCTGCAAATGTAGGCCAACCCGGGAAGATCGCAGGCTGACAGCCGCCCGACAATGCGCCCGTTTGCCGCACTGTTACCGAATCCGAAACGCTGCATGTCTGCAAAAGCCCTTTCTCAATTTGTTACAGATCATTATCCTGCCGCCCTTCCGCTGAAACGCTTCACTGCCTGCGACAATCTGAAGCGCTCGGCCTGCACCCGTAAAACATCAAAAAAAGACTTTATTCATGGCTGATTTTTCCTCCTTCCGAGATAGCGCTACCCTCGCGCTGCGCACCTTCGGCGGCTGCACCGCCCTTGGCCTTGCCACCTGCGTCCAGGCAGCTCCAGCCTTCGACAGTGAGTCACCGTACATGCTCGGTGACTGGAACGGCACGCGCGCAGAACTCGCGGAAAAAGGCTACGACTTCAAACTCGATTACACCGGCGAAATGGGCAGCAACCTGCACGGCGGCTATGACCACGACCGCACCGCGCGCTACAGCGATCAGTTCGGCCTCGGCACCCATCTGGATCTGCAGAAGATCCTTGGCTGGAACGACGCCGAGTTCCAACTGACCATCACCAAACGCAGCGGCAACAACATCAGCAATGACCGCATCAACGACCCGCGTGTTGGCGGCTTCACTTCGGCGCAGGAAGTCTGGGGCCGTGGCCAGACTACGCGCCTGACGCAGATGTGGTACCAGCAGAAGTTTTTCGATCAGAAGCTCGACATCAAGGTCGGCCGGTTCGGCGAAGGCGAAGACTTCAACAGCTTCCCCTGCGACTTCCAGAACCTGGCGTTCTGTGGCTCGCAGGTTGGCAACTGGGTCGGAGGCATCTGGTACAACTGGCCGGTCAGCCAATGGGCGCTGCGGGTCAAGTATCACCTGACGCCGGAGCTGTACGCGCAGGTCGGTGGTTACGAGCAGAACCCGTCGAACCTTGATCGCGGCAACGGCTTCAAGCTCAGCGGCAGCGGCACCCAGGGCGCGATCCTGCCGGTTGAGCTGGTATGGACGCCGAAGCTCAACGGCCTGCCGGGCGAATACCGCGCCGGTTATTACTACAGCAACGCCAAGGCCTCTGACGTTTATAAAGATCGCAATGACCAACCGGCAGCGCTAAGCGGCGAAGCCTACCGCAGCGCGTCGAGCAAGCACGGTGTGTGGCTGGGCCTGCAGCAGCAGGTTACCAGTGTCGCCAGCGATAACAGCCGGGGGTTGAGCCTGTTCGCCAACGCGACGATGCACGACAAGAAAACCAACGCCATCGACAACTACGTGCAGGCCGGCCTGACCTACAAAGGCCCGTTCGACGCCCGCGCCAAGGACGACATCGGTTTCGCCCTGGCCCGCGTCCACGTCAACCCGGCCTATCGCAAGAACGCCGAAATGACTAACCGCGCCAACGCCATCTACGACTACGACAATCCGGCGTTCCTGCCACCGCAGGACACCGAGTACAGCGCCGAGCTGTATTACGGCGTGCACGTGACCAATTGGCTGACCGTACGCCCGAACCTGCAATACATCCGCCACCCCGGTGGCGTGAACGACGTCGACGACGCCCTGATCGGCGGAATCAAGATCCAGTCGTCGTTCTAAAAAACGCCACAAGGCCCTGTGGGAGCTGGCTTGCCAGCGATAGCAATCTGTCTGGCGATTTCAGTGTTGGATGTGCAATCGCCATCGCTGGCAAGCCAGCTCCCACAGGGATCCATGGAATTCATTAGCCGAACAAGTTTTTATCTGAACCATGCCTGCGCCAAATCGTCATCTAAAGTGACTACAGCGCGGGACTACATAAACGTCACGGAGAATCACACTATGAGCACCGAAAGTGCTTCGAGTCGGGGCCGTCTGCTACCGGGCCTGCTCGGCATTCTGCTTCTACTGATGGGCCTGGCCATGCTGGCCGGGGGAGTCAAGCTGAGCATGCTCGGCGGCTCGCTTTACTATCTGCTGGCCGGTATCGGCATCGCATTGACCGGCGTTCTGCTGCTGATGCGCCGTCGTGCGGCGCTGGGCCTGTACGCCATCGTGCTGTTTGCCAGCACCGTCTGGGCGCTGTGGGAAGTCGGTCTGGACTGGTGGCAACTGGTGCCGCGTCTGGCGATGCTGTTCGCCCTCGGTCTGGTGATGCTGCTGCCGTGGTTCCGTCGCCCGCTGCTGCTCAACGGACCTGCCCCGATGGGCACCGGCGCGCTGACCGTAGCGGTGGTGCTGGCCGGCCTGACCGCTGTAGCCAGTCAGTTCACCAACCCTGGGGAAATCAAAGGCCAACTGGACCGCGACAGCGTCGACGGCATGACCAACACCGCCCCGGCCATGCCCGACGGTGACTGGAACTCCTACGGCCGCAGCGCCCACGGTGATCGTTACTCGCCACTGGCGCAGATCACCCCGGCCAACGTGAGCAAGCTGGTCCCGGCCTGGACCTACCGCACCGGCGACATCCCGGGGCCGAACGATCCGGGCGAAACCACGGCTGAAAATACCCCGCTGAAAGTCAACGGCATGCTCTACGTGTGCACACCGCACAGCCAGGTGATTGCGCTGGATCCGGACAGCGGCAAGGAAATCTGGCGCTTCGATCCGAAGCTGAGCACGCAGAACGCGGCCAACTTCAAAGGCTGGGCGCACATGACCTGCCGTGGCGTGAGCTATCACGACGACGCGGTCTATGCCTCCGAGCAGAGCCCGACCGGTTCGGCCAGCCCGGCCCCGGCCAGCGCTTGCCCGCGCCGCATCTTCCTGCCAACCGCCGACACTCGTCTGATCGCCCTGAACGCCGACACCGGCAAAATGTGCGAAGACTTTGGCGACAAAGGCCAGGTCGACCTGAGCGCCAACATCGGTGGTTTCAACGCCGGCGGCTACTACTCCACTTCGCCACCTGCGGTCACCAAGGACCTGGTGGTCATTGGCGGCCACGTCACCGACAACGTTTCCACCGACGAGCCTAGCGGCGTGATCCGTGCGTTCGACGTGCACACCGGCAAACTGGTGTGGAACTGGGACAGCGGCAACCCGGACGACACCGCGCCGATTGCCGAAGGCAAGACCTATACGCGCAACTCGCCCAACATGTGGTCGATGTTTGCCGTCGATGAAAAACTCGGCATGCTCTACCTGCCGATGGGCAACCAGACCCCGGACCAGTTCGGTGGCATGCGTACGCCTGAATCGGAACTGCACGCCGCTGGCCTGACCGCGCTGGACATCGCCACCGGTAAAGTGCGCTGGAACTTCCAGTTCACCCACCACGACCTGTGGGATATGGACGTCGGCGGTCAACCGACCGTGATGGACATCAAAACCGCTGACGGCGTCAAGCCAGCGGTACTGGCGTCGACCAAGCAGGGCAGCATCTACGTGCTGGATCGCAGCACCGGCAAAGCCATCGTGCCGATCAACGAAATCCCGGTGCCACAAGGCGCGGTGGAAGGCGACCACACTTCGCCGACCCAACCGAAATCCGACCTCAACTTCATGCCGCCGCCCCTCAAAGAGCGCGACATGTGGGGTGTGACGCCATTCGACCAGATGCTCTGCCGGATCGACTTCAAATCCCTGCGTTATGACGGCCCGTTCACCCCGCCGTCGCTGCAAGGATCGATCGTGTATCCAGGCAACTTCGGCGTGTTCGACTGGGGCGGCATCTCGGTCGATCCGGTGCGCCAGATCGCCTTCGTCAACCCGAGCTACATGGCGTTCCGTTCGAAACTGGTACCGGCTGCAGAAGTTGCCGGCGGCCCGGGTCGCAAGAGCGAAACCGAAGGCGTGCAGCCTAACAAGGGCGCGCCATACGGGGTGATCCTCGAAGCGCTGCTGTCGCCGATGGGCCTGCCATGCCAGGCGCCAGCGTGGGGTTATGTGGCGGCGGTCGACCTGACCACCAGCAAAACCATCTGGATGCACAAAAACGGCACCGTGCGCGACAGCTCGCCGGTTCCGATCCCGCTGAGCATGGGCGTACCGAGCCTGGGCGGCACCTTCACCACCGCCGGTGGCGTGGCCTTCCTGAGCGGCACCCTCGACCAGTACCTGCGCGCCTACGACGTGAAAAACGGCAAGCAATTGTGGGAAGGCCGCCTGCCAGCCGGCGCGCAAACCACTCCGATGACGTACACCGGCAAGGACGGCAAGCAATACGTGCTCGTCGTCGCCGGCGGTCACGGCTCGCTGGGCACCAAGCAAGGTGACTATGTGATTGCGTACAAGCTGTCTGAGTAAGCGTTAGCGACAGGTAAAGAAAAGGCGATGTTCCGCAATGGACATCGCCTTTTTTGTGCACGCAATTTGGACAGCACCGCGAATACTTGTGGGAGCGAGCCTGCTCGCGAAGTCGTCGGCACATTCGGCAGTTGGAGTGACTGACACTGCGCTTTCGCGAGCAAGCCTGCCTTGATCAGACCTACACATCCTATATAACTCCGACCAAGAAGCCTCATCGCGAACAAGTATAAAAACCTGTCAGAGATGACAGTTTCCAGGTTTTAACTTCTGGCTCAGTCTTCCTGTTCCAAATTAATCAGGCACAGGAAACACCCATGACGAATGCAAAGGCTTCTCCAGCAATTTGGGTAAACGGTACGCTTAACGTTGATGTAAAAGGCACCATTGGCGGCACGTCGGTCACTCTGACCAGCTTCCTGTCGACCAGCATTTCTGCGTCTCCCAGCGCACTGGGCGGTTACGATTTTTCTTTCGAAGATAACCACGGTTCTTCGAACAGACGCTCCCTCTCCCTCTCGCTTCGCGAGCTGCTGGCCCCTTCAATCGCTGGCTACTTTGAATATGTCGTGACCGAACGAGGTATTCAGCCTTATGACTATGAAGTGACATCCTCTTCCAGCGTTGCCGTAAGCAAACTCAATAGCGGCCTGTACTTATACTCCCTCGATAATTTGCAAATTTCCGCCACGGCAGTCCACGGTGATGAAACGCGTGAGCTCACCGGTAACGGATACTTTTTTCTTCAAGAGCTGACTTACCCTATCTAGCAAGCAGGTCGGGATTTCAGTCATCGGGATAATCGTGCGTCTGCCTTTGCGTCATATAGAGGTAACTGACGGAAGACGCACGCCGACGTGAAATACCGAGCCGAGCTCAAGTTCTGAAACAAATCAAAACCCGCACTTCACCACTCAACAGGATGAGCGCAAGCTCCGCTCCAACAAATAGCCCCCCAAAAAACCCAACGACATGGTCGGTGCAAAGGCCGCCAAGTCTTAAGAAAAACCCTGTCATAACCCTGAACACACAAGCAGAAACACCCCCGCCCCATTGAAACCACCTCACCCCTGCCCCATCTAAGACCCATACCCCATTGCGCAGGTGCCCCATGACCGACCAGCAAGATCGCCCGGACAACCACGACGATTACGAAACCGACCACATCGAACACACCTCCTCCGGCACCGGCCTGGCGCTGCCCGGGCAAAACCTGCCGGACAAGGTCTACATCATCCCGATCCACAACCGCCCGTTCTTCCCGGCCCAGGTCCTGCCGGTCATCGTCAACGAAGAACCGTGGGCCGAGACCCTCGAACTGGTCAGCAAATCCGAACACCATTCCCTGGCCCTGTTCTTCATGGACACGCCCCAGGAAGACCCGCGCCACTTCGACACCGGCGCCCTTCCCGAATACGGCACGCTGGTCAAGGTTCACCACGCCAGCCGCGAGAACGGCAAACTGCAGTTCGTCGCCCAAGGTCTGAGCCGTGTGCGCATCAAGACCTGGCTCAAGCACCACCGCCCACCGTATCTGGTCGAAGTCGAATACCCGCACCAGCCGACCGAGCCGACCGACGAGGTCAAGGCTTACGGCATGGCCCTGATCAACGCGATCAAGGAACTGCTGCCGCTCAATCCGCTGTACAGCGAAGAGCTGAAGAACTACCTCAACCGCTTCAGCCCCAACGATCCGTCGCCGCTGACCGACTTCGCCGCCGCCCTGACCTCCGCCACCGGCCCCGAGCTGCAAGAAGTGCTCGACTGCGTACCGATGCTCAAGCGCATGGAAAAAGTCCTGCCGATGCTGCGCAAGGAAGTCGAAGTCGCGCGCCTGCAGAAAGAGATTTCCGCCGAAGTCAACCGCAAGATCGGCGAGCATCAGCGCGAGTTTTTCCTTAAGGAACAGCTCAAGGTGATCCAGCAGGAACTTGGCCTGACCAAGGACGACCGCAGCGCCGACCTCGAGCAATTCCAGCAGCGCCTCGAAGGCAAAACCCTGCCGGCGCAGGTGCACAAACGCCTCGAAGAAGAAACCCACAAACTGTCGATCCTCGAAACCGGCTCGCCGGAATACGCGGTCACCCGCAATTATCTGGACTGGGCAACTTCGGTGCCGTGGGGCGTTTACGGCGAGGACAAACTCGACCTCAAGCACGCACGCAAAGTCCTCGACAAGCACCACGCGGGTCTGGACGACATCAAGGATCGCATCCTCGAATTCCTCGCAGTGGGTGCCTACAAAGGCGAGATCAGCGGTTCGATCGTGCTGCTGGTCGGCCCGCCGGGCGTGGGTAAAACCAGCGTCGGCAAATCCATCGCCGAATCCCTCGGGCGGCCGTTCTACCGCTTCAGCCTCGGCGGCATGCGCGACGAAGCCGAAATCAAGGGCCACCGCCGCACTTACATCGGCGCGCAGCCGGGCAAACTGGTGCAGGCGTTGAAAGACGTCGAGGTGATGAACCCGGTGATCATGCTCGACGAGATCGACAAAATGGGCCAGAGCTACCAGGGCGACCCGGCTTCGGCGTTGCTGGAAACCCTCGATCCTGAGCAGAACGTCGAATTCCTCGACCACTACCTCGATCTGCGCATGGATCTGTCGAAGGTCCTGTTCGTCTGCACCGCCAACACCCTCGACTCGATCCCCGGCCCGCTACTCGACCGTATGGAAGTGATTCGCCTGTCCGGCTACATCACTGAAGAAAAAGTCGCCATCGCCAAGCGTCACCTGTGGCCGAAACTGCTGGAAAAGGCCGGCGTGTCCAAAGGCAGCCTGAGCATCAGCGACACCGCACTCAAAGCCTTGATCGACGGTTACGCCCGTGAAGCCGGCGTGCGTCAGCTGGAAAAGCAAATGGGCAAATTGGTGCGCAAAGCGGTGATGAAGCTGATCGACGACCCGAAAACGGTGATCAAACTGGGGCCGAAAGACCTCGAAGCCTCGCTCGGCCATCCGGTGTTCCGCAACGAACAAGTGCTGTCCGGCACCGGGGTCATCACCGGCTTGGCGTGGACCAGCATGGGTGGCGCGACCTTGCCGATCGAAGCCACGCGGATTCACACACTCAACCGTGGGTTCAAACTCACCGGGCAACTGGGCGATGTGATGAAAGAATCGGCGGAGATCGCCTACAGCTACGTCAGCTCGCACCTCAAGCAATTTGGCGGTGACGCGAAGTTCTTCGACGAAGCCTTCGTCCACCTGCACGTACCGGAAGGCGCGACCCCGAAGGACGGCCCGAGCGCGGGCGTGACCATGGCCAGCGCTCTGCTCTCCCTCGCACGCAATCAACCGCCGAAAAAAGGCGTGGCGATGACGGGCGAGTTGACGCTGACCGGGCATGTACTGCCGATCGGCGGCGTGCGCGAGAAGGTGATCGCAGCGCGCCGGCAGAAGATTTTCGAGTTGATTCTGCCGGAGCCGAACCGGGGTAACTTCGAGGAATTGCCGGACTACCTGAAGGAAGGGATTACCGTGCACTTTGCCAAGCGGTTTGCGGATGTGGCGAAGGTGCTCTTCTGACAATCATGTAGTACCTGCTATATCGCTTTCGCGAGCAGGCTCGCTCCCACAGGGTGATGCGGTGAATACAAAAACTGTCGACACCGCTTATCACTGTGGGAGCGAGCCTGCTCGCGAAGGCGGCAACTCTGGCGATGCCAATTTCCCGAACGTCACACTTCGTCTCATCTTCAGTTATGCTCGCCGTTCGTCGTAACCGCCGGAGCTGCTGACCCATGTCCCCCACTCGCCTGTTTCTCCCCCTCGCCCTTTCCTTGCTGGCCGGTTGCGCCACGCAACCGAAACACAACGTGACCGTGGAAAAACAAAGCGAATGCCCCGTGCGGCTCACCACCGGGCAAAACCTGATCATCAGCCTGCCAAGCAACCCGACCACCGGCTACCGCTGGGCGATTCAGTATTCCGCTGGCGGCGTATTGCGCGCGCTCAGCCCCGAGGTTTACAGCAATCCGGAAGATGCCGGAGTGGTTGGCGCAGCGGGGGTTTCGACCTGGCGCTTCCAGGCCTTCGCAGCCGGCACCGGGCGTTTGCGCCTGACCTCGCAACAACCGTGGGCACCGGAAGTGCTGCCTGTGGAAATCTTTGACTGCGCGATTTCCGTGAACTGACTGCGGCAAACCGCGCTGGCTTCTTCGCGAGCAGGCTCGCGCCCACAGATCACCATGATCCCCTGTGGGAGCGAGCCTGCTCGCAAAAGCCATATCCCGGACGGCGAGAATTACACCCGGTTCGGTGCTTTATCAGACAACCCAAGCATCCCCGCGCCACTTTGGCTAAAATGCCGGCCTTTTCCACCGACACCGCCGGACGCCGCCGTGAGCAAAGAACCCGATCGCCTATTCGCCCAGCCTTTGGCCCAAGTGCCTGACTTCGCCTTCAACGAAGACGTGGTGCGGGTGTTCCCGGACATGATCAAGCGCTCGGTGCCGGGTTATCCGACCATCGTCGAAAACCTCGGCGTGCTCGCCGCGCAATTCGCTCAGCCCAACAGCGTGCTTTACGATCTCGGCTCGTCACTGGGTGCCGTGACTCAAGCCCTGCGCCGCCACGTGCGCACCGACGGTTGCCGGGTCATCGCTGTGGATAACTCGGCGGCGATGGTCGAGCGTTGCCGCGAATACCTCAACGGTCAGGATTCGATGTTTCAGGAATTGCTGCCGGTCGAAGTCATCGAAGGCGACATTCTCGCCCTCGATTTCCAACCTGCCTCGGTAGTGGCGCTGAACTTCACCCTGCAATTCATCGCCCCGGACCAGCGCACCGCGTTGCTCTCGCGCATTCGCCAATCGTTGTTGCCCGGCGGCGCGCTGATTCTCTCGGAGAAGCTGCGCTTCAACGATGCCGAAGAGCATGCGCTGCTCACCGATCTGCACGTGGCGTTCAAACGCGCCAACGGCTACAGCGAACTCGAAATCGCCCAGAAGCGCAGCGCCATCGAAAACGTCATGAAGCCCGACAGCCTCGAAGAACACCGCGAACGCCTGCTGGCCGCCGGCTTCTCGAAAGTCGTGCCGTGGTTCCAGTGTCTTAACTTTGCCTCGTTGATTGCCTTGCCATGATTGATCTGTCCCCCCTCGCCCGCCGTCTGGCCGGTACACCGCTGGCCGAATGGGCCAACACCCTGCAAGCGCAACTCGACAAGAAAATGGAGAAAGGCCACGGCGATCTGGAGCGCTGGCAAAGTGCGCTGGATGCGTTGCCGAAGATTCAGCCGAGCGAAGTCGATTTGCTCAATGGCCTGACACTCGACACCGTTTGCGACGACGACACTCGCGCGCAAATGCGCACCGCGCTGATGGGGCTGTCGCCGTGGCGCAAAGGGCCGTTCGATCTGTTTGGTGTGCATGTCGACACCGAATGGCGCTCGGACTGGAAGTGGTCGCGCGTCTCCCCACACCTGGACCTGAAGGGCAAACGCATTCTCGATGTCGGCTGCGGCAACGGCTACTACATGTGGCGCATGCTCGGCGCCGGTGCCGACAGCGTGATCGGCGTCGACCCGAACTGGCTGTTCTTCTGCCAGTTCCAGGCGGTGCAGCGTTATCTGTCAGAGCCGAATGCCTGGCACCTGCCGTTCCCGTTCGAAGACCTGCCGCCGAATCTGGAAGGCTTCGACACGGTGTTTTCCATGGGCGTGTTCTACCACCGCCGCTCGCCGATCGAGCATTTGCTGGCGCTGAAGGATTGCCTGGTCAAGGGCGGCGAACTGGTGCTGGAAACCCTGGTGGTCGAAGGCGACAAGCATCAGGTGCTGGTGCCGGAAGATCGCTACGCGCAGATGCGCAACGTGTGGTTCTTGCCGTCAGTGCCGGCGCTGGAATTGTGGCTGCGACGGGCCGGGTTCACCGATATTCGCTGCGTGGATGTCAGCACCACGACGGTTGAGGAACAACGCGGCACCGAATGGATGAAGTATCAGTCGCTGAGCGATTTCCTTGATCCGGCGGATCACAGCAAAACGATCGAAGGGCTGCCGGCGCCGATGCGGGCGGTGATTGTCGCGAAGAAGTAACCCAACCTCACAAACAACTGATATGCCCGCTCCCACATTTCAACCGTTGAAATGCGCGCTTTTGTGGGAGCGGGCTTGCCCGCGAAAGCGGTGTGACAGACACCAATGATGTTGAATGTGCCGACGCCTTCGCGAGCAGGCTCGCTCCCACCTTTCAATCGCATTGCTGCCGTTGGAATGCGCTCTTTTGTGGGAGCGGGCTTGCTCGCGAAAGCGGTGTGACGGACACCATTGATGTTGAATGTGCTGACGATTTCGCGAGCAGGCTCGCTCCCACCTTTCAATCGCATGTCTGCCGTTGGAATGCGCTCTTTTGTGGGAGCGGGCTTGCCCGCGAAAGCGGTGTGACGGACACCATTGATGTTGAATGTGCCGTGGCCTTCGCGAGCAGGCTCGTTCCCACCTTTCAATCGCATGTCTGCCGTTGGAATGCGCGCTTTTGTGGGAGCGGGCTTGCTCGCGAAAGCGGTGTGACAGACACCATTGATGTCGAATGTGCCGACGCCTTCGCGAGCAGGCTCGCTCCCACAATGTAGCGGTGTCGTAACCCCAGATCACATGCGCAGCCGTGCCCATGTGGGAGCGAGCCTGCTCGCGAAGAGGGTGTGTCAGGCAATACATTCGGTGACTGACAGAATGCCTTCGCGAGCAGGCCCGCTCCCACAATGAATCCGTGTTTATTCAGCGGGTTTTGTGCGTCTGACGCGGAAAAATTCGGTCAACACTGCCCCACACTCTTCAGCCAGCACCCCACCCTCATACAACACCCGGTGATTCAAAAAGCCCTGGGTAAAAAACTGCCCCTGACTTTGTACAATCCCGGCTTTGGGCTCCAGCGCGCCATACACCACCCGCGCCACCCGCGAATGCACGATCAGCCCGGCGCACATGCTGCACGGTTCCAGCGTTACATACAGCGTGCTGCCCGGCAGGCGATAGTTATCCACTGCCTGCGCCGCCGCGCGGATCGCGACCATCTCCGCATGGGCACTCGGGTCGCTGGTGCTGATCGGGCAATTGAAGCCGCGTCCGATGATCTCGCCGTCCTGCACCAGCACCGCGCCTACCGGCACTTCGCCGAGGGCTGCGCCTTGTGCGGCGAGTGTCAGGGCTTCGCGCATGAAGTCGCGGTCGCGGCTGCGGTCGATGATCGCCGCCGGGCGGATCTGGCGCATCACTTCACCTCGATCGCGGCCATCAGGCCGGTTTCCATGTGGTCGATGACATGGCAATGGAACATCCACACCCCCGGGTTATCCGCCACCAGCGCCACTTGCGCACGCTCGTTCTTGCCCAGCAGATAGGTGTCGGTGAAATACGGAACGACTTTGTGCCGGTTCGACGCGATCACCTTGAAGCTCATGCCGTGCAGGTGGATCGGGTGCTGGTATTGGGTCATGTTCTTCAGTTCGAAAATATAGCTCTGGCCCAGTTTCAGACTGGCGATCGGTCGGTCAGCACACGTCTTGTCGGTGATGTCCCAGGCCTTGCCGTTGATCTGCCACAGGCTCGGCGGTTTGCCGTTTTCGGTATTCACCGAAACCGAGCCGACCCATTCGAAATTGAAGTTGAGTTTCTCCGCATTGGCCAGATCCGGCTCGGCCACCGGGTTGGCCGGCAGCGCTTTCGGCCAATCCGTCGGCGCATCGGTGTTGGCGACTGAACGCAGCGTGCCCAGACGCACCGGGCCATTGCGCAGCGACAACTCTTCGCCCGCCGCCGGTGCCTTGATCGCCAGGCAAATGCGCATGCCGGGGCCGAGCCAGTATTCCTTGCCCAATGGCCGAGGCTCGACCGGGTTGCCATCCAGCGCGTAGATTTTCGCTTCAACGCCAGGAATATTGATGCGATAGGTCAGGGTGTTGTCGAGGTTGAGCAAACGCACCCGGGTGATCTGCCCGGCCGGCAGATCAATCACCGGCAACGGCACACCATTGATCGTCGACAGGCGCCCCGCCGTGCCGCCACGGGCTGCTTCGCGCGGGATGCTGAATTCAACAAACTGACCTTGCTCGTCGACATGCCAGTTCTTCAGGCTCAGAGTTTTCTCGTACTTGAAACCGGTGGGCTCGCGCTCTTCGATGATCAGCGGCCCGACCAGCCCGCGACCCAGTTCTTCACTGCTGCTGACATGCGGGTGATACCAGTAGCTGCCGGCGTCCGGCACGCGGAATTTATAGTCGAAGTATTCGCCCGGCAGCACCGGCAGCTGCGATACGTAGGGCACGCCGTCCATTTCCAGCGGCAGGCGGATGCCGTGCCAGTGAATGGTGGTCGCCACCGGCAGATGGTTGATGAAACGCACCCGCAACCATTCGCCCTGACGCACGCGCAGCTCGGTGCCCGGCGCCGACGGACCGAACGCCCAGGCCTCGGTCTTGTGCCCCGGCACCAGCTCCACGTCGAGCGGCGCGGCGATCAGTTCATAGTCGTGGCCGGCCTCGGCGTCGGCCATTTTCCCCAGCCAGTAACGCGACGCGCCTCCCGCGCCTACGCCAACGACAACAAGACCGGCCAGGCCACCGAGGATTTGGCGACGGGTAAAGGACATGAACTCAACTACCTCACGTATCAGCGACGGACCCCGAGGGATCCGCAAAAAGGCGAATACGATACACCCGCAGTTGAGAAACAGTAAGGGCGACCTGCGGCCGCACGTCTTGTCAGCCCTGCGCGCGCAGCCCGGTGATCAGGTGCAGCACGCCGCCTTCAAGGCACATGACGCCCGCCACACCGGCGACACTCAGCGCCTGACGGTCGATCCGCGCCTCGTCATGCAGCGCCACCCGCACCCGGGTCAACGCCACCGGCTGCTGTGACTTGAGGTTAGCCACACCGCCCAGCGCGGCAACAACTTCTGCGCTCAATCCGGCCACCGGATCGACGGCGGCTTTCACCTCATCCGGGACCAGATCTGGCGTCAGTGCTTTCCAGAATGCCTGCTGCAATTTGTCGAACATGTTCAATTCTCCATAACCGGCGAGGCATCGACTTTCGCCCCATGAAACTGCTGCAAGGCTTCGCGCACGTCACCGGCGCTTTCCAGGTTCGAGACTTGTTCGGCGATGATCCGACAGTCCGCCAGAGTCACTTCGCGCACCGCCGACTTGATCGCCGGAATCAACGGCACGCTCACCGACAGCTCATCCACGCCCAGTCCCAGCAACAACGGCACCGCGAGACGTTCAGACGCCATGGCGCCACAGACGCCGACCCATTTGCCGTGGCTATGCGCAGCCTTCACCGTCATGGCAATCAGGCGCAGTACCGAAGGATGAAAGCTGTCCGCCTGGCTGGCCAGACGCGGGTGATCACGATCCATGGCCAAGGTGTACTGGGTAAGGTCATTGGTGCCGATGGAGAAAAAATCCACGTGAGGCGCCAGCACATCGGCCATCAGCGCAGCGGCGGGCACTTCGATCATGATTCCCAGTTTCGGCAGTTGCGCCAGGCCCAGCACTCGCGCCTCCTGTTCGAGAATCTGCCGCGCCAGACGCAGCTCGGCCAGATTGCTGACCATTGGCAACATGATGTGCAAACGCGTCAGTTCACAGCAGGCGAGGATTGCGCGGAACTGCTCACGCAACAATTGCGGGCGCTCAAGGCACAGGCGAATGCCGCGCAAACCAAGGAAGGGATTGGTTTCGCTGTCCATCGGTACATAGGCCAGCGGCTTGTCCCCGCCGACATCGAGGGTGCGCACCACCAGATTGTGTGCCCGCCCGATGGTGCGGGCGATGGCGCTGTAGGTGGCCACTTGTTCATCGTGGCTCGGCGCTTGCTGGCGCCCCAGGTAGAGAAACTCCGAACGCAGCAGGCCAACGCCACTCGCGCCCAGCTCCATGGCCTGGGCGGTTTCGCCCTGCGAGGCAACGTTGGCGGTGACTTCGATGTGCTGACCGTCACGGGTGCAGGCCGCCTCGCTGGCCTGGGCCAGTTCCTGCTGATGACGCTGGCGCTGGCGCTCATGCCGCGTGCGCAATTGATCGATGGACTCGGCGTCCGGGTGCAACTGCAATTCGCCTTTGTCGGCATCAAGCAGCACCCGCGTGCCGTTGCCGAGCCCGAGCATTTGCAGCGGCATACCGCAAATCGCCGGCAAGCCGCAGGCTCGCGCGAGGATCGCGACATGGCTGGTGGCGCCGCCGCCAACGGTGGCAAACCCGAGCACCTTGCGCGTATCGAGCCCGGCAGTCTGTGAAGGAGTCAACTGATCGGCGATCAGAATGGTGTCGTCCGGCAACTCCAGCGTCTGCTCGTGAACACCGAGGATCAGCTTCAGCACGCGCTGGCCGACATCATCCAGATCCGCCGCACGTTCGGCCAGCAAGGCGTTGCCCAGCGAGCGAAACATTGCCGCCGTTGCGTCGGTGCTGGTCTTCCAGGCAAACGCCGCGCTTTTGCCCGCGTCGATCAGCGCCCTGGCCTGATCCAGCAGGCTCGGGTCGGCCAGCAGTTCCTGATGCGCCTTGAAAATCTCCGCCTGCGCCTGGCCGCTGGCGGTGTCACGTAGATGTTGCAAAGCCATGTCGGCTTCGATCAGTGCCTGGCTCAACGCCTCCAGTTCGACTGGCGGCTCGGCGCCGAACTCGTTGACCATGAGCGATGCTTCGACGATCTGCATGACTTGCCCCAGTGCCGAACCGGGCGAGGCACAGACACCGCGCAGGATGTTCGGCATTTCTGCGGCGACGACTTCGACTGGCGCGGGCGCCGTGACAGCTTCGCCGCAGCCTTCAGTCAGCAAGCGGGTCAGCGCTTCGACAGCCGCCTCGGCGTCTTCACCTTCGGCGCTGACCCGCACGCTGTCGCCATGGACCGTCTGCAAAGCCATGATCGCCACCAGGGATTTGCCATTGGCTTGCGCTTGCAGTTTGTGCAGATGGATGGTCGCTGAAAATGCTTTCGCCGCTTGGGCGAAGACTGCCGCCGGCCGCGCGTGCAGACCATTGGGATTGGGCAGGTTGATCGGCGGCGAGAACATCGCATCGCCCGGCACCGGCGCTGGATGTTCGCCGGCGGCTGCGCCGACCACGACGTCCAGTACTGGCTGGCCCACCTCGACCCACCCGGTTGAGCCTACGAGTGAATCGAACGGCTCGCCGCTGACCACCAGCATCAAGGTCAACAAACTGCGCGCATGCAGGGCAATATAGTCAGCATCGAAGTCGATCAGCGCCTGCCCCGCTTCGACCCGCTGCCCGGCTTCAACGCGGCGGGTGAATCCTTCGCCGGCGAGATTCACCGTGTCCAGGCCGATGTGCATCAACACCTGAACACCCGCATCATTGGTGATGGTGAGCGCATGCCCGCTGGCCTGCACATCACTGACCACGCCGGCCAATGGTGCGCAGAGGGTTGACGAAGTCGGGTCGATGCACAAACCGTCGCCGATGATCCGCCCGGCAAATACCGGGTCGGGGACCTGATCCAGCGCCATCAGCACGCCGGATAAAGGAGCCAGCAGCTGCAATTGTTGGGGTGTGGCCATGACATCACCTGAGCTTGTATTGATTGAATGAGCGGTCGCAGCCGCTTTGCTTATTTCCACCAGTATTCAACCTGCAGCCCGACATTGGCGCCGTGCCGTGCGTTGCCGAAGGCCCCCGTGTCGGACAGCGCCGAACCTTTGGCCAACAGGTTGGCGGCACGCTTGGCCGCCTGATTCCAGCTGGCATAGGTGTAATACAGACGCACTTCAGGGCGCGCCCAGAATTCCGGGCCTTTGGGTGACCACGTCGGCGCGAAGGTGAATTTGCTCAGCTTGCGCGTGCCGTCCGCCGCCTCGACCTGGTCGTGACCCAGTTCGGTCACCAGTTTGAACTGCTCGCTCAGCGCATAGGCCGGGCGTACGCCGAGCGACAACCAGTTCTGGTCGGCGCCGCCCTGACGAATATCCTTTTGATACACCGCCTGGAATTGTCCGCCAAAACGCGGCGTCATTTGCCAGTCGAAGAACTCGACGATGCGATAGCTCTTGTTGCGGTCATCGAGCCTGACGTTACCGGTATAGCCCAAACCGGTGCCCGGCCCTTCACCGTATTGCAGCGCCAGTTTGTTCTTGCCGCCGAAAAAGGCCTGCTGCACGTGCTGAGTGGTGATCGCCCAGCCACGGTGGGCGTCGCGACTGTCGGGCTTGTCGATGTAGCTCAGGCCAAACTCCAGTTCACCGCCCGGGTTACTGTTGAAACCGCCGACGTTGAAGTCGTGCCGATTGATGTAATCCTTTTGGTAAAGATTGTCCTTGCGCGAAAAGGCGTAGCTGTATTTCAAGCCACCGATCAACACGTCTTCGATACCGCCGCCGGTGGCGCTCTGGTTCCAGTAGTAGAAATCGGAAATGTGGATGTCGTTGCGTTTGTAGTAGCGCCGCCCCGCCCACAGCGAGCCACCATTGAGCGCAGGCATCGCCGACCATTGTGCGTACGCCTGCGGCAAGCGAATCGAGCCGTTGTCTTCCTTGAATGTCAGGCTGCGATCGTAGCGGTTGTACAACGACGCCATGCCGTCGACGCTCAGCACCGAACCGTCGTCGAGGGTGTACAGATCCTGGCGCAACTCGATCTCGCCGTACTGCTCGCATTCGTTACCAAGGCGATATTTGGTCTGCGCGCCAGGCAACTGGAAACACGACTGGCTGCTGCTGTTGACCGAAGTGCCGACACCGCTGCGCAGATAGCCGCCAAACTCCAGCGCCTGTGAAGACGTAGGCATTGCCAGACAAAATCCGGCGACTGCCAAGCTGTAATTCATGGTTGTTTTCATATGCCACCCATTGTTTTTATTGTGTGGTCGCAGGAATTCAGCGCGCACAAATCCCCCGCGCAGCGTTCTGCGTGTTTTTTCAAAGGTTGTTATTCAGTTAAAAATCAGGGGTCGGTCAGGTGCAGCACAAAGGATTCGTAAGGTCGCAAGTGCAGCAACCGTGTGCGTTGCGGACAGTCCGGGTAGTTGCTGATCAACAAACGCTGTTCCTGGGATTCGTCGATCAGCGCCGGTAGCTCGACATCACACGCGGTGCCATAGAAGTTGTTCACCACCAGTAAACGTTCACCCGCCCCCTCGCGCAGGTACGCCCAGACTTGTGGGTGCTCCGGCAACAACTGGCGATAGACGCCGTCGGAGATCAGCGCTTCAGTGCGGCGCAAGGCGATCAGGCGGCGATAGTGATGCAGCACCGATTCCGGGTCGTGCAGTTGATGGGCGACGTTGATCTGCGCAGCATTGGCCGGCACGCCAATCCAGGATTCACCACTTGTAAAACCAGCATTGTGCCCGGCATGCCAGTGCATCGGCGTGCGCCCGTTGTCGCGGGATTTCTGCATGATCGCCGCCATGTTGTCGAGATCGCTTGCCCCCGCTTCACGCTTGAGGCGAAAAATATTCAGCGTCTCGACATCGCGGTACTGCTCGATGCTCTCGAAGCCGGGATTGGTCATGCCCAGTTCTTCACCTTGATAAACGAACGGCGTGCCCTGCAGAAAGTGCAGCGCCGTGCCGAGCATCTTCGCCGACAGCTCGCGGTGTTCGCCGTCAGTGCCGAACCGCGAGACCACGCGTGGCTGATCGTGGTTACACCAGAACAGCGCATTCCAGCCGCCGCCCGCCTGCATGCCGGTCTGCCAGTCGGAAAGAATCTGCTTGAGCTGGAGGAAGTCGAAATCGGCGCGGACCCATTTCTGCAGGTTCGGGTAATCGACCTTCAAGTGATGAAAGTTGAAGGTCATCGACAATTCTTTTGACTGCGGATTGGAGTAGCGGATGCAGTGTTCGAGGCGGGTCGACGACATCTCGCCGACGTTGATCAGCTCATGCCCCTCGAAGACTTCGCGGTGCATTTGCTGCAAGTACGCATGCACGTTAGGCCCATCGGTATAGAAGCACCGACCGTCGCTGTCATCTTCGGGGAAGTCCGCCGGTTTGGAGATCAGATTGATCACGTCCAGACGAAAGCCTCCGACGCCCTTGTCGCGCCAGAAACGCATCATCTTGAACACTTCGTCGCGGACCTTGGGGTTGTCCCAGTTGAGGTCGGCCTGAGTGTGGTCGAACAGGTGCAGATAGTATTGGCCGGTCTGCGCCTCGTATTCCCAGGCCGAGCCACCGAACTTGGATTCCCAATTGTTCGGCTGGTCGCGCCAGATATAGAAGTCGCGGTAAGAGTTGTCGAGGCTGCTGCGCGCCTGCTGGAACCAGACATGCTCGATGGAGGTGTGGTTGACCACGATGTCGAGCATCAGCTTGATTCCGCGTTTGCCCGCTTCGGCGATCAGCAGTTCGCAATCGGCCATGCTGCCGTAGCTCGGATCGACCGCGTAGTAGTCGCTGATGTCGTAGCCGTTATCGCGCTGCGGCGAGCGCAGGAACGGCGTGATCCACAGGTAATCGACCCCCAGCCATTGCAGGTAATCGAGCTTGGCGACGAT
Source organism: Pseudomonas sp. UF-293 (assembly GCF_058245595.1). Lineage (NCBI taxonomy): Bacteria > Pseudomonadati > Pseudomonadota > Gammaproteobacteria > Pseudomonadales > Pseudomonadaceae > Pseudomonas > Pseudomonas sp. UF-293. The sequence continues at coordinate 165,016 of NZ_JBSICA010000004.1, read as the reverse complement.
GCCGAGCAGGTCGCCAGTGGCGTTGCCCGCATGGCTGTGAAAGCTCTTCGGGTAGATCTGGTAGATCACCGAACGTTGCCAGTCTTGCATGGCGAATTTTCCTCTTGAATATCAGGAGCCGTGTAGGTTGAATTTCAGGCAACCCGGTAACCCGGACGGACGATCTTCATGCTCAGCACGCAGGTCAGGGCAAACGGCACGAGCATCGCAATCAGCATCCCGATGACGAACATCGGAATGAACTGCGGAATGATCGAGATGAAACCGGGAAGGCCGCCAACGCCAATGGCCGAGGCCTGGATCTTGTTCAGCGAGAGGAACATGCAACCCAGCGCCGAACCGGCCAGCGCGGCGTAAAACGGAAACTTGTAGCGCAGGTTGACGCCGAACATCGCCGGCTCAGTGATTCCGAAGTAGGCGGAAATCGCCGAGGTCGAGGCCATGCTCTTGTCCCGCGCATTGCGCGTCATCCAGAACACCGCCAGTGCCGCACTGCCCTGCGCCAGGTTGGACATGACAATCATCGGCCAGATGAATGTGCCGCCCTGGCTGGAAATCAGTTGCAGGTCCACGGCGAGGAACATGTGGTGCATGCCGGTGATCACCAGCGGCGCATACAACAGTCCGAAAATCAGACCGCCCACCAGCGGCGCCAGATCGAAGAGCATCACCAGCCCTTCGGTGATGTAGATGCCGATATGCCGGGTCACCGGGCCGATGATCGCCAGCGCCAGCACGCCAGTGACAACGATGGTGGTGATCGGCACCACAAGTAATTGCACGGCGTTGGGCACTCGCGCGCGCAGCCATTTTTCGATGACGCTCATCACGTACGCCGCCAGCAGGATCGGCAGGATCTGCCCTTGGTAACCGACCTTTTCCACCTGGAACAGGCCGAGAATGTCGAAATACGGCAGCTGCTGCCCATCCAGTCCGGCGACGGCCTTGCCGTAGTTCCAGGCGTTAAGCAGGTCAGGGTGCACCAGCATCAGACCGAGGACGATGCCGAGGATTTCGCTGCCGCCGAAACGCTTGGCCGCCGACCAGCCGACCAGCGCCGGCAGGAACACAAACGAGGTGTTGGCCATCAGGTTGATCAGGCTCCACAACCCGTCGAGGTTTGGATAGGCATCGAGCAGTGTCTGGCCCTCGATGAACATGCCCTTGGCGCCGAGCAGGTTGTTGATACCCATCAACAGGCCGGCAATGATCAGCGCCGGCAGGATCGGCATGAACACATCGGAAAACACCCGCACCAGCCGCTGCATGGCGTTTATCTTCTCGGCGCTTGTCCGTTTAACGTCGGCGATGGTCGACGCCGCGAGACCAGTCTGTTGGCGCAGTTCGGCGTAGACCTTTTCAACATCGCCCGGGCCGATGACCACCTGATACAACCCGCCGGTGAAGAACGAGCCCTTGACCAGATCGACGCCATTGAGTGCGGCCACATTCACCAGTGCCGGGTTCTTCAACGCCAGGCGCAAGCGCGTCACGCAATGCGCCGCCTGCTCGATGTTGTCGCGGCCACCGAGGCTTTCCAGCAGTTCCTTGGCGATGTTCGGATAGTCATGGCTCATGCTTGTTCTTCCGTCGTGGATTGTTGTTATTGGCAGCACGCCGAGAGGAAAAATACTCGTCTGTACGAGTTAATGCAACAACTCGTCTGTACGAGTTTGTGTGCGTGGATGAACATCAGATCAGCAGGGATTTTTCCTACTTGGACCTAAGATGTTTTCCGTCCTCCGCATGGACAAAGCCCTACCCTACCCTTAAGGTTCAGGGTTTTGAGCACCGTCGGCACAGAACCCAGCCATGAGCAAATACAACCAGATCTACAGCGATTTGCTTGCCAGCATCACCACCCAGCGCCTGGAGCGCGGCGCCCGGCTGCCCTCCGAAACCGAGCTGATGGACACCTATCAGGCCAGCCGTGGCACTGTGCGCAAGGCTATCGATCAGTTGCAGGAGCGCGGGTTTGCCCAGAAGATTCACGGCAAAGGCGCGTTCGTATTGTCGACCAACCCGATCGAATTTCAGCTGGGCGGCATCGTCAGTTTTCAGGAGACCCACCCGCGCTTGGGCAACGACGTCAGCACCGAAGTGGTCGAGATGTGCCAGGTCCCGCTGGAAGGTGCGCTGCTCGAACACATCAACGCCGAGCCCGGCAGCCCGATCACCCGCATCAAGCGGGTACGGCGCATCGACGGCAAGCGCGTCATCCTCGACATCAACCACTTCGTCAGCGCAGTGATTCCCGACCTGTCTGCAGACATCGCCGAACATTCGATCTACGCCCACATCGAACAGACCCTGCAACTGCAGATCGCCTACGCCCAGCGCACCATCGAAGCCGTGCCGTCCAGCAAAGACGACCAACAACACCTGGACCTCGACGGCCAGAGCCATGTCATCGTGGTCAGCAACCAGACCTTTCTGCAGGACGGCCGCCAGTTTGAATACACCGAATCACGGCATACGCTGGACAAGTTCTATTTTTCGGATGTGGCGCGGCGCTGACATTCGCTAACAGGCGAGCCCGTTTCAAAATATGTGATTCGCTGACAAACCAGACCGACCTCCGCTAATATGCCGCCGTGGCTATGGAACACCTTCCTTCTACCCCTCTGAACTAGGGGTTCCGCTCTCCACACCGCGCCTGCTTATTGCAGGCGTTTTCGTATCGATTGCGCAGTGAGCTTCACCTCACTGGAAACGGCGACCAAGGAAGAAATCATGATGAATCAGGAGCTGTTCCTGCGGCGCCGTACAAAACTCCATGTCCCAGCGGGTACTGGCGGAGCCACACGCGCGCAGGTCGCATCGGCTGTCAAAGAAGTCGCTGCGTTCCGATGTGTACTTTCCGAGTCGCTGATCGAGCAGATCGGCTTGCTCTCTGCGGTAGAACTCAAAAATTGGCTGCGTGAAGTCATTCGCGTCCTGCGGCGTCGCAGCGGTGCTCACGTACATCACCGACCGTTTTATCCTGACTTCCCCAATCAAGTCCTCGAAGCGACAGAGGCGGAGTTGTATCTCAACGCCGTCATTCACTACCACACACTTCGGCGCCTGCCACCCAGCGAACAGGTTCGGCCAGCCATGCTTGAAGGCAACTTCATCCATTGGGTTATCGAACCAGGAAGTGTCAGCGAGTTCGAGGCATTGCTCGAGCCGCTGGTCTCATCGCGCACCTCGCTGTCCGAAGAGGAAGCCGCGGATGTCACTTGGTTTATCCGAACTTACAGAAACGACGTGTTCCGTCTGCTGCCCGAGACTATCCCGTTCCGCGAGATTCGCGCGTTGGTTGGCGGCGCGCTGATCCTGCATATCGGTGACGATGCCCGGGTCGAGGAATTCCTTGAGCAAAATGTCGAAACTGCAACCGACGTGCTGCGCGTGGCGATCGCACTGCATGGCGGAGACGTATCGCTGGCAACGGCTCTGACGCGCTTTAGCAAAATGAAACGTTCGATGCGTCGCAAGCTGTTGCGCCTGCTCGACCGCATGCCCAACGCTACCGAGGATGTGATGCGCCAGGCGGAACGCTGGAAACGTCTGGCCGAAGTCCTGCATCCAGGCGATTACGCTGAGAAGTATCCGCGGGCATTCGCGGCCATCACCGCAGCGCGACGCAACGATCCACCGGCCTCGTTCGGGTCGCGTGTCGAAACCATGCTTGCCCAGCACCAGATCGCCGCGCTTACGTCGGTGCTGCAGGATCGTCCCGGAGAATTCGCGCGCCGTCTGGACGTGATGTTACGGCGTGCCACAGAACCGGACGCGGTGCTCGACGCCTTTGCGGCTGTCGCGGCGCAAGTGTCCTCACCGGTGCTGCTGCAATTGCTGGCCCAGGTAAATGCCCCGCGCCCCCTGCCCTTGCGGGCGTTCACACCTAAAGGAGCGCTGGCGAAAGTCTTCGGCACTGCTGATCGTCGAGAGTCGATCGCACCGCAGGTATTGGCACGTGCCGCACAGATTTGCGAGAACGCCCTGATCGCGCGTTTCACGTTGCTGCCACCACTGGGACGTTGTTTCATCGATCCGGCATTGCGCGACTACCGAGTGCCACTGGCACAGCGCGCCGCAGCGAAGTCACTGCGGACACTTGTACGCGGCAGTCGCTTGCCAATGCCCGACACGCGATTCATTCGCCTGTTCCTCTGGTGGAAGAATGGTCGTGACCGCACGGACATCGACTTGTCGGCCGCCTTCTTCGACACCGACTTCCTCTTCAAGGAAGCGGTCGCCTATTACAACCTCAAAGGTTATGGCGGTTACCACAGCGGCGACATCGTCGACGCGCCTAATGGCGCTTCCGAGTTCATCGACCTCGACCTTGATGCTCTCGTCAAAAAGGGCGTCCGCTATGTCGTTACGTCCCTCAACTCATTTACCCAGCAGCCATATTGTGACCTTCCTGAATGCTTCGCGGGCTGGATGGCCCGTGCCGACACTGCATCGGGGGAAGTGTTCGAGCCTCGCTCCGTGGTCGACCGCATCGATATCGCCTCCGATACGAGTATCTGCCTGCCGTTCGTGATGGACCTACAGGAGCGACGCATGATCTGGGCCGATCTGGGGCTGACTTCATCGCCCCGCTGGAACAACGTCGACAATAACCTCAGCGGAGTTTCGTTGATGCTGCGCGCCCTGGTGCATACACCAAGGCCGGATCTGCACACACTTTTCGATTTACATGTGCGGGCACGAGGCGAACGAGTGGCCTCTGCAGAGCAGGCGCAGAGGGTGTTCGCACCTGAACAAGGGCTGACGCCGTTCGATACGGATCTGATTCGGTCTGAATATCTTTGATATCTGCGGCAGATTTGCTGGCTACTGAACACATAGCCGTGCCTGAAGTTTTCGGCGATCAATAAAAATGCCAGTCAGCAAAACTGACTGGCATTTTCAAGAGCATGGCAAGCGCCTGTAAACCTGGCGCCTAGCGGAGGCCGGACGAGCCGGCTTGCTGCATCACTCCCACTCAATCGTCGCCGGCGGCTTGCTCGACACGTCATACGTAACGCGCGAGATGCCTTCGATTTCGTTGATGATGCGGCCGGAAACGGTTTCCAGCAGCTCGTATGGCAGGTGTGCCCAACGTGCGGTCATGAAGTCGATGGTTTCTACGGCACGCAGGGCAACCACCCATGCGTAACGACGGCCGTCGCCAACCACGCCAACCGATTTCACTGGCTGGAACACCACGAAGGCCTGGCTGACCTTGTGGTACCAGTCGGCCTTGCGCAGTTCTTCGATGAAGATGTGGTCGGCGCGACGCAGCAGGTCGGCGTATTCCTTTTTCACTTCCCCGAGGATGCGCACGCCCAGGCCCGGACCCGGGAACGGGTGACGGTAGACCATGTCGTACGGCAGGCCCAGCTCCAGGCCCAGACGACGGACTTCGTCCTTGAACAGTTCGCGCAGTGGCTCGACCAGTTTCAGGTTCATCTCTTCCGGCAGGCCGCCCACGTTGTGGTGCGACTTGATCACGTGCGCCTTGCCGCTTTTCGCGCCAGCCGACTCGATCACGTCCGGGTAGATGGTGCCTTGGGCGAGGTACTTGATGTTGTCCAGCTTGCAGGATTCGGCATCGAACACGTCGATGAAGGTGCGGCCGATGATCTTGCGCTTCTTCTCCGGGTCGGCTTCGCCCGCCAGGTTGTTGAGGAACTGCTCCTCAGCGTTGGCGCGGATCACCTTGACGCCCATGTTCTCGGCGAACATGGCCATCACTTGCTCGCCTTCGTGCAGGCGCAGCAGGCCGTTGTCGACGAAGACGCAGGTCAGTTGATCGCCGATGGCCTTGTGCAGCAGCGCGGCAACCACCGAGGAGTCAACGCCGCCGGACAGACCCAGCAGCACGTTGTCGGTACCGACCTGAGCGCGGATGTTGGCGATGGCGTCTTCAGCGATCTTCGACGGCGTCCATAGGGCTTCACAGCCGCAGATGTCGAGCACGAAGCGCGACAGGATGCGACCGCCCTGCTTGGTGTGGGTCACTTCCGGGTGGAACTGCACGCCGTAGTAAGCGCGGTCGTCGTTGAACATACCGGCGATCGGGCAGCTTGGGGTGCTGGCGAGGATGTGGAAGTCTTCCGGCATCTTCGTGACTTTGTCACCGTGGCTCATCCACACGTCGAGGCCGAACAGGCCGTCGGCGTCGATGTGGTCTTCGATGCCGTCGAGCAGACGGCTCTTGCCAACCACGTCAACGCGGGCGTAACCGAACTCACGCAGTTCGGAACCTTCCACCTTGCCGCCCAGTTGCTCGGCCATGGTCTGCATGCCGTAGCAGATGCCGAATACCGGAACGCCCAGGTCGAACACCGCCTGCGGGCAGCGCGGGCTGTTGGCTTCGTGCACGGACTCGGGGCCGCCGGCGAGGATGACGCCTTTAGGGGCGAATTCGCGGATCGCATCTTCGTCCATGTCGAACGGGTGCAGTTCGCAGTACACGCCGATCTCGCGCACGCGGCGGGCAATCAGCTGGGTGTATTGCGAACCGAAGTCGAGGATCAGGATGCGGTGAGCGTGAATGTCGAGGGCCATGACTCATTCTCATGTAGTGAATCAGAAACAACTCGGGGCTGAATGAACAGCCCCGGTGATTTAACGTTTTGCTGGAAGCCTCAACCTACGCGGTAGTTCGGCGCTTCCTTGGTGATCTGCACGTCGTGAACGTGGGACTCGGCCATGCCGGCACCGGTGATCCGCACGAACTCGGGCTTGGTACGCATTTCTTCGATGTTGGCGCTGCCGGTGTAACCCATCGAAGAACGCAGACCGCCCATCAACTGGTGAATGATCGCGCTCAGGGTGCCTTTGTACGGCACACGGCCTTCGATGCCTTCCGGAACCAGTTTCTCGGCGCCTGCCGAGGAGTCCTGGAAGTAACGGTCGGACGAGCCTTGAGCCTGGGACATGGCGCCCAGCGAACCCATGCCGCGATAAGCCTTGTACGAACGGCCCTGGAACAGTTCGATCTCGCCCGGCGCTTCTTCGGTACCGGCGAACATCGAGCCCATCATCACGCAGGACGCACCGGCCACGATGGCCTTGGACAGGTCACCGGAGAAACGGATACCGCCGTCGGCGATCAACGGCACGCCGGTGCCTTCAAGGGCGGCGGCAACGTTGGCGATGGCGCTGATTTGCGGCACGCCGACACCGGCGACGATACGGGTGGTGCAGATCGAGCCTGGGCCGATACCGACCTTGACTGCGTCGGCGCCCGCTTCGGCCAGCGCCTTGGCGGCTGCGCCGGTGGCGATGTTGCCGCCGATCACCTGCACTTCAGGGAAGTTTTCCTTGACCCAGCGAACGCGGTCGATCACGCCTTTGGAGTGACCGTGTGCGGTGTCGACCACCACCACGTCCACGCCGGCGTTGACCAGTGCGGTCACGCGATCGCCGGTGTCTTTACCGGTGCCGACCGCAGCGCCAACGCGCAGACGACCTTGATCGTCCTTGCTGGCCAGCGGATAGGCTTTGGCTTTTTCGATGTCGTTGACGGTCATCATGCCTTTGAGGGCGAATTTGTCGTCGACGATCAGCACGCGCTCGATGCGGTGCTTGTGCAGCAGTTCACGGACGTCGTTCTTGTCGGCGCCTTCCTTGACCGTGACCAGACGCTCTTTAGGCGTCATCACTTCGCGGACAGTGGCTTCCAGACGGTTTTCGAAACGTACGTCGCGGGAGGTGACGATGCCGACCAGGTCGCCATCGTGCAGTACCGGAACGCCGGAAATGTTGTGCAGACGGGTCAGTTCGAACAGATCACGCACCGTGGCATCGGCCTCGATGGTGATGGGATCCTTGACCACACCGGCTTCGAACTTCTTGACCTTGCGCACTTCGGCAGCTTGCTGCTCGATGGTCATGTTCTTGTGGATAATGCCGATGCCACCTTCCTGAGCCATGGCGATTGCCAGACGGGCTTCAGTAACGGTGTCCATGGCGGCAGAAACCAGAGGAATATTCAGTTCGATGCCACGGGTAAGACGGGTCTTCAGACTGACTTCGTTGGGAAGCACCTCGGAATAACCGGGCACTAGGAGAATGTCGTCGAATGTCAGAGCTTCTTGGCTGATACGCAGCATCGCGGGGGCTCCCGAGCGGGAAAATGGAAGCGCGCCATTATAGTCAGACACCCCCTGCTGTTCAATGTAAAACTCAGCCTAATTGATAGATGGAAAAGCCCGCTTTCTGTAGGAGCTGCCGAAGGCTGCGATCTTTTGATCTTGCCTTTGAAAAGCAAAGTCAAAAGATCGCAGCCTTCGGCAGCTCCTACAGGGATCAGAGCTCGACCTTTACCCAACTTACAGGTTGATCGAGCCAATCGGCGAACTCGTCGATAAAGCTCTGCTTGAACCCCGCCTCCAGCCAATTATTGAAAATGAAGCCGAGGTTGGAAAACGCGCACTCCTGCAAAAACAGGAAGCCGTTGATGTCGTCCTCATGCCCACATTCCGGGCAGGTGAAATTGTCGGTGCGCCCTGGAAACCAGTCCTCAAGGCTTTCGAACAGCGCCTCGCCCACTTCGCGGCGACACTCGGCGCAACCGGCCTCTTCGAGAAAGCCCTTGGCCGGCGTATAGATGCAGCGTTTGGTGACGATCTCCAGGCCATTGATCGGCTCGCCGAACGGCAGCGCTTCGGGGTACAGCACCACCGCACGAGCACCGTCGGCGATGGCGTGAGCCATACGGTTGCCGGTGCGGCCGCAGGTGGTCAATTGTTCTTCGATGATGTTCTTGCGCACCAGCCAGCGCACGATCGCCCGCGCCCGGGGCTCGTGCACCTGCAGGGTGGAGATTTTCGGGACGATGATGCTTTGCGAGTTCATGGTGGAGCCTGCTGCCAATATTCAAGATTTCCAATGTGGGAGCGAGCCTGCTCGCGAAAGCGCAGTGTCAGGCAGCTTTTTTGTTGCTGACCCACCGCATTCGCGAGCAGGCTCGCTTCCACAAGGAACTGCGGCCGGCAGCTTAATCCCTGACGAAATCCGGTCAAGTGCTGAAATAGCGCACGATCAAGGCTATTCCGCTGGCCAGCACCAGCCACGTCACCAGCCGCACAAACGCCTCGCGGGACAATCGCATGGTCAGCCGCCGCCCGATCCACAAGCCCAGCGCCATCGCCGGCAACAGACACAGGGCAAGCATCAACAAGGGTAGCTCGGCATACACACCGGCGATGACAAACAGGCTCAGGCGCACCACGGTGCTGCAACTGATCAAGGCACTTTGCGTGGCCCGCGCCGCATCCTTGGGCAGGCGGCTGTTCAGATAGATCGCGTAAAGAAAGCCACCACTGCCAAACAACGCGCCGAACAACCCGCCCACTGTGCCCATCGGCACCGCCCACGCGGCCGACAACTGTGCCGGCCGCGCTTTCACCCACAGGCTGTAAACCGCATAGGCGCTGATAAACAGCCCCATCAACAACAGCAACAGATCGGATTTCAGGTTCAGCAGGAAGATCACCCCCAGCGTGCAGCCGATCGCCATGCACGGCAGCAGCCTGAGCAATTCCGGCTTGGCGACGGCGCGCCGCGAGGGCAGCAGATTGCCGAACGCCGCGACAAAATCCAGCAACACCAGCAACGGCACGATTTTCGACAGTGGCATGAACACAATCAGAATCGGCCCCGCCACCAGCGCCGTGCCGAAACCGGCGATACCGAAGACGATGTAGGCCAGGCCAATGGCCAACCCGATGACTGCCCAACCACCAGCTCCCCACGACCACGCCCCCAACAGTTCCATTACGCTCATCACCGAATTTCCTTATCAAGTTATCAATACTCGCCTGTAGGAGCTGCCGAAGGCTGCGATCTTTTGATCTTGATCCTGAAAAAACGAGATCAAAAGATCGCAGCCTCGTTGCACTCGACAGCTCCTACAGGGTTCGTGCAATGAGCAGAAGAATGCCTTTAAACTGCGCCCCATGATTAAAGATCCCTTTGCAAGACTTGGCCTGGACCGAGAAGTCCTGACCGTCAGCCAGCTCAACGGCCGCGCGCGGGTGTTGCTTGAAGACGTGTTCAGCAACATCTGGGTCGAGGGCGAAATCTCCAACCTCGCGCGCCCGGCGTCCGGCCACGTCTACTTCACCCTCAAGGACAGCGGCGCGCAGGTGCGTTGCGCGCTGTTCCGGCAGAACGCCGCGCGCGTGCGTCAGGCGTTGAAGGACGGTCTGGCGGTCAAGGTACGCGGCAAGGTTTCGCTGTTCGAAGGCCGTGGCGACTATCAGCTGATCCTCGACACCGTGGAGCCGGCCGGCGACGGCGCGCTGCGTCTGGCCTTCGATGCGCTGAAGGAGAAGCTCAGCGCCGAAGGCCTGTTCAGTGCCGAACGCAAAGTGCCGCTGCCCGCGCATCCGCAGCGCATCGGCATCATCAGCTCGCCGACCGGCGCGGTAATTCGCGACATCATCAGCGTGTTTCGCCGCCGTGCGCCGCAGGTGCAACTGACCCTGATTCCGACCGCCGTACAGGGCCGCGAGGCCACCGCACAAATCGTCCGCGCGCTGAAAATGGCCGATGCCCGTGGCTTCGACGCGCTGATCCTCGCCCGTGGCGGCGGCTCACTGGAAGACCTCTGGTGCTTCAACGAAGAAGCCGTGGCGCGCGCGGTCGATGCCTGCGTGACGCCGATCGTCAGCGCCGTCGGCCATGAAACCGATGTGTCGATCAGTGACTTTGTTGCCGACGTCCGCGCACCGACGCCCTCGGCCGCCGCCGAACTGCTCGCCCCGGATTCCAGCCATCTGATCCGTCAGGTCGAGAGCCTGCACCGGCGTCTGGTGATGCGCATGCGTGACCGCTTGATGCGTGATCGCCTGCGTCTCGAAGGCATGGCCCGACGGTTGCGTCATCCCGGCGAACGTCTGCGCCAGCAGGCGCAACGTCTGGATGATCTGGACATGCGCATGCGCCGGGCCTTCGAGCGTAGCCTGAATACTCGCCGCGAACGCCTGATTCGCCTGGAAACCCGGCTCGCCGGGCAACATCCAGGGCGTCAACTGGCAATGCTCCGCCAGCGTCTCGACAGCCTCGCCGAACGTCTGCCCCGGGCCATGCGCGATGCTCTTAAACAGCGCCGGCAGCAATTGCACAGTCAGATGCAGACCCTGCACGTGGTCAGCCCGCTGGCGACTCTCGGTCGTGGTTACAGCATCCTGCTCGACGAGCGTGGCCACGCGATCCGCAACGCCGCGCAGACCCACACCGGCCAGCGCCTGAAAGCCAAGCTTGGCGAAGGCGAACTGCAAGTGCGCGTCGAGGACAATCACCTGACGCCCGTCACCCTCTCTTTACTGGACTGATCCATGCCGCGTTTTCTCGCTCCGCTGCTGTTGCTCTGCCTGACCTTCAACGCCCACGCCGACAGTTACATCACCCGGCTGCTGAACAAACCGGTGCCGGGCGGCGTCGCCGTGGTGGATCTGGGCGCTGCCGCGCAGGCGCCGAAAGCTACTTATCAGGGCAAACCGGTGCTGGTGGTCAAGGAGCAGAACAACTGGCTGGCGATCGTTGGCGTACCGCTGACGGTCAAGCCTGGTGCACAGCAGATCAGCAGTGGCGGGCGCAACCTGCCGTTTATCGTGGGCAGCAAGAAATACCCGGAACAGCACATCACCCTGAAGAACAAACAGCAGGTCAATCCGAACGCCGACAACCTCAAACGCATCGAGGGTGAACTGGCGGAGCAGATCGCGGCTTACCGCAGTTTCAGCCCGAACACGCCGAGCAATCTGCTGCTGGACAAACCGGTCAACGGGCCGCTGTCGAGCAAGTTCGGTGTGCGTCGTTTCTTCAATGGCGAAGAACGCAATCCTCATGCCGGCCTCGATTTCGCGGTACCGGCCGGAACGCCAATCAAGACCCCGGCGGCGGGCAAGGTGATTCTGATCGGCAATTATTTCTTCAACGGCAACACGGTGTTTGTTGACCATGGCCAGGGCTTTATCAGCATGTTCTGCCACATGTCGAAGATCGACGTGAAGAACGGCCAGCAACTGGCGCGCGGCGCGGTGGTGGGCAAGGTCGGCGCAACTGGCCGGGCGACCGGGCCGCACATGCACTGGAACGTCAGCCTGAACGATGCGCGGGTGGATCCGGCGATTTTCATTGGGGCCTTCCAACCTTGAATATGTGTTGAGGCGACCGGCCTCTTCGCGAGCAGGCTCGCTCCCACAGGGGATCTTTGCTGTGAATAAGATCCAGTGTGGGAGCGAGCCTGCTCGCGAAGGCGGCCTATAAAACACCGCCTTACTCAATGAATCTCCAAAAACTCAATTGCGCTCCCATCTAGCCTCACGCAAACATCAATAACTTCCACCGCCTTAAGCGCAATAAATTCCTGCAAAATCCCGCTTTCCGGGTATTCCTCTCAATTTTTTCCGACTGCTTGCCATCCTTTCCCCTCGCGGTTAGGGTTGAAGCCATGAAAACCTCTCACACCCTCATTCAGCTTCGCCAGCACCGCAGCCTGTGCCTCGTCAGCGCACGACTGCCAGGCTGAATCGCTGCGCCTCGTCCTACGCTTTTCCAAGAACAATCGTTCAACCGGCAGGCCGCCTCTTTTCGGCCCAGACAACAAGGAATTTCCCGATGAGCATGCTCAAAGACCCGTCTTCGAAATACCGCGCGTTTCCCGTCATCAACCTGCCGGATCGCACCTGGCCGTCGAAAACCATCGACGCCGCGCCGATCTGGTGCAGCTCCGACCTGCGTGACGGCAACCAGTCGCTGATCGAACCAATGGACGCGGCGAAGAAGCTGCGCTTCTGGAAAACCCTGGTGCAGGTGGGCGTGAAGGAAATCGAAGCGTCGTTCCCGGCCGCTTCGCAAACCGACTTCGACTTCGTGCGTACCCTGATCGAAGAAGGCCACATCCCGGACGACACCACCATCCAGGTGCTGACCCAGGGCCGTGAAGACCTGATCGAGCGCACTTTCGAATCCCTGCGCGGGGCGAAGAAAGCCATCGTTCACCTGTACAACGCCACCTCGCCTTCTTTCCGTCGCATCGTCTTCAACCAGGACAAGGACGGCATCAAGGCCATCGCCGTCAACGCCGCCAAGCTGTTCGTCAAATACGCGGCGATGCAGCCGGACACCGAGTGGACCTTCGAGTACTCGCCGGAAACCTTCAGCGCAACCGAGCTGGAATTTGCCAAGGAAGTCTGCGACGCGGTGATCGAGGTGTGGAACCCGACGCCTGAGCACAAGATGATCCTCAACCTGCCGGCCACAGTTGAATGCGCGACGCCGAACGTCTACGCCGACCAGATCGAATGGTTCGGCCGCAATATCAACCGTCGTGACAGCGTGATCATCAGCCTGCACACCCACAACGACCGTGGCACTGGCGTGGCTGCTACCGAGCTGGGCCTGATGGCCGGCGCCGACCGTGTCGAAGGCTGCCTGTTCGGCAACGGCGAACGCACCGGTAACGTCGACCTCGTCACCGTCGCGCTGAACATGTACACCCAGGGCGTCGACCCTGAGCTGGACTTCTCCGACATCGACGGCGTGCGCAAGGTCGTCGAAGAATGCAACCAGATCCAGGTGCACCCGCGTCATCCGTACGTGGGCGACCTGGTCCACACCGCATTCTCCGGCTCGCACCAGGACGCAATCCGCAAGGGCTTCGCCCAGCAGAAACCGGACACCCTGTGGGAAGTGCCGTACCTGCCGATCGATCCGGCCGACATCGGTCGCAGCTACGAGGCGGTGATCCGCGTCAACAGCCAGTCGGGCAAGGGCGGCATCGCTTACTTGCTGGAGCAGGAATACGGCATCAGCCTGCCACGGCGCATGCAGATCGAGTTCAGCCAGGTGGTGCAGCGGGAAACCGATCGCCTCGGCCTGGAGATGACCGCCAAGCAGATTCACTCGCTGTTGATCAGCGAATACCTGCAGGCCAACACCCCGTACGCGCTGGTCAGCCATCGTTTGCAGGAAGAGAACGGCAACAGCGCCGTCGAAGTCGAAGTGGCCAGCAAAGGTCAGGGCGAAACCAACCTGCACTGGCGCGGCAAGGGCAACGGCGCGCTGGAAGCACTGGTCGCCGGCCTGCCGATTCCGGTGGAAATCATGGACTACAACGAACACGCGATCGGCGCGGGCACCAATGCCAAAGCGGCCGCCTATATCGAACTGCGGGTGAACGGTGAACGTGCAGTGCACGGCGTGGGTATTGATGAAAACATCACCACCGCCAGCTTCAAGGCATTGTTCAGCGCGCTGAACCGCTCGCTGAGCCAGCCAGAGGCGAAAGCAGCGTAATCCGACCACTGAAATGCGAAAGGCCCCGGAGTGTGAGCTCCGGGGCCTTTTTTTTTAGATCAAAGGATCGCAGCCTTCGGCAGCTCCTACATTGGGACGGCGTACATCCTGTAGGAGCTGCCGAAGGCTGCGATCTTTTGCTTTTCAGGTGAACTCAAACGTGTCGGCATCCAGGTTCGCCGGAAAGCGCTCGCGATACGCCGCCAACGGCGCCGCTTCCAGAATCACCTTGAACACGCCATCCGCCTCCCCCGCCGCCAGCAACGTCTCGCCCTGGAAATCCAGCACCTGACTGTCACCGGTATAGGCGAAGCCTTTGCCATCGCTGCCCACCCGATTGACCGCCGCCACATAGCAGAGATTTTCAATCGCTCGCGCCGGCAACAGGCGGTTCCAGTGCAGGCGCCGTGCGCCCGGCCAGTTGGCGGTGTACAGCAGCAGATCGGTGTCCTGCGCATCGCGGCTCCACACCGGGAAGCGCAGGTCGTAGCAGATCAGCGGACGAATCCGCCAGCCTTTGAGCTCGAACTGCACCTGACGCTCGCCCGGCGTGTAATGGTTGTGCTCGCCAGCCATACGAAACAGGTGACGTTTGTCGTAATGCAGCACTTCACCGTCCGGCCGCGCCCACAGCAAGCGGTTGCGATGGCTGCCGTCAGCCGCCTGGATGATCACGCTGCCAGTGATGACCGCATCGAACTTGGCCGCCTGCACCCGCAGCCATTTGCTGGTCGGGCCGTTTTCGGCTTCGGCGAGGGTTTCCGATTCCATGGAAAAACCGGTGGTGAACATCTCCGGCAGGATAATCAGATCGGCGCCACGGGCCTGTTCCAGCAACAGCTCGAAGTGCTCGAGGTTGGCCTGGCGGTCGTGCCAGGCCAGGCTGGTCTGGATCAGCGCCAGAGTCAGGTCTGGCAATGCACTCAGATCACGCATAGTTTCGCCGCTGCTTCACGCAGCGTCTCCTCGCGTTTGGCAAAGCACAGGCGTATCAGGCGCTGGCCTTGCGGTGGATTCTGGTAGAACACCGACACCGGAATGCTCGCGACACCGTGCTCGCGAGTCATCCACATGGCCATGTCGACATCATTCAGATCTGGACGGATCTGCGAATAATCGACCAGCTGGAAATAAGTGCCGGTGACACGGGTGAAGCTGAAGCGCGACGGCGCGAGCAGATCGCAGAACAGATCGCGCTTGGCCTGATAGAAGCCCGGCAATTCTTCAACGTGCTCCGGGTGCTCGGCCATGTAATCGGCCAGCGCGTATTGCAGCGGTGTGACGCCACAGAAACTGACGTACTGATGCACCTTGCGCAGCTCGGCCGTCAGCGCCGGCGGGGCGACGACGTAGCCGGTTTTCCAACCAGTGACGTGGTAAGTCTTGCCGAACGAGCTGACCACGAACGCGCGCTGATACAGCTCTTCATGGGCGAGCACGCTGACATGCGGCACACCGTCGAAAACCAGGTGTTCGTAGACTTCGTCGCTGATCAGATAGATGTCGCGATCACGGATCAACGCCGCCAGTTGATCGAGCTCGGCGCGGCTGATCAATGCGCCGCTGGGGTTATGCGGGGTGTTGATGACGATCATTTTCGTCCGCGGGCTCAGCGCCGCTGCGAGCTGGTCGAAGTCGATGGAGAAGTCGTCCGGATTCAGCTGCACATGCACGCAACGACCGCCCGCCAACTCCGTCGCCGGGGCGTAGCTGTCGTAGCACGGATCGAACACGATGACTTCGTCGCCGCTGTGGATAACTGCCTGAATCGCACAGAAAATCGCTTGGGTCGCGCCGGGCGTTACCGTCACTTCATGATCGGCATCGACAGTCACGCCATAGCTGCGCGCGATCTTGGCCGCGATCTGCTGACGCAACGCCGGCAAACCGGTCATCGGCGAATACTGGTTATGGCCACTGGCGATATGCCGCCCGACCGCATCACGCAGCGACTGCGGGCCGTCGAAATCCGGGAAACCCTGGGACAGGTTGATCGCGCCGGTCTGCGCCGCGAGCTGAGACATCTGCGTGAAAATAGTGATGCCGACATTCGGCAGCTTGCTGGTGATCATCGGAAGCCCCTTGCAGGTGAGCTGCAAGTTTCAAGCGTCAAGCTGCAAGCTGCAAGCAAAAACCCGCGCCCACAAAAAAGGGCTTCATACGAAGCCCTCTCTGCTTTACCGCTTTTACTTGAAGCTTGCAGCTTGCAACTCGCAGCTGCTTCTATTTCTTGTCGCGGCGTTTTTTGCTGGCTTTCTTGTTGTGCGACATCAAGCGACGCTTCTTGTTGACCTGGCGGTCGGTCAGCGTGTTCTTGTTGCCCTCGTACGGGTTCTCGCCGCCCTTGAACTCGATGCGGATCGGCGTACCGACCAGCTTGAGCACACGACGGTAAGTGTTTTCCAGATAGCGCACGTACGACTTCGGCACTTTCTCGATCTGGTTACCGTGGATCACGATGATCGGCGGGTTCGCACCACCCAGGTGAGCGTAACGCAGCTTGATCCGGCGATTGTTGACCATCGGTGGCGCGTGCTCGCCCACCGCATCTTCGAGAATCTGGGTGAGGCGGTTGGTCGGCCAGCGGGTCACAGCGGACTTGAACGAGTTCTGCACCGAAGCGTAGAGGTTGCCCACGCCCGTGCCGTGCAGTGCGGAGATGAAGTGAATGTCGGCGTAGTCGACGAAGAACAGCCGGCGTTGCAGCTCGACTTTGACGAAGTCGCGCTCGCTCGGCGTCATGCCGTCCCACTTGTTGATCGCGATGACCAACGCACGACCGGATTCGATCGCGAAGCCCAGCAGGTTGAGGTCGTGGTCGACCACACCTTCGCGGGCGTCCATGACGAAGATCACCACGTTGGCGTCTTTGATCGCCTGCAGGGTTTTGACCACGGAGAACTTTTCGACTTCTTCGTGGATCTTGCCGCGCTTGCGCACACCGGCAGTGTCGATCAGCGTGTACTTCTCTTCATTGCGCTCGAACGGAATGTAGATGCTGTCACGGGTAGTGCCCGGCTGGTCATACACGATGACCCGGTCTTCACCGAGCATGCGGTTGACCAGAGTCGACTTGCCGACGTTCGGACGACCGATGATGGCGATCTTGATCCCGTCTTTCTCGCTCGGGCCAGGAATGCGCTTGGCTTCCTCGCCTTCGGCAACGACTTCTTCCTCTTCGCCTTCAGCCGGCTCGTCATCATCGCGCGGGAATTCGCTCAGAGCGGCTTCCAGCAATTGCGTGATGCCACGGCCGTGGGCGCCGGCGATCGGGATCGCGTGGCCCATGCCCAGCGGGGCGAATTCGGCGCGGGCCATTTCCGGATCGATGTTGTCGACCTTGTTGGCCACCACGTGGGAGCGCTTGTTACGTTTGCGCAAATGCTCGGCGATCATCTGGTCGGCAGCGGTAAAACCGGCCTTGGCATCTACCAGAAACAGCACCACATCGGCTTCTTCGATGGCCAGCAGCGACTGCTCGGCCATTTTTTCGTCCATACCATGTTCGTCACCGGAGATACCGCCGGTGTCGATCAGAATGTAGGAACGCCCTTGCCACTTGGCCTCACCGTACTGGCGATCACGGGTCAGACCGGACAGGTCGCCGACGATGGCGTCACGAGTCCTGGTCAGGCGGTTGAACAAGGTGGACTTGCCGACGTTCGGTCGGCCCACCAGGGCGATTACGGGAACCATGCGGCTCTCCACTTCGTTATTTCAGAAAATACAAAAGCCGCTGCGAGGCAGCGGCTGGTGCTCGGGGCAACACCCGGGGGCGCTGCAAACCCTGCTGATGCAGGGCCGCTTGGGGATGAACCCCAAGCATAGTTGTTACTTGATGGTCAGGGCTTCCAGTTTGCCGCTGTTGCCATACACATAAATCGTGTCGCCCACCACCAGCGGACGAGCACGAAGGCCGTCGCTGTCGATGCGCTCACGGCCGACGAAACGACCGTCGACCTGACTCAGCAGATGCAGATAACCTTCCAGGTCACCCACAGCTACGTAGCTGGAGAACACTTCCGGTGCCGACAATTGACGACGAGCCAGCGAGTCGTTGCTCCACAGTGCGGTGGTGGAACGCTCGTCGACGCCTTCAACGGTGCCCGAGGACAGGCTCACGTAGACGCTGCCGAAACCCTGAGCGATACCAGCGTAGCTCGACGCATCGCGCTGCCACAGTTGACGACCGCTTTCCAGGTCCAGTGCCGCCACGCGACCCTGATAGCTGGCGACGTACAGCGTGCCGCCGGACAGCAGCAGGCCGCCGTCGATGTCGACCACGCGCTCCAGTTCCGAACGCCCCTGTGGAATGGCGATGCGTTGTTCCCACACCGGCACGCCGTTGGAGATGTCCAGCGCGACCACTTTACCGGTCGACAGGCCAGCCACCGCCAAGCGGTTGGTGACCAGCGGAGCACTGGTGCCACGCAGGGTCAGGACCGCCGGGGTGCTGTCATACACCCAGCGCTGGTTGCCGGTGGCAGCATCCAGACCGATCAGACGATCGTCCTGGGTCTGCACGACCACTACGTCGCCGTTGTTGGCCGGCGGCGCGAGGACTTCACTGTTGACGCGGGCACGCCACTTCTCTTCACCGTTGCTGGTGTCCAGAGCGACGACTTCGCCACGCAGGGTACCGATCAGTACCAGACCGTAACCCACGCCAACGGCGCCGGAGACAGGCAGTTCAAGATCCTGGTCCCACTTCACGTCGCCATTGCTGCGATCCAGCGCCATCACCACACCGGTCACATCGGCGGCGTAGATGGTGTCACCGTCGATCGCCGGCACCAGCATGTTGTAGGTTTCGCCCTGACCGTCACCGATCGAGCGGCTCCACTGCTTGTGCAGAACGACTTCTTCTTTGAAGTCGGTCAGCTCAGCCGGAGGCAATTCTTTCTTGCTGTTGCTGCTGCAACCCGCGGCCAGAAGGGCCAGAGCCAGCAATGCTGCATGCTTCCAACGGATCACGTCACGCATCCCCTTTGGCCAGGTCGTCGAGCTTGATTTGAAGGCCACCGACCGCCGCTTCATCCGACAGTGCCGCCTTGGCTTTTTGATACGCCTTGTTCGCGTCATCGGTACGGCCCAAGCGCACCAGCAGGTCGCCCTTGAGCTCTTCGCGAGTGGCCAGGAACGCTTTGTCGGCATCGCCGTCGAGCAGTTTCAAGGCGTCTTCGGCCTTGTCCTGCGCGCCCAGCACCTGCGCCAGACGCTGACGGGCGATTTCGCCCAGCGCCGGGTTGGCCGGTTTGTCGACGATGGCTTTGAGTTCGGTTGCCGCGTCGTCCAGCTTGCCGCTGTCGACCGCTACTTTGGCGACGAACAGGCTGCCGTACTGCGCGTAGGCAGAACCGCCGTATTCGCTGTTGAGCTTGCCGGCCAGATCCGCAACGCGGGCGGCATCGGGCTTGCCGTCAGGCGTCAGCGTGGTTTCCAGCAATTGCTGATAGAGCACCGAGGCGCCTTGCGACTGGTTGCTCTGGTATTTGTGATAAGCCTGCCAGCCGAACACGATGACCAGCGCCAACAGGCCGCCGGTGACCAGAGGTTTGCCGTTGCGTGTCCACCAGTCCTTCAAATCCGCCAACTGTTCGTCTTCGGTACTCGACACCCCAATACTCCTTAATCGCTAAATCGGCTGTTAAGACAGCTTCAACCCTGCACGACGCAGGTGGCCAGGTGAGCGGCGAGCGCATCCCAGGCAATGCTTTGTTGTTCGCCCTGGCCACGCAGGGGTTTGAAACCTACCACTTGCTGGGCCATTTCGTCGTCACCGAGGATCAATGCGTACAGCGCACCGCTCTTGTCGGCCTTTTTGAACTGGCTTTTGAAACTGCCGGCGCCGGCATTGACTTGCAGACGCAGGTTAGGAAGTTCATCGCGTACCCGTTCGGCCAGAGCCAGACCAGCCAGCTCGGCTTCCTCACCGAAGGCGCAGAGGTAGACGTCGACCTGACGGGAAATCTCTTCCGGGATCTGCTCGAGGGTTTCGAGCATCAATACCAGACGCTCGATGCCCATGGCGAAACCGACACCCGGGGTTGGCTTGCCGCCCATCTGCTCGACCAGACCGTCGTAACGGCCGCCCGCGCACACGGTGCCCTGGGCGCCGAGCTTGTCGGTGACCCATTCAAAAACGGTTTTGCTGTAGTAATCGAGGCCACGCACCAGTTTCGGGTTGAGCACATAAGGAATGCCGACGGCATCCAGACGCGCCTTCAGGCCTTCGAAGTGAGCACGGGACTCGTCGTCGAGGTAATCGGCCATTTTCGGCGCGTCGACAAGCACGGCCTGGGTGTCGGCATTTTTCGTGTCGAGCACGCGCAGCGGGTTGGTTTTCAGGCGACGCTGGCTGTCTTCGTCGAGCTTGTCGTGGTGCGCCGAGAGGTACTCGACCAGCGCTTCACGATAGCGACCACGGGACTCGCTGGTGCCGAGGCTGTTGAGTTCGAGCTTGACCGCATCACGAATGCCCAACTCACCCCACAGGCGCCAGGTCATGATGATCAGCTCGGCGTCGATGTCCGGACCGTCGAGGTTGAACACTTCCAGACCGATCTGGTGAAACTGGCGATAGCGGCCTTTCTGCGGACGCTCGTGGCGGAACATCGGGCCGATGTACCAGAGCTTCTGCACCTGACCACCGCCGGTGATGCCGTGTTCGAGCACGGCGCGTACGCACGCCGCGGTACCTTCCGGACGCAAAGTCAGCGAGTCGCCGTTGCGGTCTTCGAAGGTGTACATCTCTTTTTCGACGATATCGGTGACTTCGCCGATCGAGCGCTTGAACAGCTCGGTGAACTCGACGATCGGCATGCGGATCTGCTTGTAACCGTAGTTATCCAGCAGACGCGCCACAGTGCCTTCGAAATAACGCCACAGCGGGGTCTGTTCGGGCAGGATGTCGTTCATGCCACGAATGGCTTGCAGAGACTTGCTCACAAAATTTCCTTAATTCGTTCGATCAGCCGCGCGCGATAACGGCAGCGTCAGCTTCGACCTTTTCGGCCGCTTTCTGGCGGATCAGCTTTTCCAGCTCGTCCACCAGATTGTCATTCGTCAGCTTCTGCGACGGCTTGCCGTCGATGTAAATCAGGTTGGGCGTGCCGCCGGTCAAGCCGATATGGGCTTCCTTGGCTTCGCCGGGGCCGTTGACCACGCAACCGATGACCGCGACATCCAGCGGCACCAGCAGGTCTTCAAGGCGCCCTTCCAGCTCGTTCATGGTTTTCACCACATCGAAGTTCTGCCGCGAGCAGCTCGGGCAGGCGATGAAGTTGATGCCACGGGAACGCAGATGCAAAGACTTGAGAATGTCGTAACCGACCTTCACTTCCTCGACCGGGTCGGCCGCTAGCGAGATGCGGATAGTATCGCCAATCCCTTCGGCGAGCAGCATACCTAGGCCGACGGCGGATTTCACCGTGCCCGAACGCAAACCACCGGCTTCGGTAATGCCGAGGTGCAGCGGCTGAACAATTTCCTTTGCCAGCAAGCGGTAGGCTTCGACGGCCATGAACACGTCGGAGGCTTTCACGCTGACCTTGAAGTCCTGGAAATTCAGGCGTTCGAGGTGTTCAACGTGGCGCAGCGCGGATTCGACGAGCGCCGCCGGGGTCGGCTCGCCGTATTTCTTTTGCAGGTCTTTTTCCAGGGAACCGGCGTTGACGCCGATGCGGATCGGAATGCCGCGATCACGCGCCGCATCGACCACGGCACGCACGCGGTCTTCGCGACCGATGTTGCCCGGGTTGATGCGCAGGCAGTCCACACCCAGTTCGGCCACGCGCAAGGCGATTTTGTAGTCGAAGTGGATATCGGCCACCAACGGCACTTTGACCAGTTGCTTGATCTTGCCGAACGCCTCGGCGGCGTCCATGTCCGGCACCGAGACGCGAACGATGTCGACACCGGCAGCTTCCAGACGATTGATCTGCGCCACAGTCGCGGCGACGTCATTGGTGTCGCTGTTGGTCATGCTTTGCACAGCGATCGGCGCGTCGCCGCCCACCGGTACGTTGCCGACCCAGATCTTGCGCGATTCGCGACGTTTGATTGGAGATTCGCCGTGCATGACTTATTGACCCAACTTCAGGCGAGCAGTCTCGCCACTGGTGAACGGAGCGATATCGACCGGTTGGCCGTTGTAGCTGACCTGTGCTGCACGGGCGACGCCCAGACGTACGGCGAGCGGCGGCTTGCCGGAAACACTCACGCTGTCGCCTTTATGCTTCAGACCACTGAAAATCACTTTGCCACGGCCATCGGTCACCTGTGCCCAGCAATCGCCGGTGAACTGCAACTGCACCTGGCCTTCGCCGGCAACCGGAGCAGCTGCTTCAGCGCTTGGCGCTTGAGCAACCGGCGCGGTCGGGGCAGGTGTCGCTGGGACATTCGGCGCTGGAGTGGCCGGAGCTGCCACCACTGGCGCAGGCGTCTGTGCCGGAGCGCTTGGCGCAACTGCCGGCGCAGTTGGCTCGGTCGCTGGCGCAGCAGATTCGGCGCCGGTCGATTCAGCACTGGTTTCCGACTGCGGCAAGGCCAGCGTTGTCGAACTGTCGGCCTGATTTTCGGCGACAGCCTGGTCTTCCGGCTCGTCGATCGGGTGGATCTGCGTGGTGCCGTCAGCGCCTTCGACTTCAACGTGTTCCGGCGCCAGGCTGGTCAGATCGCGGGTGCGCTGGGAGGTCTGATCCTGCCACCAGACGAAACCGCCGCCGATGACTGCGATCAGCAGCAACAGGCTGACGATACGCAAAATGGTGTGGGAAACCCGCACCGGCTCTTCGATACGACCGAGGGCGTGAACGTTGCTGCCCTGGGAGTCGGTGCCGGTGGACTGGTCGAATTGCTGAACCAGAACGGTCTGGTCCATGCCGAGCAATTTGGCATAGGCGCGAATGTAACCGCGAGCGAAGGTATGCCCCGGCAGCTTGTCGAAAGCGCCGGCTTCAAGATTGCTCAGGGATGTCACGGTGAGGTTGAGCTTGAGGGCCACTTCGGCCAGCGACCAGCCATTGCTTTCGCGGGCCTGGCGCAGGGTCTCACCGGGGTTTACGCGATTCGCTGCTACAACTTCGGGATGCGCCGCTTTCATCATTGCTCCGACAGGTATTGCTGATATTCCGGCGTACCGGGATAGAGTCGTTTTAATTGCAGACCGTAACTGGCTGCCTTGTCGCGATCTTCAAACACTTTTGCCAGCCGAACGCCGAGCAATAGACTACGTGCATTTTGTTCGGTGAGCTGGCTGAAACGGTCGTAATAGTCACGCGCGGGCACATAATGCCTGTCTTCGAAGGACAACTCAGCCATTTCCAGCAATGCGCGCGGTTGTTGGCGGTTCAGGCGCAGGGCTTTTTCCAGCTGTTGCTGGGCCAGATCACGCTGGCCAAGCTTGGCGGCGGTCATGCCGAGGTTTTCGAAGACTCGCGAACGCTCAGGATACAGGGTATCGGCGGCCGCTTGTTCAAAACGCTCGTAGGCTTCCTTGTAGCGCTGTTCTTCGTAGAGAAAACTGCCGTAGTTGTTGAGGATGCGTGCATCGGCGGGACGTGAGGACAAGGCCTTGCGAAAGTGCTCGTCGGCCAGTGCCGGCTCCATTTCAGCCTGAAACACCAGACCGAGCGCCGCATTGGCGTCGGGGTCGGAACCGTCCAGCTCCAGCGCTTTCTTCAACGGCACCTTGGCGCGCTCGGTCATGCCCTGCTGCAGGTAGCCCAGGCCCAGCTGCACGTAGGCAGCCCGCGCTTCATCGCGGCCCTTGCTGGTCTTCATCGGGTTGTAGTCACCCGAAAGGACACAACCAGCGCAAAGGCTGGCCAACAGCAACAGCAGCGCAAAGCGCAGGGACATAGAGATCCTCTCTTAGTTAGTGTTCGCGGCGTTCTGTGCCAGATCGCTGTCGGCGCTCAATTCGCGCACGGCGATGTAACGTTCGCTGCGACGGGTGCGATCCAGCACCTGCCCTACCAATTGACCACATGCGGCGTCGATGTCTTCACCACGAGTGGTGCGCACAGTGACGTTGAAACCGGCCTGATGCAACTGATCCTGGAAGCGGCGGATGGCGTTGTTGCTCGGCCGCTCGTACCCGGAGTGCGGGAACGGGTTGAATGGAATCAGGTTGATCTTGCACGGGATGTCTTTAAGCAGCTCGATCATTTCCACGGCGTGCTCAAGCTTGTCGTTGACGTCCTTGAGCAAGGTGTACTCGATGGTCAGCACACGTTTCTCGCCAAGGGCGGACATGTAGCGCTGGCACGACTCGAGCAGCATCTTAAGCGGATATTTCTTGTTGATCGGCACCAATTGGTTACGCAATGCGTCATTCGGTGCATGCAGCGACAACGCCAGGGACACGTCGATGTGCTTGGCCAGCTCATCGATCATCGGCACCACACCCGAGGTGGACAGGGTCACGCGGCGCTTGGAAATCCCATAGCCGAGGTCATCCATCATCAGATGCATGGCGGCGACGACGTTGTCGAAGTTCAGCAACGGCTCGCCCATGCCCATCATCACCACGTTGGTGATCGCACGGTCGACGGTGGCCGGGACGCTGCCGAAAGATTTGTTGGCAATCCACACCTGACCGATGACTTCGGCGGCGGTGAGGTTGCTGTTGAAGCCTTGCTTGCCGGTGGAGCAGAAACTGCAATCCAGGGCACAGCCTGCCTGGGACGAAACGCACAGAGTGCCGCGTTTGCCCTGGGGAATGTAAACGGTCTCGACGCAGCTGCCGGACGCCACGCGCACCACCCATTTACGGGTGCCGTCGCTGGAGATGTCCTCGCTGACCACTTCCGGACCACGCACTTCAGCAATGGCCTTGAGCTTGTCGCGCAAGGCTTTGCTGACGTTCGTCATGGCGTCGAAATCATCGACGCCAAAGTGGTGAATCCATTTCATTACCTGACCGGCACGGAAACGCTTCTCCCCGATTGAGTCGAAGAATTTTTCCATTTCCGGCTGGGTCAGACCCAGCAGGTTTGTTTTAACAGTCGATGTAGTCATGGATTCACCTTCACTCTGCAAGCAATGCTTAGCGAGTGGTTACTTCAGTAGCTGCGAAGAAGTAAGCGATTTCGCGAGCGGCAGCAGCTTCGGAGTCCGAACCGTGAACGGCGTTGGCGTCGATCGATTCAGCGAAGTCAGCACGGATGGTGCCGGCAGCAGCTTCTTTAGGGTTGGTAGCGCCCATCAGCTCACGGTTGCGAGCGATAGCGTTTTCGCCTTCCAGAACCTGAACGACAACCGGACCGGAAGTCATGAAAGCAACCAGGTCACCGAAGAAACCGCGCTCGCTGTGCTCAGCGTAGAAGCCTTCGGCTTCGGCTTTGGACAGTTGCTTCAGTTTCGAAGCTACAACGCGCAGGCCAGCGTCTTCGAAGCGAGTGGTGATCTTGCCGATCACGTTTTTAGCAACGGCGTCAGGCTTGATGATGGAGAAAGTACGTTGAACAGCCATGGTGTAACTCCAGAAACGGTAATTTGCGAAAAATTAAACCCGCGAATTATACGCGGGTTCTTGGGTATTGCCTAACCTGCGAGACGATCAGTCCAATTCTGCGGCCCAGAGCTCCTGAACCGCTTCGAGCACCTTCTCGCCGACCCGGCCAGAAGTAGCATCGAAGTCAGGCAGTTCAAGAATCATCTGCTGCAAACGGACAAAACCTACAGAATACGGGTCGAGTCCCTCGTGGGCCTCGGCCAATTCTTCTGCAATGCGTTGAACATCATTCCAACCGTAGCTCATGACAGTCTTACCAGTCAGTGCGGCGCTTCGGCCGCATGGTTAAGCGAATATTTCGGAATCTCGACGGTGAGGTCTTCCTCACCGACGATCGCCTGACAGGCCAGACGCGATTGCGCCTCCAGACCCCAGGCACGATCGAGGAAGTCTTCTTCCAGCTCATCGGCCTCTTCCAGCGAGTCAAAACCCTCGCGGATGATGCAATGGCAAGTAGTGCAGGCGCAGACGCCGCCGCACGCGCTTTCCATCTCGATATGGTGTTCGTGAGCCAGCTCGAGAATCGATGTGCCGGGCGCAGCCTCGACCACCATGCCTTCCGGGCAGAACTTCTCGTGGGGCAGAAAAATGACCTGCGGCATCAGATATCCTCGATTTCATTCAGGTTACGCCCCGACAGAGCGGCTTTCACCGTCAGGTCCATGCGGCGGGCAGCAAAAGCATCGGTCACTTGCGACAGACGCTTGGTCTGCTGCTCGATGGCGTAACCATCGGTACCTTTCATCAGTTCGGCCAGCTCCTGCATTTGCAGTTCGATGACCATGCGCTCTTCGGCGTCAAGCAAACGCTCGCCATCGGCCTCCAGCGCGCCCTGCACCGCTTCGAGCAGGCGCTGGGCATCGACTTGCTGCTCACGCAGAACGCGGGCGACCTTGTCGTCATTGGCATGCTGGAACGAATCTTTCAGCATCTTGGCGATTTCGCCGTCGGTCAGGCCGTAGGACGGCTTGACCTGAATGCTCGCTTCAACGCCCGAGCCCAACTCACGGGCAGACACGCTGAGCAGACCGTCGGCATCGACCTGGAAGGTCACGCGAATTTTCGCGGCACCGGCCACCATCGCCGGAATGCCGCGCAATTCGAAACGCGCCAGAGAGCGGCAGTCGCTGATCAGCTCACGCTCGCCCTGCAGAACGTGGATCGCCATGGCTGACTGGCCGTCTTTATAGGTGGTGAAATCCTGGGCGCGGGCGACGGGGATCGTGGTGTTGCGCGGAATCACCTTCTCCATCAGACCGCCCATGGTTTCCAGCCCCAGGGACAACGGAATCACGTCGAGCAGCAGCAGTTCGCCGCCATCGCGCTTGTTGCCAGCCAGGGTGTCGGCCTGGATCGCGGCCCCGATGGCCACCACTTGATCCGGGTCGATTTCCGTCAACGGCTGACGACCGAACGCTTCGGCAACGGCTTCACGAACACGTGGCACGCGGGTCGAACCGCCGACCATGACCACGGCGTGCACGTCTTCCAGCTCAATACCGGAATCGCGAACGGCGCGGCGACAGGCTTTCAGGCTGCGCGCGACCATCGGCTCGATCAGCGCATCGAAGGCTTCACGGGTCAACTGGGCTTTCCAGTCGCCGTAAGCCACTTCAACGCTGGTAGCGTCGGTCAAAGCTTCTTTGGCCGCGCAGGCAGTTTGCAGCAGATTGCGCTGTGCGCCCGGATCGAGATCGGCGGACAGGCCAGCGCTCTCGATGATCCAGCCGGCAATCGCGTGATCGAAATCATCGCCGCCCAGCGCGCTGTCGCCGCCAGTGGCCAGAACTTCAAAGACGCCGCCAGTCAGACGCAGAATCGAAATATCGAAGGTACCGCCACCAAGGTCATAAATCGCAACCAGGCCTTCAGCGTGTTGATCCAGACCATACGCCACAGCAGCAGCGGTCGGCTCGTTGAGCAGACGCAACACGTTCAGACCGGCGAGCTTGGCCGCATCTTTGGTGGCTTGCCGCTGCGCATCGTCGAAGTAGGCAGGGACGGTGATTACCGCGCCGACCAGTTCGCCGCCCAAGGTCGCTTCAGCACGCTGACGCAGGACCTTGAGAATATCGGCGGAGACTTCAACCGGGCTTTTCGGTCCTTGCACGGTGTCGATGAACGGCATGTGCGATTCGCCGCCGACAAAACGGTATGGCAGTTGCTCGCCCAATTGCTTGACGTCGGAAAGACCACGACCCATCAAGCGCTTGACCGACAGCACAGTGTTCAAAGGATCGGAGGATGCGGCGAGCTTGGCCGACTCGCCGACTTCGACGCGGTCGGCGTGATAACGCACGGCGGAAGGCAGGATGACCTGCCCGTTAGCGTCGGCCAGCGGTTCGGATAGACCACTGCGCAGCGCAGCGACCAGCGAATTGGTAGTACCCAAGTCGATGCCCACCGCCAGACGACGCTGGTGCGGTTGAGGACTTTGGCCGGGTTCGGCGATCTGCAGTAGAGCCATGGTGATCAGGTCTTGTCTGTCTGTCAGCGTGCAATTGAGCGCAGCACTGGGTTAATCGTCGAGGCGCTCTTCCAGCTGGCGCACTTCGTAGGTGAGCTTGTCGAGGAACTGCATGCGCCGCATCAGGCGTTCGGCCTGTTCACGCTGCGCTGCATCATCCCAACAGGCTGCGAAGCTCTCATTGAGTTCTTCCTGAGCGGCTTTCAAGCGACGCTTGAACACCGCAACGCCGTCGAGATCGGCACTGTCCTGCAGATCTTCGAGTTCTTCGCGCCATTGCATCTGCTGCAGAAGAAACTCGGGATCGTGGACGGTGACTTCCATCGGCACCTCATGCCCGCTGATCTTCAGCAGGTAGCGGGCACGCTGGGCCGGACTCTTGAGCGTCTGGTAGGCGTCGTTGAGCCGCGCCGATTGCTCGAGCGCAGAGCGCTGCTCGCGCTCGGATGCATCGGCAAAACGGTCAGGATGGACGCCACGCGCCAACTCACGATAGCGCGTGGCCAACTGCTCGAGATCCAGGCGGAAGCTCGGTTGCAGCTCGAACAAAGCGAAATGACAAGGAATACCCACGACCAGCCTCAGATGTTGAAGCTTTCGCCGCAGCCACATTCACCGCGCACGTTGGGGTTGTTGAACTTGAAGCCTTCGTTCAACCCTTCCTTGACGAAGTCGAGCTCGGTGCCGTCCAGGTAGGCCAGGCTTTTCGGGTCGATGATCACTTTTTCGCCGTGACTCTCGAACACCTGATCTTCCGCCACTACCTCGTCGACAAACTCCAGCACGTAGGCAAGGCCGGAACAGCCCGTGGTGCGAACACCCAGACGAATCCCTTCACCTTTGCCGCGCCCGTCGAGGGAGCGCCGCACGTGTCGAGCAGCCGCTTCTGTCATGCTGATAGCCATCGTTGACTCCTTACTCGTCGCCGAATCTTGAAATTCAGATCAAGCCTTTCTTCTGCTTGTAATCGCGGACAGCCGCTTTGATAGCGTCTTCTGCGAGCACGGAGCAGTGGATTTTCACTGGCGGCAAAGCCAGTTCTTCGGCCAGCTGAGTGTTCTTGATGGTTTCGGCTTCGTCCAGGGTCTTGCCCTTCATCCACTCGGTGGCGAGGGAGCTGGAGGCGATCGCCGAACCGCAACCGTAGGTCTTGAACTTGGCGTCTTCGATAACGCCCTGATCGTTGACCTTGATCTGCAGACGCATCACGTCGCCGCACGCCGGAGCGCCGACCATGCCGGTGCCGACATCAGGATCTTCCGCGTTCATCTTGCCGACGTTGCGCGGGTTTTCGTAGTGGTCGATGACCTTTTCGCTGTAAGCCATGATTCTCAATCCTCACTCATCAGGGCCGCTCTTGAGACCCTGCAACTGCGCTGCGTTAACGCCGCGTCGCTACAGGATCTGTATCCGGCGGCTTCTATAGTTAGTGTGCCGCCCACTCGATTTTCGAGATATCGACGCCGTCTTTGTACATGTCCCACAGCGGCGAAAGAGCGCGCAGCTTGGTAACCGCCTCGCAGACTTTCTGCGCGGCGTAGTCGATTTCTTCTTCGGTGGTGAAACGGCCGAAGGTAAAGCGGATCGAGCTGTGTGCCAGTTCGTCGTTGCGGCCCAGGGCGCGCAGTACGTACGAAGGCTCGAGCGACGCCGAGGTACAGGCCGAACCGGACGATACCGCCAAATCCTTGAGCGCCATGATCAGCGACTCGCCTTCAACGTAGTTGAAGCTGAGGTTCAGGTTGTGCGGAACGCGGGCGGTCAGGCTGCCGTTGACGTACAGCTCTTCCAGATGCTCGACCTGCTTGTAGAAACGATCGCTCAAGGCTTTGATGCGTACGTTTTCAGCAGCCATGTCTTCCTTGGCCACACGGAACGCTTCGCCCATGCCGACGATCTGGTGGGTCGCCAGGGTGCCGGAACGCATGCCGCGCTCGTGACCGCCGCCGTGCATGGTCGCTTCGATGCGCACACGCGGCTTGCGGCTGACGTACAGCGCGCCGATGCCTTTAGGGCCATAAGTCTTGTGGGCGGAGAACGACATCATGTCGACTTTCAGCTTCTGCAGGTCGATCTCGACCTTGCCAGTGGACTGAGCAGCGTCGACGTGGAACAGCACGCCTTTGGCGCGCAGCATCTCGCCGATGGCAGCGATGTCGTTGATGGTGCCGATTTCGTTGTTCACGTGCATGACCGACACAAGAATGGTGTCTTCGCGCAGTGCGGCGTCGATCATGGCCGGGGTGATCAAACCGTCTTCGGTCGGCTCGAGGTAGGTCACTTCGAAACCTTCACGCTCCAGTTGGCGCATGGTGTCGAGGACAGCCTTGTGCTCGATCTTGCTGGTGATCAGGTGCTTGCCCTTGGAGGCGTAGAAATGTGCCGCACCCTTGATCGCCAGGTTGTCGGACTCGGTGGCACCGGAGGTCCAGACGATTTCGCGCGGGTCGGCGTTGACCAGATCGGCCACCTGACGACGAGCGTTTTCGACGGACTCTTCAGCCTTCCAGCCGAACACGTGGGAACGGGAAGCCGGGTTACCGAAGTTTCCGTCGACCAGCAGGCATTCACTCATTTTCTGCGCAACGCGCGGATCAACCGGGGTGGTTGCAGAGTAATCAAGGTAAATCGGCAATTTCATGGACTATCTCCTAAATCAGGGCTGGCGTGCCGCGGGTAGCTCTTCGGCTGTCATTCGACGGCGGACGCTTCAATCTTGTCCAGGCGTGGCGCCTTGCTGCTGCAACGGCGCTGGTCCTGACGCTGGGCCACTTCTTGTACCTCACGGCGAGTCACAAGGTCGGCCAAGCTGATACCGCTCAGAAATTCGTGAATCTGCAGACTCAAGTCGCACCACAGATGATGGGTCAGGCAGGTATCGCCGGAATGGCAATCGCCCTGGCCCTGGCACTTGGTGGCATCGACCGATTCGTTCACCGCATCGATCACCTGGGCGACCTGGATGCCCTGCATGTCGCGGGACAACTGGTAGCCACCACCCGGACCGCGAACGCTGGAAACCAGATTGCTGCGGCGCAGCTTGGCGAACAGCTGTTCGAGGTAGGACAGGGAGATGCCTTGGCGCTCGGAGATATCGGCCAGAGACACCGGCCCGTGCTGCGCGTGCAACGCCAGGTCAAGCATGGCGGTCACGGCGTATCGGCCTTTTGTAGTCAGTCGCATGGACAGTTACCACGGAGTTCGGAATGGGCGGGAGTATGCAATTCCCGAGCATTTAAGTCAACTATAAGACCTAGTGCTTTAGTCGGGTTTACCCGCGAAAGAGCGCGCGCACTATAGCAAAGACGGGGCGCGGACAGCCAGCGCAACCGCGTGATCGTTCTTCGCGAGCAGGCTCGCTCCCACATTGGAATGCATTGCTCTTGTGGGAGCGAGCCTGCTCGCGAAAAGCAGCGCCGCGGTTCAGCCTGCTTTCGATTCGTCCTTGCCCTTGACGCAGGCGAAGTCTTCTTCACGCAGCTCAGGCAGATCTTTCGCACAGTAATTGCTGCCCAGATCCTTCAGCGCGCCGCACATGCCTTCCAGACGCCCGTCCACCGCTTGCAGATGGTCGAGCAACTGGCCGATGGCGCGGGCCACCGGGTCGGGCATGTCTTCGCTGACGCCGTAAGCGTCGAAACCGATCTTTTCCGCCATGGCTTTGCGCTTGGCGTCCTGCTCTTCATCGGTCTTGACGATGATCCGCCCCGGAATCCCCACCACCGTGGCGCCCGGCGGCACTTCCTTGGTGACCACAGCGTTGGAGCCGACTTTGGCGCCTGCACCGACCGTGAACGGGCCGAGAACTTTGGCACCAGCACCGACCACGACGCCATCACCCAGCGTCGGGTGGCGCTTGCCTTTGTTCCAGCTGGTGCCGCCGAGGGTCACACCTTGATAGATGGTGACGTCGTCGCCGATCTCGGCGGTTTCACCAATGACGATGCCCATGCCGTGATCGATGAAGAAACGCCGACCCACCTTGGCACCCGGATGAATTTCGATCCCGGTCAGCCAGCGACCGAAGTTCGACACCAGCCGCGCCAGCCATTTCAGTTCGTTGCGCCAGAGCATGCCGGCCAGACGATGAATCCAGATCGCATGCATGCCGGGGTAGCAGGTCAGGACTTCAAAAGCGTTACGCGCCGCCGGGTCTCGATGGAATACGCTCTGGATATCTTCACGCAAACGCTCAAACATCATTCAATCCTTCCGCTTTAGAAGCTCGCCACGGGCCGCTTTCTGGGTTTCCGTGAGGATGCCACGCAAAATATTCATTTCCGCCCGACTGACCGAGCTGCGTCCATACAACCGGCGCAGGCGCGCCATCAAGTGCCGTGGCTTTTCCGGGTCGAGGAATTCGATGGCAACCAGCGTCTGCTCCAGGTGCTCATAGAATCGCTCCAGCTCATCCATGGTCGCCAGCTCGGCGCTTTTCACCGAGGCCACTTCTTCTTTCTCGACCTTGCTCGGCTGACCCTGTGCAGCCAGCCAGGCCATGCGCACTTCATAACTCAACACCTGCACCGCCGCCCCGAGGTTCAGCGAACTGAAGGTCGGATCGGAAGGGATGTGCACGTGGAAGTGACATCGCTGCAGCTCTTCGTTGGTCAGGCCGGAGTCTTCACGACCGAACACCAAAGCAATCTCCGCGCCCTGCCCGGCTTCCTCGACCACTTTGTTACCGCATTCGCGCGGATCGAGCAGCGGCCAGGGAATACGCCGGTCGCGGGCGCTGGTGCCGAGCACCAGATTGCAACCGACCAAAGCGTCTTCCAGAGTGGCGACGACTTGCGCGTTTTCAAGGATGTCACCGGCACCGGAGGCACGAGCATCGGCCTCGTGGTGCGGGAAGAACCGCGGTTCGACCAGCACCAGTCGCGACAGACCCATGTTTTTCATGGCGCGCGCGGCCCCGCCGATGTTGCCGGGGTGGCTGGTGTTGACCAGGACGACACGAATGTTCTGCAGCAAGGGAGGCGCTCTCGGACACAGGAAAGGGGGGCAAATCTTACAGAACAGCCTACCGTTAAGCTATGAAAGCGAACAGCGTCCTTCACCTGAAGAAAAGTTCTGATAGAATGCGCGGCTTTCTTTAACAACCTTAGGTGACACATCCATGCAGCCCATGCTGAATATCGCGCTGCGCGCCGCCCGCAGCGCCAGTGAACTGATCTTCCGCTCCATCGAGCGCCTGGATACCATCAAGGTCGACGAAAAAGACGCCAAGGATTACGTATCCGAGGTTGATCGCGCCGCTGAACAGAAAATCATCGATGCCCTGCGCAAGGCTTACCCGAATCACTCGATCCAGGGTGAAGAAACCGGCCTGCACGCTGGCACCGGCATCGAAGGCGAAGAGTACCTGTGGATCATCGATCCACTGGACGGCACCACCAACTTCCTCCGTGGCATTCCGCACTTTGCAGTGAGCATTGCCTGCAAATATCGTGGTCGCCTGGAACACGCAGTGGTTCTGGACCCGGTTCGCCAGGAAGAATTCACCGCCAGCCGTGGTCGCGGCGCTCAACTGAACGGTCGCCGCCTGCGCGTCAGCGGCCGCACCAGCCTCGACGGCGCCCTGCTCGGCACCGGCTTCCCGTTCCGTGACGACCAGATGGACAACCTCGACAACTACCTGGGCATGTTCCGCGCCCTGGTTGGCCAGACTGCCGGCATCCGCCGCGCCGGTTCGGCGAGCCTGGACCTGGCTTACGTGGCTGCCGGTCGTTTCGATGCGTTCTGGGAGTCGGGCCTGTCCGAGTGGGACATGGCTGCAGGCGCCCTGCTGATTCAAGAAGCCGGCGGCCTGGTGAGCGACTTCACCGGCGGTCACGACTTCCTGGAAAAAGGCCACATCGTTGCCGGCAACACCAAATGCTTCAAGGCAGTGCTGACGGCGATCCAGCCGCACCTGCCGGCTTCGCTGAAGCGCTAAGCTTTCCGCGAAACCAAAAAGCACCCTCCGGGGTGCTTTTTTTATGCCCGCAATTCCAAACACCACAATTTCCTGTGGGAGCGAGCCTGCTCGCGAATGCGGTGCATCAGCCAACATCAATGTCGGCTCTCGGAATGCATTCGCGAGCAGGCTCGCTCCCACAGAGGGTCACGGACAGCCCTGAATCGCGAGTACAAAAAAAGCACCCCGCAGGGTGCTTCTTTTCAAAACCGTAAAGCCTTACTGACCCGGCTCATTCTGCGACAGGATCAGCTTGCCTTCCTTGTCGACCGGAATCTGGTTGCCCGGATCGCGATCCATCCGCACCTTGCCTTCCTTGCCATCGAGCGAGTAACGCACGTCGTAGCCGACGACCTTGTCGCTGATGTCATTGACCGTGTTGCAGCGGGTTTGCGTGGTGGTGTAGGTGTCACGGTTCTGCATACCTTCCTGCACCTTGTTACCGGCATAACCGCCGCCAACTGCACCGGCAACCGTGGCAATCTTCTTGCCGGTACCGCCACCCACCTGATTACCCAGCAAACCGCCGGCTACGGCACCTATCGCAGTACCGAGAATCTGGTGTTGATCCTTGACCGGTGCCTGCCGAGTCACCGTTACATCCTTGCACACTTCACGTGGAGTCTTGATCTGTGTCTTGACCGGCTCAACGGCTAATACTTGCGCATACTCAGGGCCGCTTTTAACCAGGCTGTAGGTGGCAACAGCACCCCCGGCTGTGACACCGACAGCACCCAATACCGCACCAACCAGCAACGACTTGTTCACATGAACCTCCTGACCATCACATGCGGGACGCGCCCGCGCTTCTCCCAGCCTTGGAGCACAAAAAAAGGCGCGAGTTCAACTCGCGCCTTTTGTCAGCTGACAGCCGGGACATCGCTGGCCGTTATGGACGGTCGTCGACTTCCTTATCGGTGTTGGCCGGAGGAATCAGATCCTCGGTGGTCAGGTTCAGCCAGATCAGCACCACGTTGGCGATGTAGATCGACGAGTAGGTACCCGCCAGTACACCGATGAACAGCGCGATGGAGAAGCCGAACAGGTTGTCGCCGCCGAAGAACAACAGTGCCGCGATCGCCAACAGAGTGGAGATCGACGTCGCCATGGTGCGCAGCAGGGTCTGCGTGGTCGAGATGTTGATGTTCTCGATCAGCGTCGCCTTGCGCAGCACGCGGAAGTTCTCACGCACCCGGTCGAACACCACGATGGTGTCGTTGAGCGAGTAACCGATGATCGCCAGCACCGCCGCCAGCACTGTCAGATCGAAGGTGATCTGGAAGTACGAGAGGATACCAACGGTCACGATCACGTCGTGGATCAGCGACACAATGGCGCCGACCGCAAACTTCCACTGAAAGCGGAACGCCAGGTAGATCAGGATGCCGCCGAGCGCCAGCAGCATGCCGAGGCCGCCCTGGTCGCGCAGCTCTTCACCGACCTGCGGGCCGACGAACTCGACACGCTTGACCGTCGCCGGGTTGTCGCCGCCGACTTTCTGCAATGCGTCTGCGACCTGATGGCCCAGCTGCGGGTCTTCACCTGGCATGCGCACCAGCAAGTCAGTAGTGGCGCCGAAGTTCTGCACCACGGCTTCGTGATAACCGGAAGTCGCCAGTTGCTCGCGCACCTTGGTGACGTCGGCCGGACGCTCGTAGGTCAGCTCGATGAGCGTTCCGCCGGTGAAGTCCAGGCCCCAGTTCATGCCCTTGGTGGCGACGCTGAACAAGGCAATGACGGTAAGCAGCAATGTGACGCCGAACGCGAAGTTGCGAACGCCCATGAAGTTGATTGTACGTAACATGGCAGCCCCTTAAATCCACAACTTCTTGAAGTCACGTCCGCCAAAGATCAGGTTGACCATTGCGCGGGTCACCATGATGGCCGTGAACATCGAGGTAAAGATCCCGAGGGACATGGTCACTGCGAAGCCCTTCACCGGGCCGGTGCCCATGGCGAAGAGAATGCCGCCGACCAGCAAGGTGGTCAGGTTGGCGTCGAGAATCGCAGTAAACGCCCGGCCGAAGCCTTCGTTGATTGCCCGCTGCACAGTCATGCCGGCGGCGATCTCTTCACGAATCCGCGAGAAGATCAGTACGTTGGCGTCGACCGCCATACCCATCGTCAAGACGATACCGGCGATACCCGGCAGGGTCAGCGTGGCGCCCAACAGCGACATCAATGCCAGCAGCAGCACCATGTTCACCGCCAGCGCGACGGTGGCGATGACGCCGAAGAAGCGGTAGATGGCGATGATGAACAGCGATACGAACAGCATGCCCCACAGGGAAGCATCGATACCTTTGGTGATGTTGTCAGCACCCAGGCTCGGACCGATTGTGCGCTCTTCAGCGAAGTACATCGGTGCAGCCAGACCACCGGCACGCAGCAGCAGCGCCAGTTCGGACGACTCGCCCTGACCGTTCAGGCCAGTGATGCGGAATTGCGCACCCAGCGGCGACTGAATGGTCGCCAGGCTGATGATCTTTTTCTCTTCCTTGAACGTCTGCACCGGCACGTCTTTCTCGACGCCATCAACCACTTGCTTGGTGTAAGTGGTGACCGGGCGCTGTTCGATGAAGATCACCGCCATGCTGCGACCGACATTGGAGCGGGTCGCGCGGCTCATCAGCTCGCCACCGTGACCATCCAGACGGATGTTCACTTCAGGCGTGCCGTGCTCGCCGAAACCGGCCTTGGCGTCGGTGACCTGGTCACCGGTAATGATCAGACCACGCTCGATCTGCGCTGGCGGACGGTTGCCTTCGCGGAATTCGAACGACTCGGAAGTGGCTTTCGAAGCGCCCGGCTCGGCGGCCAGACGAAACTCAAGGTTGGCCGTCTTGCCGAGAATACGCTTGGCTTCGGCAGTGTCCTGCACGCCCGGCAGCTCAACCACGATGCGGTTGGCGCCCTGACGCTGCACGATCGGTTCGGCAACACCCAGCTCGTTGACGCGGTTACGTACCGTGGTCAGGTTCTGCTTGATGGAGTATTCACGGATTTCCGCCAGCTTGGCCGGGGTCATCGCCAGACGCAGCACCGGTTGACCGTTGAGGTCGGCCGGAACAATGTCGAAATCGTTGAAGTTCTTGCGGATCAGCGCACGGGCCTGTTCGCGGGAATCTTCATCGCTGAAGCCCAACTGAATGGCACCGCCCAGTTGCGGCAGGCTGCGATAGCGCAGCTTCTCTTTACGCAGCAGGCTCTTGACGTCGCCTTCGTAGACTTTCAGCCGCGCATCGAGGGCTTTGTCCATGTCCACTTCGAGCAGGAAGTGCACACCACCGGACAAGTCCAGACCCAGCTTCATCGGGTGCGCACCGAGATTGCGCAGCCATTGC
This sequence comes from Pseudomonas sp. UF-293, assembly GCF_058245595.1. Classification (NCBI taxonomy): domain Bacteria; kingdom Pseudomonadati; phylum Pseudomonadota; class Gammaproteobacteria; order Pseudomonadales; family Pseudomonadaceae; genus Pseudomonas; species Pseudomonas sp. UF-293. The sequence continues at coordinate 127,433 of NZ_JBSICA010000004.1, read as the reverse complement.
GGGGTGGTCTGAGCCAGGTTCAGCGCGACGACGTAGTCATCACCCAATGCCTTGCGCACAACGTCCTTGGCCGGCAACTGGTCTTCAGCCTTGCTCAGACGGATCAGACCGCCCTTGCCGCCTGCCGTCAGCGTGGCCGCCTTGACGTTGATGCCGGACTCTTTCAGCGCTGTGCTGACACGAGCCAGATCGGCGTCATTGACCTGCAGAGCCGTGCTGGCGCCGCTGATCTGAATGGCCGGGTCATCAGGGTAAAGATTGGGAGCGGAATAAATCAGACCGATCGCCAGCACCGCCAGGATCAGAATGTATTTCCACAGAGGGTATTTGTTCAGCATCACGCCGCCCGTTATGAACGCGGGGCGCCTTGCGCGCCCCGTCGATTGAGTAGAAGTTGTTGCTCTTAGATCGCTTTCAGCGTGCCTTTTGGCAGCGTGGCGGCGATGGCGCCTTTCTGGAACTTCATTTCCACGGTGTCGGACACTTCCAGAACCACGAAGTCATCGGCAACCTTGGTGATCTTGCCGGCGATGCCGCCAGTGGTCACGACTTCGTCGCCCTTCTGCAGGCTGCTCAGCAGGTTCTTCTGCTCTTTGGCGCGCTTGGCCTGTGGACGCCAGATCATCAGATAGAAGATGACCAGGAAGCCGACCAGGAAAATCCACTCGAAGCCGCCGCCCATTGGGCTTGCAGCAGCCGGTGCAGCTGCGTCAGCCATGGCGTTAGAGATAAAAAAGCTCATTTAGCACTCCAGTTGCAAATGTTGAATCTTGGGGTCAGAAAACTCAGTCCAAAGGCGGGACGGGAAGTCCGCGTTTGGCGTAGAAGGCATCGACAAAGGCGGCCAATGTACCCTGTTGAATAGCCTCGCGCAAACCAGCCATCAGCACCTGATAATGGCGCAAGTTATGGATGGTATTGAGCATGCTGCCGAGCATTTCGCCGCACTTGTCCAGGTGATGCAGATAAGCACGCGAGAAGTTCTGGCAGGTGTAGCAATCGCAGGTCGGATCCAGCGGCGATTCATCATGGCGATGGAACGCGTTACGGATCTTCAGCACACCGGTATCGATGAACAGATGCCCATTGCGGGCATTACGGGTTGGCATCACGCAATCGAACATGTCCACCCCGCGGCGCACACCCTCAACCAGATCTTCCGGTTTGCCAACGCCCATAAGGTAACGAGGTTTGTCAGCGGGCATCTGGCCCGGCAGATAATCCAGCACTTTGATCATTTCGTGCTTCGGTTCGCCCACCGACAGACCGCCGATGGCGAGGCCGTCGAAGCCGATCTTGTCGAGGCCTTCGAGCGAGCGCATGCGCAGGTTTTCATGCATGCCGCCCTGGACGATGCCGAACAGCGCTGCGGTGTTGTCACCGTGGGCATTCTTCGAACGCTGCGCCCAGCGCAGCGACAATTCCATCGATACGCGCGCAACGTCTTCGTCAGCCGGGTACGGCGTGCATTCGTCGAAGATCATCACGATGTCGGAACCGAGATCGCGCTGCACCTGCATCGACTCTTCCGGGCCCATGAACACTTTGGCGCCGTCGACCGGAGAAGCGAAGGTCACGCCCTCCTCCTTGATCTTGCGCATCGCGCCGAGGCTGAACACCTGGAAGCCGCCGGAGTCGGTGAGGATCGGGCCTTTCCACTGCATGAAATCGTGCAGGTCGCCGTGCTCCTTGATCACTTGAGTGCCGGGACGCAGCCACAGGTGAAAGGTGTTGCCCAGAATGATTTCCGCGCCGGTGGCGACGATGTCACGCGGCAGCATGCCCTTGACCGTGCCGTAAGTGCCGACCGGCATGAACGCCGGGGTCTCGACGGTGCCACGGGGGAAGGTCAGGCGACCACGACGAGCCTTGCCATCGGTGGCCAGCAGCTCAAAGGACATTCGACATTCGCGACTCATTCTGTTTCCTCTGGGCCTGTCTGTTCAGGGGCAGTTGGAGCGGGATTGCGGGTGATGAACATCGCATCCCCGTAACTGAAAAAGCGGTATCCGTTTTCCACGGCGGCCTTGTAGGCGGCCATGGTTTCGGGATAACCGGCAAACGCGGAAACCAGCATCAACAGCGTGGATTCCGGCAAATGAAAATTGGTCACCAGGGCATCGACCACATGAAACGGCCGGCCCGGATAGATAAAAATGTCGGTGTCGCCACTGAACGGCTTGAGCACACCATCGCGCGCCGCACTTTCCAGCGAACGCACGCTGGTGGTGCCGACCGCAATCACCCGACCGCCACGCGCACGGCACGCAGCGACTGCATCGACCACATCCTGGCCGACTTCCAGCCACTCGCTGTGCATGTGGTGATCTTCGATCTTCTCGACACGCACCGGCTGGAACGTCCCCGCGCCGACGTGCAACGTCACGAATGCAGTCTCGACGCCCTTCGCAGCAATCGCCTGCATCAGCGGGTCATCGAAATGCAGCCCCGCCGTCGGCGCCGCTACCGCGCCCAGACGCTGGGCATACACGGTCTGATAACGCTCGCGATCCGAGCCTTCATCCGGGCGGTCTATATAAGGAGGCAAAGGCATGTGCCCGACGCGGTCGAGCAACGGCAAGACTTCCTCGGCAAAACCCAGCTCGAACAGCGCATCATGACGCGCCAGCATCTCGGCTTCGCCACCGCCGTCGATAAGGATCTTCGAACCCGGTTTCGGCGACTTGCTGGAGCGCACATGCGCCAGCACGCGGTGCGCATCGAGCACGCGCTCGATGAGAATTTCCAGCTTGCCGCCGGACGCTTTCTGCCCGAACAGCCGCGCCGGAATCACCCGGGTATTGTTGAACACCATCAAATCGCCCGGGCGCAAATGCTCAAGCAAATCAGTGAATTGACGGTGTGCCAGGGCGCCGCTCGGCCCATCAAGGGTCAGCAGGCGACTACCGCGACGCTCGGCCAACGGATGGCGGGCGATCAGCGAATCAGGAAGCTCGAAAGTAAAGTCAGCAACGCGCATGATGGGGTTCGTCTAGCAGGGCCGGAAAGTCTAGCGGAAATATCAAAAATTGACCATGAAACGTGATTGACCAACGGTAATCACCTCTCTATACTTCGCCGCCATTGAGCCCTGATGGCGGAATTGGTAGACGCGGCGGATTCAAAATCCGTTTTCGAAAGGAGTGGGAGTTCGAGTCTCCCTCGGGGCACCAGCACAATGAAGAAAGGCCTTGATTATCAAGGCCTTTTTTTATGGGCGGCGTAAAAATGGCGTAACCGTATTTTTTACGCCATCTAATCGCCCTCCCCTGTCGAGCGTCGCGAACAGGGCATGCTGCAGCTGCCGTATAGCCAGGGTAGCCAGCGGGTGACAAGCGTGCTTGAGAGTCCCGATTTCTAAAGTCCGCGATGAGTGTCCACGCCTCAGACACTGACCCCTTATGCGAGGGTAAATAGTTTTCCGGTCCTACCCTAAAAAACATGTAAGAAGTGTAAGTGAGATTTCTATATCCTCTTAAACCCTTACAAATCAAGGGGTTGAGGATTCACAAAACTGTAAGTGATGTGTCGGACTGCTAGTTTTTCCATACACTTTTAAACTGTAAGTAAAGAACCTCACAAACACCTGATTTATAAGGCTTTTTTTCTTTGCCTTACTCCACTTACAGTTTCCTACACTCGTACTGTAAGTGATGATCCCCAGCAAATACGGGGCTTCCAGCCGTTTTTTGACACTTTCGACACCACTTACGCGTCCGGAAGGGGTGACCTAGAAAGGGGTTTCTTCCGGATTGGGCCGCCTGACGATTTTTAGCGCAAATTTCCAGCCTTTCACGATCGCCTCCCCGGCGTACCACTGCAGCACCAACCCATTCGCCTCACCTCAAATCTCGATACTCCTGCCTCCGCCTCTCTAGCCAATTTGATTGACTGAAATGTACTTCAGCATTGACTAAATAGAAGGCGCAAAACTTCTGTCGATACAACGAGATTGACTACTCGTCAGCGACATGCATTTCCGAGACCCTAGAAAACATGTTAAACATTAGCACTTGAAAAATCTGGATCACAGGAAAACAAAAATGGAAGACGTACCGGAAAAACTACGACGAAACGTAATGATGATCAGCACGACAATACTGTTGACTTGGTCACTTAACTTAACATTAAAAACCTCGGGCACCATTCTTGGATTCGTAGATATATCAAATATTACACCAATAAAAATATGGCTACTTTTAGCTGTACTTCTAGCATACTTCTTTCTTCGATACATATACTCAGACCAAGTCAAAGACGACCTAAAAAAATTCAAATCCGAGTACACTGTTTTAAAGGTAAAAAACGCATCTAAAAGAATAAACCGTCAAGTGCATAGATACTTCAAGACTGGCACGCCACCAGCTTGGATGCCTCATCTAATTCCAGTCGACGGTCAAAATGATTTATTTCCAATTACCCGACCCATGTTCAAGCTAATTTATTTCTGGGATAAAAATTGCTCTGCCGGAAGAATTGGTATCACATATAAAATTACAGACAAACGAGGAGAAACATTCACATCGACTGACAAAGAAGCGAAGTATAACTTCGAGTTCTCCCGCATTGAACGATTCAAAATCGAAGTACTAACTATTTTACGAGCATCGACCATATCCAAAGGAGCAGTTGACTTTCTAACACCGATTTCACTGGCGATATTAAGCATCCTCATATGCGCATATAAAATATTATTTTTGATTATCCCCGTCGAACTCATCGACCACCTATCACATTTCGCCGGCTAACCACTAAGGAAATTCACTAATGCCTTACGTTCAGTTTTCTGATACCACGCACTCCAAAATCGTCAGTTATTTCGGAGGCCCCCAAGATGAGACGATACATCTTAATTGTGAAGAAATTCCAACCTGGGACATTCGATGGAAGGCTTATTACGACTCTCTACCTGACTCGTGTAAGGGGGGTCTACCTGAACCGACAGAAAGATGGGAAGACTAGTGCAGTCTTTTGAAATCCAGCGAACACACCACACCCCGCGCCCAGCGCGGTTTGCAGAGTAATCAGCTTGCCCCCGATACAGGCTGACTTCCTCAAAAAAAAGATCGTGCGCATTTATGAAAATGCACTGAACTGCTCGTTTTAAAAGCTCTTGCCCAATGAATCCGGGGCGTCCAGCGTACCCAGCGCTTCAATGACACCGTGCGCTGTTGTGCAACTGCGCTGCAATTCTCTTCAAAACTTTGCACTGTGTGCAATGGCCGATTGTCTGTAGAGCCCCACGGCCCGCCTGTGCTGCAGGTGCGTTTGCACTACATCCGCATTTGCACAAAAAAAGGACACAAGGTCCGTTGGCGGGAGGGGGATAAGTGCTTTTTCATGCGTTTTTTTCTTCACTCATCGGTTTGCGCCAATGCCAGACCCCGCCTGCACAGACCAGCACTTCATCGGCCCGATATAGCTCAGATGCCATCCATGGATATACTGTTCATACGTACAGTATCCAGCGAGAGCACCGATGATCGAAGAACATCTTGAAAGGTCGGTCGACCACGCCACCGCTGTTGCGCTGTGGCACACATTGCTGCGTGATGAAGCTGCTTTGCTAGAGCATCCGGGGTCTCATCACAAAGCCCTGCTGACACATGCCTACGCTTTGCACCGAGATCAGATAATCGACCGTGACGAGCTCAGCGATCTGCTGGAGCAAGCGGATGGCGCTCTGGCTTATGCGGTCGAAGCCCTTTTTGACCGTGAACTTGGGGGATAAGCGGGCCAGCGTATGCATATGTTGATCACCCCAATGAGATGTCGAGGCGTTGCACTGACGCCTCAGGCACGGCGGCGCTATCCAGCGATAAAAGGCAATGTGATGGTGAATTCGGAGAACAGTGCCGAGCTGGGTCGGAGTGCCAATGTGGCCCGTATTGACGTGGGTATGCCTCTCGATCCAGAGCCTTTACCACGGCTGCTGGACGCAACGCTGGCGGGGATGGCTGTGACCGGGTTTGTCTTGAGCGGAATTGAATACATCGATGGTTGCGCTTATGCGCAATCCTGGTGGTGCCGATTAGCGTAACAAGTCGACCAAATAGGTGTACCGCCCTCTATTGATAAAAGGATGTGAGTTACCAGATATTTTTCTGTACGTAGTCCAAGACACGTAGACAACGCTGAAAAGTAGACAGAGTGCTACGCTCTACGCTGCTATCAGAATCTATAGGGAATCGATCATGCAGGGACTTTTTCTAGGAGCAGGAGCTTCTTACGAACTCGGAATGCCCTTAGTAGTGGAGCTAACCGAGACTGTGAGGGCGGACCACACCCCTGAATTGGTTAGAAAATTTTCCAAGCATTCAAACTGGAGTGAAGATTCAACCGATTTTTTTCTAAAGTTGCTAGCACACGGCGACTTGCACTATGAGGCGGTTATCGGTGCTATTGAAGTTATGGCTCAGCGACAGGGACCATCTAAAGCGAGTTATGAGAACATTCGCACTCATTTGGTGGACATGGTGTCTCGTTACTTGATCAGCGAACACTCAGGTAAAAAGCAAATGACTATTCTGGGGCTGAGCTATCTGGAAGGCATTCGCAGATATTTTCGAGACGACGAGCCGTTACGAATATTCAGCTTGAATCACGACGTGATGATCGAGGAAATCTGCTCTTTCATGGCGGAGCCTTTAAAAGCGGGATTTTACAGCAATAAAGCCTACTGCGAAAATGCATTTAATGGTGCCTCACTCGCATTCAACTTCGAAGTACTAACTAGCGAGCAAATGAGCAATGGTCAATTAGACTTTTTTGCACCGGGAGAGCGGGGAGTAAATTTATACAAACTACACGGAGGGTTAGACACTTACCTATTTAACTCCTGCAATGATTACATCCGTTTTTGCTCGCCTGGGAGGCTACCCGGTGACCATATTCAACTACTCGTAGATCTCAACAACGCGAACCATAAAGTCGAGATGGAGGACGGAATACGAACAATTCAGATGCTTACAATGAGAGATTCCGCTCGCGAAGTGCAATTTTTTGACCGAAGCTTGATTACCGGTGCATTCAAGTTTCAAAAACAAAACAGCACCTATCACAAGGGACTGACTGTAATGTTCGACAAATTCCGGTCAGATATTTATCATGTAAAGCATCTTACATGCATCGGCTATGGCTTCGGTGATTTGCATATAAACGAAATCTTAACCAAATGGTTATGCTCATCGCCCCACCACACACTAACTATAGTAGACCCTTTCATTGAAAAAGCCCCAGCCTTTTTATTGCATCTGACCCCGCAAATAGAAATCATAAAGAAATCACTATTTGAACATGTAGCCGCCCCAAACCTTAAAGAGGACAAGCAATTCAAACTTTACATGCATAGACAAGTGCGAGAATATCAACGACTAAAAAAACTTAATAAAATCTAATATCTAAGTTTTTATTATTGGCTTTAACTTCAGTTTTAGTAGGCTCGCTGTCGCGAGCTTTTCATTGAACATTGCGACATCGGTTGGGCCAGGCGTCGGCCCTGGGGTATGCACATGGCCAGCGAGCTGAATGTTCATTTGGCCTACCAACTCTATAAGGTCGCATAGCACTTGCAGTACATTGACGCTGTCCGACCCTAACCAGGTTTTTGGTGATTGAAAGTGCTGGCTCACCGCCGCCACGCTCTTACGCATTCCTTGAATGCGTTCGTCCATGTCGTCGCCCACCGTGGCGTTGTACTTTTGCCCAACCACCAGATTCAAGTCGCGGCCAGTGCCTTGGTGCAAATCACCCACAGCCGCCAGACTTGCAGACCCACCGGACAGCAACTTGAGCGCACCCAGCGCCTCGATCTTTTTGATGCCGCCCACGGTCTCGGTTGAATGGTCGTCCACTGTCCTAGTGTGATTCTGGAAGGCCTCGGTGTTGTCCAGGGCTTCGACCTCGCGCTCGATCGCCTTGTCCTGGATCTTGCCATCGGTTTGGCGCAACCAGTTGCCATCGGCGTCGACGCGCTGCTGGCATGCCTCGCTGTGCTGCCACACCTGGTCGCCCTTCGGCACCCGGGGCAGACTCAGACCGTGCGGCAGGATCTGCGTGATAAACGGCTTGTGTGGCAGGCCATAGGCGAAGCTGATCACAACGGTGGTTCCCTCCTCCGGAAAGCCAAACATCCCCGCTTCTTGTCCGCCCATCGGCGCCGGCAATGGCAGGCCTTCGAGGATCGGCAGATCCGGATCAGGCTCGCCATCGGCAAGCAGCACTTCGACGTCGACGCCAAAGCGCGGCCGGAAGTCGTCACACAGCCCGGGCGCCGCCGGCGCATCCGGTACCGCAACCACGCGGCCAAAGCGCGGCAGGTGGTAACCGCCGCTCAATTCAGGAAACTGGCGCGCTACGCTGCGCTTTATTGCGTCGTCCATTTGATCGCCATTTGATTGCCGGCGAGCGTCACACTGGTGATTCGCTCGCCCTGGTTGATGGTTGCGCCTGGTCGAAGCCCCGGAAGGGGCGCGATCACCGCGCTTTGATTGCCCTGGTAGCCGTCGAACAGTTCGACCGGCAGCTGCAGCGCAGTGCGGGTACCGAAGAAGCTGTCGGCCCAACTGCCCACGAACACTTCGCCGTCGCCCTGCTGCTGCCAGATGAAGTCGGGGATGTTGAAGACGTTGGCCAGACTGTCCATCGCCAAATAACCCGCCGCCAGGCTGTAGAAATACGGCGCTTTGACCTTGGCATAAGCCTTGTCCGGAACCCGGAAGCCCAGCCCGGTTTTATCGCTGATCTCGGCCAGCACGGCCTGCAGGTCGACGTGACGCAGGTTCAACGGCAAAGGGTTGGCCAGGATCGAGGATAACTCGCGGCAAGCCACCAGCTGCTGGGTCCTGTTGGCGGCGGTCGACCGTTCGACGTAGCCAAGGAAGTGACGCTGCAGCGTGCGCTCGTTGTAGCCGATATCCAGCGTCACCAGCCCTTTCAACGATTCGCCGGCCTGCACCGTGAACGTCGCACGGCCAGGGCTTTTGATGTCCAGGCGCACTTCGTCCTTGATCAGCGGGTAGACCTGGCCGGCGATCGTCAAAACCTTATGCAGCTTCATGTTTTGGGCGCCAGGTAGTCATCCAGCTTCTTGAGGGTCTTTTCAAAGCCGCTCATTTCTTGGGCCTCGCTTCCAGTCCCACCACCGGCCGCACCGCCTGCGGCGCCGCCGACCGCCTGACCAGGTGCAGACTGAGCACTGACGCCGTTCGCTGCCCGTCGCTGTTCGACCTTCTCGGGGTTCGAGGCTTTTTCCGACAGTGTGAACTGGACCAGCCAAGCGGCCAGCGTGTCGTCTTCCCGGGCGCTGACACCGTCCGAAAACTGCACCTCACGAATACCGAACGCTGCGGCGGTATCGTTGACGATCCGGTACATCTTGAGCTGGCCACCGCCGGCCGTGGCCTCGGCCAGACGCATGATCGTGCGCATCTGCACCGCATCAACGAAGGGGATCATCAGCGACACCGCTAGGGTTTTCGGCTTGAAGCCCTTGTGGGCAGTCTCGGTATTGCTGGTTTGGCCAGACATGTCATCGGCTTCGATGCGCAGGTTGGCGGTGATCTTCATCCGCTTGCCCAGAACCTGCTCGCCGTCGAGTAATAGCGTCATAGGCCGACCAGCTCCCGCACGAAGCTCAAGCCTTCCAGCGACCCCACCAGCAGCACGCCTGCAGACAGCACCCACTCATGACCTGGTGCTTCGCCTTCGAGTAGCGAGCGGCGCAGTTCATTGACATCGCCCGGGCCGATCAGCCGTGCGCGCATGCTGGTATCTGCCGAGCCTCCGGCCAGCAGCGCCTTGAGGTCATTCAGCTGTTGATCCCGGCCCTGCTGCTGCGCCGCTTTACGTGTGGCCAGCGCTGCCAGATCGGCCATCGGTGAACTGTCCGCCGCGTAGCTCTCAAGCACCGCCAGTTGGCCGGACATCGATTGCTTCGCAGCTTTGACCAACGTGCAGCGCTCAAGCGGCAGCGATTGCCAACGCGGCAGCGGGCCAGAACTGGGGATCACCCACTTGTCTGTCTCCAGCGTCGACAGATGTCCGGCCCGACGTTCGGTGCGCACCAGGTCCGGGATCGGTAGCAGCGCATTGAAGCGCGACAGCGTGGCGGCCAGTTGGGCGTAATTGGTGCCAAGGAACATTAGTGACAGCGCGTACTGCGGTCCGGTCGGCCGACCAGTGTCGGTGGCGTCGATCAGTTTGCCGGCCAGCTGCTGCAGCAGATTCGGCGCAGACAGAAAACGCTGATTGCCGCGTCCCTGGCCAATGCCGCTCTGGAACGGTGTCACCACCAGGCAAGCAGGCGCCTCACCCAACTGCCCCGCCATCGCTGCACGGCCGGCGGCGATCGCACCTTTCGCCGCGTCGCCGACTGGCCCCGGGTTCGTGCTGGTCATGCCGTCGAGGCTCGCCAGACGTAACGCAGTGCTGGCCAGCTCGCCGCCGGCCAGATCCTGAGCTGCGCTCAGTCCTTCCATCCATTGCGTGGCTTGTTCTGGCCAGCGCATGGTCACCGGTGACCAGGTCATGCCGAAAGCTTCCAGGTGACGGCTTTCATCATCTTGAGATCTTTGCTTTGCCGAGCTTTGTCCAAGGTTTCACGCAAGCTGTCCGCGTGTTGCTGAGCACCCTGCTTGAAACGCACCAGATCCTGACTGACACGCTGCAACTGGGCGATGGTGTGCGGTCGAAATGCCTTCACCTGTTCGGCGTCCCAACATGGGTAAACGTCGTCCACGCCCAGCAGCACCTGGCCATTGAGATCCACCTGGTCATCAATGGCACTGCTATAGCGGTGTACCTCACCCAAAGCCTTGGAGTTGAAGCCACCGGCGATAAAAGCCGCGTAGTCCGCTTCGATCATCAGCAGTTTTTGGCCCTGCAGTGCAGTCAACACTGCGTCGATGTCATCCACCCAAGCGCCGTTTTTCCAGACCTGATTCGGCCCGGGCTTTTTCATGGTGTATCCGGACGGTATCCGCTCAAATCCTTCCAGGGTGCGGGGCTCGCCGGACTCCGTGTTGTAGACCACTACGCCGCCCAAGTAGTCCACAAGTTGCCAATTCTCGCCGTTCCAGCAAGCAACTTGATGTTCGGGAGCAGCAGGTGGGGGTGTTTCAACGCAGCCCCCGGGGATCAGGTACACGCCCGGTTCAAGAGGCGATTCGTCAGCCTCAGTGGTACCAATGAACATACCCAGATGGTCTGTCTGATAAACGAGTTTGTCAGTCATGCTCGGTCTCAATACTTGATGCAGAAAAGAAGGGCGATGTTCTTTGGCCGCGTTTCGGCGGCGCCGGCAGCATTAACGGTGATCGCGTGAGAGTGGTTTCCGCTGCCATTCATACCTACGTTGTGCGAGTGGGCTCCAGCCCATGCAGTTTCATGCGCACCGCTCGACTGTTGCACCGAGTTGACGCCGGGCGCACCTTGACCAATGCCGGGCGCGCCTGCAGTCACGTGGGTGTGCGCCCCTTGCGAATCAGTCCACGCGCCGTGGATGTGATTACCATCTGCACCGGCCGACGCAGTGTGAGTGTGGGACTGATGCATCATTTCTTGATAAGCGCCAAGTACCCGAGCGGCATCGATACCGCGTCCATCGTCCAGGCCGCGAAGAAACAGGCCACGCAGATCAGGTACGCCGAAGGTACTGGTGCCGTCACCGGCCCCAAACACCGTACCGATACGCGCAAAGAGGCTGGCAAATGTAGTGCGCGACACCACGGCGCCGTTGCACTTGAGCCAGCCAGTTGGCGCTGTACTCATCGCGAACGAAGCCACCATGCCCGTTAACGATTCACCGACCTGTTGCTGGAGTCTGTTGAGTGCCGCTGTCGTAGCCAGAATCTCGCTACTGTTCGTGCTGGGGTCGTCGCTCTTGGCGTTCGGCAGATTGCCCAGGTCCACGTCTTCTTTGGTGGTCGCGCGGGCGCGCAGGAACTCGTAATCACCCGTGCGCGCCGCGAAGTGCTTCACCAGCGACCCGTCGATCAGCTCGACACTTCGGCGATCGGTGACGGTGCCGGCGCTCGGCAAATCCGCCAGTGCCACGCAGTAATGGCGCACGCCGGCACTGTCGGTGTAGTCCGGACGATCGGCAGCGAACACCACGTTCCAGCTGGCCACGACATCGCTGAGTTCTCGCTGCAGGGAAACGTCCAGCCACGCTGTGGTGGGGAATGCCGGCGGCACTACCGCAAGCGCGGCAGAGCGCACCAGACGAATGCCTTCGACGTAGGCGCTGCCCGGTTGCAGCTGATAAGCGCTGCCGACCTTCACCAACTGCAGCGAGGCGCCGAAGAAACACGCACGACCAAAGACGTCGCGGTTGCTCAATCGCTCACGCTCATCGATGCCGGCCAAGCGCACGGTGAAGTCGTGCTGCCAGGTGCTGGCATCGATCGTGATGCCGGTCAGCGCCTGGGCACCGTCGAACGCCACCAGAAAGTTGCGCGTCAGGTTGTTGCCGATCTGCAGCGGCGGAATGTTGCGACGCTTGATCTGCAGCGGCACATAGGCCACGGCGAACAGCACGCCCTCGGCCGTCTCGAGCCCGATCCAGTTGAAGTCCCAGTCGCCGACGTCGGAGCCGATCTGCGAGCTGTAGACCACCTGGTTGGGGTTCACGTAGCCGGCGTTCTCCTTGGGAATATCGTAAACGTGAACGATCTGCGCGGCGGCAGGTTTCGGCGCGGCGCGATCAACCGGCCCGCTCGGATCAAGCCCGGGCACGTTGGCAAAAATAAAGCGCGTGACATCGAGGCCCAGCTGGGCGGCGTGTTTCTGTGCGATCAGGCTTTCACCCGCAAGGGTAATACTGGCTCCCATGGGGGCTCCTAAAGACTGGCAACCAGCGTTTGCTGGTCGTCGTTGAAGTCGACCAGAGCGATGCGAAACGGCACCGGCGTGATGGTCACGAAGTCATAACGGCGGCAGGTGCGGCCGTATTGCTGAATCAAAACCCGCAGCAGTTCCGGGTTCTGTGAAAGCTGGGTGTCGGAGAAACGCAGCAGCACGACGTCCCAATCCCGATCGGGCATGCGCTCCTCGATCTCGATGTAGCCGACGCCCAAGCGCTGCAGGATGCGTTTCATCCCGGCGGTGCTGCCGGCGTCGACCGCGTTGATGAAGGCGAACTTCACGCGCAAGCGGTACATGCTTTCGGGCTCGCCTTTGAAGCGGGTGATGTCGCGCTGCCAGGCCAGCAAATCGAGCATGGTCAAATGGCAGGTGCCAGCGTCCAGCTGCAGCAGCGGCCAGCGCAACCAGCCCTCGACCTTGCCCCACCAGGACTGCGCGGCGTCCTTGAGCTTGGTCAGCTCGGTACCAGCCAACCAGAATTTCAGCTCGAGCTTAATCATTCGTCAGCACCTCCAGACTCTGGATCCGGGGGATGTTCAGCTCTGACAGGATGTCGTCGTTGTCGAAGTGCAACGACTCGATCCCCGGGAATTGCTGGTGCAGCTCTTCAGCCAGGCGGCTGAATGAAAAGCGCGACTGTGGATAAGTCAGCGTCGGCTGGTAGTCGCTGGCGGTGCTTTCGCGAAACGCCGCGCGGATGAACAGCGCGGTTTCGTCCTGCAGGGTTTGCCGCTGGGCATCGCTCAGGGTGGAGCGCGGCCAGAGGGTCACCCGCAACGCGTGCAGGGTTTCCGGCATGACCATCACCAGAAGATCGTCACCGTGGCCATGGTTGCCCTGGTCCCGGATGTGCGAGTTGATTTGCTCCAGGTAAGTCGCTGCAGGCACGTCAGCATCGAACAGCACGAAGGCGTTGGCACTGCCCGGACCACGTGGCGCGCCATGTTCGAAATACACGCCATCCGGACGCACGCCCGGGAACGCTGAAATCATCGCCCGGTACACCGCGTCGGTGTGCCATTGGTTGACCGCCGAGAACTGATTGCGCACACGCAAACGCAGTTCATCGTTGGGCTCCCTGTCCGCGCCTGGCGTGGTCAGCCAGCCGTCAGCGTTGACGACCTGGGCGATGCCGGGAATCGGCACCGGTAACACGGCGTAGTAACCGGGCGCCAAGTTGAAGCCGCTGCCAACATCCACCGCTTCGACCGGAACCAGCAACTGCATCAGGCCATCGGTGAAGGTTCCGACCGCCGTAGTCACCAGTTGGTAAACGTGGCCATTGATCGCGGCGGATTGCACCACCGTGCCTTTGGCGACCTCAAGCGCACCGCCGGGGGCGACACGGGTGAACAGCAGCAGGCCGCTGGCTTTGGTCGCGCCCTTGCGCTCGACGTTTACGCCCCAGGCCAGCATGTCCAGCCAAGCATCCACAGCGGTTTTGACGAAGAAATTCGGCAGCACCGTGGAGACAAAGAAATCGAGGATCCACAGTACGGGTTTGGTCACCAGCGCGGTGACTACCCGCCAGAACGGTGACCAGGTGCTGGTGTTGCTCAGTTTGCTGCCCTGGGCAAGTACTTCCGCTTCCCACGCCTGGCGCAGGCCGGCCTCAGTGGTCGGAATGCCGGCGTCGGACAGGGCTTGTTTGAAATCCACGTCACTCACAACGTCACCTCGATACTGCCGAATTTCAGGGTTGTGGCCGTCACCAGGAACTGCCCAGGCTCAAGCTGGGTAATCAGTGCCGTACCCGGTACGAGGCGTTCGTCTGCCTCGACCAGCAGCTCAAGTTGTTGAATGCAGTCGCGCTGTTTCAGGCGGTTGCGCTCGGCCACCAACGTCACCAGCAGGCCGCTGTCGCGGATCATGTGGGCGATGTCCTGGGCGATGCTGGCCCGGTCATCGATCAGCTCGGGCTGGCGGGACGGATCGAGCACCAGGTCGTTGTCGTGGATCAGCAGGTCGATGTATTCGCTCATCCCGGTACCGCCATGTTCACCATGTTTTCCATCTCCAGCTGAGTCATAGGTTTGTTGTTATGGATCTCGACTTTCTCCACGTGCATGCCTCGGTTCTGGCTGCTGTTGTTGTTCTGAATGCTGGTCAGCAGGCCGCCCGCCGGCACGGCGTTAGGTCGCGCTGGCGACAGGGTTGGAATGGCCGCGTTGATGGTCTGCTGGGCTTTTTGCGCAGCTGCAGAGGCGTCCACGTTGTTGACGCCAATGTCGGTACCGGGCACTTCAGGCATGGCGCCGAACTTGGTCTCGATGTCGACGCCGGGGATCTTGTTTAGCATCTCGATCAGGCTGTTGATCGACTTGTGAAAGATCGCGACGATGCCGTCCCAAGCGGCCTTGGCCATGCCACTCCAGCCGCCCATGGACGTGAACCAGTCCGACAGCGCGGTGAGCTGATCGCTGACCCACTTGAACGCCTCGCTGTTCATCAGCGCAGCTGTCCACTCGTCCCAGTAAACGACCGCCGCAATTACGGCCGCGACCAGGGCCATAACGCCGATCACGATCCACACGACCGGGTTGGCCAGCATCGCCGCGTTGACCAGCCAGATCGCGCCCTGCCACAGCATCATCGCGCCGCGAATCAACGCCATCGTCGTGTACAGGATCGTCAAGCCAGCCACGTACAACGCAATAACAGCGACCTGCAGCAGGAAGCCGGCAACGGCGCGCAAGTTGAGCAACTGCACGACTTTCCAGACGGTCACCACGGCGAGCCAGGCCATGCGCCCGGCGCCGATCGCAAAGGTCAGCAATGACATGGCGGCAATGAGCCCCAGGATCGTCAGCGAGACGATGCCGATTACCCGGGTGATGTTGGGGAACATCTGGGTCCAGCGAGTCATGGTGCCGGCGATGCCGGAAAGCTTGGCCATCAGCGGCGTCAGGATCGGGATCAGCGCCTGGCCGAAGGCAATGCGCAGCGCTTCGACTGCAGCTGCAAATTGTTGCCACGGGTCCACCATGGCTTTGGCCATGTTCTCGGCGTCCTCGAGGCCGCGAACCTTGCCGAGCTTGTCCATGCCATTGCGCAGCCGATCGGTGTCCTTGGCCAGGGACGTGATGACCTGCGCACCCTCCCCGCCGAACACCTCCATCAGTTTGGTGTTGGCCGACGCACTGGTCAGATCGCCGAGTTTGCCCTGCAGCTTTTCCATGATCTGCAGCATCGGCAACGCCTTGCCGTTGGAGTCGGTGAACTTCATTCCCATCTTTTCGGAAGCGGCGCCCAGGTTCTCGAAGAACGCTTTGTAGCGGCCGCCGGCATCACCACCTTCCATGGTGCTGCTCAGCGAACCGATCACCGCGAATTGCTCGGCGATGTCCACGCCGGCGGCGGTGGCGATCGAGCCGACTTCCTTGAAGGCGTCCTTGAGCTGGGCGCCGTCGGTGCGGAACAGTTGCACGGCCAACGCCGTCTGCCCGCCCAGCTTTTCAACCCATTCGCCCTTGCCCATCGCATCGGCCTGGCCTTTGAACAGGTTGTACATGGTGCCCACATAGGCGCCCATCGTTTCGGCGTCGGACTTGGTGGCCTTGGCCAACAGGTTGCTGGTGTTGGTGAACGTGGCGAGCTGGTTGCCAGTCAGGCCCTTGATGGCACCCTCGATGGTGTAGGCCGAAGCGACAAAATCCCGGGCGTTCTCGCCATAGGCCACCGAGAACTCCAGAGATTTTTGATTCAGCGCCGTGAGCGCGTCCTCAGCCACGCCCAAGGATTTGACCTCGCCCAGTGCGCGGTTCATTTCCAGGGCAGGCTGCAGCGATTCGTTGATACCGACGAAAGCACCCGTGACACCGGCCAAGCCCATGCCCATCGTTTTGATGTTTTTTTCGCTTTGCTCGGTAAGGTCGGAAAAACCCGCCTTCACCTTGCCCAACGGTGCAGTGACCTTGTCGGTCAGGGCCAGGATGAAGTCCAGGCGGGCGCTACGGTCGGCCATGTGTGTCCTATCCGTTCAGCGCATGGGCAATGCCGTTGGCTACGGCAAATTCCATGCGCTTCCAGTGTTCGTCTTCAAGCCACTTGGCCGTTCCCATGTTTTCAATGCTGGGCTCGGCACCAGGTAGCCAACGGCTGGTCAGGGCCATCAACTGGCCCAAACCGTCCTCGGTCAGGCGGTCAGCGTGCTCAAGGGCTTTTTTACAATGATCTCGACGTCAGGGGCGTACTCCTCGAGCAGCGCGCCGGCGATCTGCATGGTCATCACCGGGTTGGCCATCAACTCGCGCAACTCGGGTTTTTGCGCCGGCAACACGGTGCTGCTCAGCAGGTTGAACGACGGCGCGACCTTGTTGTTGGCAGTCATGGCGTTGAAGTACTTGGTCACGTCCTGGGGCGACAGGGTGAAGGTGAATTCCTTGGTACCGACTTCCAGGGTGATGTCGCGGGATTGGATCTGGCTCATGTTCATGTCCGTTTTTGTGGTTGGGGTAAAGGGGTTATTCGGGTCAGCGCAGGCACACCTGGCTGACGTAGTCCTGCAGGCCCAGGATCATTTGCTTGCTGAGGGCAAGCTGATCTCTGAGGGTGAAATAATCCGATCGAGCGTCTGCTGCGAGTTCGGCGGTGCCTGCATCAGCCACGCCGCCGGCGGCGGTGTCTGGCGTGGTGCTGCTGCAGGTGGCTTTGACGCGCAGCCGCTGACGACCATCGGCAACGTCAAGGCGCAAAGCATCGATTTCAGTGCGTGCATCGTTCAGTTCCTGGGTACGGTTACGGTCTATCGCGTCTCGGGCGGCGATCATTTCGCCGCTGATTCGGGCGGCTTCACGCAGGCCGCTGGCTTCGTACTGGGCTGCATCACGTTCTGCCCGGGCGGTGTCGCGCTGTCCCTGCAGGATGTCGAAGCCAACGAACGCCGCCAGGCACACCAGCAGCGGAAACACGATCTCGCGGAGCATCACAGCCCCTCCGCACACATCGCCGCTTCGGCGCGCCGGCGAGCGTGCAGCCCGGGTACAAACTGCTTGCGGCCCTGGGCATCGGTGACCGATGACCACACCGGTGTTTTGCCATCCGGCGCCCAGGCCAATGCCTTGCAACCCTCGGCAATATGGCCGGCATTGATCAGGCCGACGGCCCGACTGGCGCAGGTACTGGGCACACCGAAGTTGTGGCCATGGCTGCTCAGGGCGTCGAAAGTCTTCTGGCCGATCGCCTGATTGCTCAGGCAGTCCGCCAGAGCCAACTGGCCTTTCTCGATCACCAGCTGCTCCACCTCGGCACAACGTGCCGGCGACCAGTAGTCACCGACGATCAGCCGATCCGGACTGGTGTAACGGGTGATGCCCTTGCACACCGTAGGCAGGCCACGGGCCAACTTGTCGGCGTACACCACGTTCTGGCCGTTGCCTTCCCACTTGCCCAGGAACGCGAGCAAAGGCGCGCTGGCCAGCACAATGGCGCCGGCGGCGATCTTGGTGCGCAGGCTCACGACTTGCCCTTCCAGTCGAGCAGCATCTGGCGATACTTGGGAATCAGCAGAAGGATCTGCAGCACCATGTAGAGCGCGGTCAGCATGTAGGCGACCGCCGACCAATCGACGGCGCCCGTCACACCTGTAGCGGCCACGCCGATTGCGGGCGACGCCTTGGCCAAGGCAACGGCGGTGTCCTGGGCGACCTGATTCGCGCTCATCGCAGAACCTCTTTCTCAAAAATGGTTTGGCACGGCACGCAGCGGGTCATACCGCCCAGCGCCTGGCGTTTTTCCGGGATCGGCTGATCGCAGTCTTCGCAATGGGTCAGGCTTGGCCCGATCGGCCGCGTGCGGGCCAGCTGAGCGGCGATCGCCTGATCACGCTGGCGTTGCTCCAATGCCTGGGCGCGGTCGAACGGGCAGACCATCAGCGCAGGCCCTCGATCTCGGCCGCAGCCAGGTACGGCACGCCGTTGATACGGATGAAGTCCGGACTGGAAACGTCGAACGGCACCTTGTGCTTGGTTTTCTCGCCGCCTTTCGGGTCGACACTGAGCAGGCTGGACACCTTCAACTTGCAGCCGAAGGCCTCGATGCGCAGCTCTTCATCGCCTGCTTTGGCGAAGAACACTGAGTCGAAAGGCTCCAACTGGCGGAAGCTGCCGGCAGAGCGCGCCGCCTCGATCAGCAGGTTGAAGTTGTTGGTGTCGAACTCGAACTCGCCACTGGCAGACACATCGCCGTCAACGGTGCCGTTGGGCACGCCACGGGTTTGCGCCACGGCTGTGTTGTCGGTGATATCCAGGGTGCAGCTTTCGACATGGATCTGCAGATCGCCCAGGTTGATGTCGAAGTTTTTACCGCCAATACGGGACATAAGGGTTACTCCGAATCTTCGCTGGAAAGGTCGAGGGCGATGTTCGCTGTCAGGTCTTTCGGGCAGTTGAGCGGCCGGATCTTGATGTAGATCTCAACCTTGGTTTTGGTGTGCCACACCAGGACGATGTCGCCGTCTTTGGGCGATTCGATCTCGCCCGGGAACACCTCGCCGGCGAAGGTGGTGGACTTGGCCATCTGCCGCAGCGGCTTCATGAATGCGCTGATAGCGGCAGCCATGCTGTTGGGCGAGTTGTTCAAGCGACGATCACCCACACGGCGGATCAGCAACGGGCGGACTTGGCGAGCGGCCTTGTCGGCCAGGCGCAGGTACTCGACCACCTGAAAGTCACTGGCCGGCGCATCGAGCATGTTGCCGTCGCCCCAGAACACGCCCGGGTAATCGGCATAGGTTTGCGACACGGAGAAACGTGCGGCGTCCAGCTCGGCGCGAATGGCGGACGGCAACGGCACGCCTTCCTTGTCGACGGGAACGGTGCCAAGGCCCAGCAGTGCACCAGACGCCACGCGCATCGGACTGTCGGCAATGCTCACGGCGGCGTTGGCCAGTCGGCCAGCCAGCACGCCCAGGTCATTGCCGTGCAACTGCGGCACGACCAGGACACGCGGCGCAGCCAGATCGGAGGTGATCGCTTTCTGCTCGATCAGGTATTCCGACCAGGTCTGCTGCACGGTGATGCCGCCAGTTGCCGCCATGACGAACGCGCGGCGGCCGTACTTGTTGTTTAGTGCGATCGCCGCGTCATGCATGACCGACAACTGCGCGCCTTCGGTCACCGGCTTAGTGATAACCACCGCCTCGACGGAGAAGCCCTGCTGCTGAGCATTGTCCAGCGCGTCGGACCAATCACCGTCTGCAGCGATCGGAGCGGCCAGGCACGCCCAGCGATCGCCGCCGTTGAGACGTGCGGCCGTGATCTGGGTTTTCAGGTCACTGGCCGGAATACCCAGCGAACCGTCGAGGTCGCTGTCGTTGTTGAGGGCGAGCAACTGCCCGACGTTTTTGGCGGCGGTGCCGATGAAAAGGAAATAGCGTTCGATCTCAGTCACGGCACCTTGGCCGAGATTGAGGTTGTTAACGCTGACTTTGCCGAGTGCCATGCAGTGCCTCGCTAGCGGGGTGAATTAAGGATTTGTTCGAGCACCTGGTTCAGCAGCGAGGCGGTATCGCCCTCAGTGCCGACGCCGATGAATTGGCGCTTGGGCAAGGTGATCTCCCAGCTTTGTGCGCCGCTGCTCTCGGTTTTTTCGTCGTCCAGGATGCGGATTAGTAGCCCCGCCCTGGCGTAGTTGACGTGTTCTTGAATCCAAGCCACTGACGGTCTGGTCAGGGACTTCTTGCCCTCCTGGCGAACCTTGAAACCTAACTTGCGCAGGCGTTTAGCCTGCTTTTCCGTGGCAGCCAGGCCGGCGGGAACGGTATTCCACCGCTTCATTTGAGCGGCCGTACGGCGCTCACTGACGCCGTTGTGTTGCTGCGCCGCGACCCAACTGGTGAGGGCATTTTTCCAACCAAGCACGGCTTCGTCGGCACTGACGCTGGTGACCTGCATCAGCTTGGCCAAGCCCGCTTCCATCTTCTTTTTGCCCTTGCTCGACCCCTTGCGCGCCTCGAACGGCGAGCCGTCCAGGTTCTGCTGATCGCGCACGCGCTTGCGGCTCATCGATCGCACACGTTTGGAGACGTTGTTCAGCAAACGCCGGCGCAGTTTTGGCGGCAGGCTGAGCAAGGCCAGTTGTTCCTGCGCCCCGAGATAGCCCCTGATGTCGAGATCGACGGTGCTACGACCGGCCATGGCTCGACACCTCGCCGTGTTCAGCGACCCACAGGTCAAACGGGATGAACGACCAGGTCTTACCAAAACCTTCGATTTCGCCCTCCGGATCCTCGGCCAGGTATTGCGGCTCGATGAATTCGAGGGTGATGTCGACGTCGGCCAGATCGTTGTCGAGCATCGTGATATCGAACTTCGCCGCCGGCAGTTCGTCGCGGTCCTGGTCGTTGCCCTCGAGCCAACTGCCCACCAACGCCATCAGACGCCCCGGGTGATCGGCGAAACGCTCCAGCGCGATCGTGGCGCTGTAGCGCATATCACCCATGCGCATGCCGCCGACGTCGGGCTTCCAGATCAGTTCGAGATTCACCTGGTTGGTCCAGCTGTCGAGCTGCTCGGCCAAGACCAAGCGGCGCTCGATCAGGTACGTGGTCAGGGCGCGGAGCTTGATCACAGCAGCACCGCCGTGATGCGGCCGCGACCCTGCAGCGATCGGACAGCCTGCTGGCTGAACTCGAGGAAGGTTTCCTTGCGCTCGGGGGCTTCCTTGCCCAGGTTCTCCGCGCTTTCGCGACGGATAATCGAAGCGAATTCAGGCAGCAAACTGGCCTTCGCACGGCAATACACAGCGCGCTTGTACGTCTCAGCTTGAAAGGTGCGCTCCGGCAGGACGGTGGTGTCTGCAGATTCAACGCGTGACACTCCAGCGCCCTGCCAGCGCGCTTTTAAACTGGCCAGATCACTGTTGACCTGCGCCATGGCCGTAGCCAGGTTGATAACCAGCATCTCTACCAGGTACTCCGCCGGCAGGCGGTAGCCCTTCTGGAACTCGGTCACGGAGAGATCCGGCCAGAAGCCGTCGTTCTCGATCGCATGTTCCACAAAGGTGGTGGGTTTCCCGGAAAAGCTCATTGCTGGCCACTCGAATAGGGCGGGAAGCCTGTTTTCAGTGGGACGGTCCATAAATGGGCGGCTCACTTCCACAGGTTCCCGCTGGGGGGGGTAGTCGGTTATTCGGAAGCCGGGTTAGCGGCCGCTTGTTTTTCCAAGGCCCTGCGGACCTCTTTGATGCGAGTGTTGTTACCGGCCTGCGCGTAAAGCTCGGTGGAGCGCTCCAGATGCTTGAGCGCGACATCCCATTGCTTCGCCTCCATGGCGCGCATGCCGATCAACTTGTGGTACTTGCTCGGGATCTGCTCCGTCAGCTCCCACTCACCGTCAACACGTGGCAACAGATCGGACAGGTAAGGCTCAGGGCTGCGCTGGGCGGTGTATTCGGCGTAAGCCCACTCGCACACGGCGTCTGCAACAAAGGTCTGGATATCCCGGCGCTTGAAGCGCTCCGGCATCTGCTGGCCCTGCTCCATCAGGAAGTCCGCCAGCTCCAGGGCGTCATCGAACTGCGCGGTGTCGAACAGCCAGACCATCACCTGCACGGCGACACGATTCGGGAAGTTGAGTCCCGATTCGCAATAGCGCTGGACGTATTCCTGGTACTTGGGCAGCAGCTCCTCGCGCTTCAGTGCCTGGCGACCGGCAAGGCCATTGATGGCACTGATGCGGGCCAGATCCTGATCCAACGCCGCTTCCTGCAGCATCAGATGCTTGCGGGCATTCGCGGGGCTGTTCAGCGCGTCGGCCGGGGTATACGCCATGGCCGCACCTGAGAGGGCTGCGGCAGCAGCGGTCACGCCCATGGCCAAGGTGCGGCGCTTGTGCGCCAGGGCCAGGCTCACGCCACCAGCTCCACGTTTTCGGTCAGCGCGATCTTCTCCAACTGCTCGATCACATACCCTTCGTTGCGGCTGTTGTAGTCCTCGACGCGGGAGCGTTTCGGGTTGTCGACCGTCTGCTTACGCCAGCTGGAGTCCTGGAAGTAGATCGACAGGTTGTCCCAGCTGGTAACCAGCACGCCGTTGACCGGGAAGAACGGCACGCTGAAGCTCGGCAGACCGCCGTAGGTAGCGATCACCTGAGCCTCTTCAATGCGTTCTTTTTCGGTCGGCACGTCGCCTTGTTTGGCGTACAACTTCGCCTTATCGGCGGCCATCAAGTCGGACCCAATGATCGCGACCAGGTCGCCGGCGTCACGCAGACGCTCGTCCACCATCTGCTTGGTGTCATGCACCAGGGCATCGAGGTTGGCGTAGTCACCGTTCGGGCCGAGGGTGACTTTGCCGGCGACCTTGCCTTCCTTGAGTACCTGCTGCGGGGCCTGCTCACGCAATTGCTGCAGCCAGCCTTTGTTGACGTCCTGCAACATCGGATACAGCTCGATGTCGCTCTGATCGGCAGCATGCGTGCCGTGGAAGCCGACCATGATGCGGTCCAGGGCGATCTGTTTTTGAACGGCTGCGGAGTACTTCTGGTGGAAGTCCGGGAACTTGGCCCACGCATCGATTTTCGCGTACGGCAGGCCCACGTCGGATTCGGTGGAAGACAGCTCATACGTGGACTGATCCAGCGCCGACGCATCTTTGGCTTCGCGGTCTTTCGTCTTCGTATTGGTGCGGCCGGTAACTGGGCCGGACACGCCGAGGAACACCTTTTGCCCTTTGATCTCGGTCACCGGAATGACGTTGATCCGCTGCAGGAAGTCCGACTTGGCCGTGATGGCCTCGTTCAGCTCCTGGGCAATGGTCGGCTCGACGCTGAACTGCTTCGTGGCGAGTTCGACGTCGTAGTTTTCAGCAATAGCGAGCTGCAGCTCCGCGTACATTTGGGCGCCGAAGGCACTCAGGGAATAGGCCATGTCAGAGCACCCGCTTTTTGACAGTGGTTACAGGACCCGCATTGCGCGGCAACTGGCGACCGTTCGAGGTGTTCTGCAGCGCAGAGAATTGCTTCTGCAGCGCGTCCAGTTTCGCCAGTACGGATTGATTGCCCTTGGCCTTGCGGCGGAACTCGCGCTCCTCCTCGGCGGTGGCGACGATGTCGTCTACTGCCGTGCTGACATCATCGATCAGATCCTGATCGGGTTCGGGTGCGTCTGCGGCGGCGGGCTCAATGACGGCTTGAAGGCCGGCAGCGACAACCAGCAGCTGTGCCACCAGGGCTGTCAAAGCCGTTGCTGTAGCTTCATCCATTGGGGGTTTGCTCTCTGTGTTGGGTGGAGTGGGTTCGGTGGGCAGCACGTCCGTGGCGAATCGCTTGAAAAAAGCGGTCAGGGCGTTGATCAAGCCGCTTTCGCCGGTACTCGGGCCGTCATCCTGCAGGCGGCCAAGTTCGACCGAGGCGGCGTAATACGAGGCGCGGTTATTCTTGTGGGAGAAATAGAGTTCCTGAGTGCCCACGCTCGCGGGCTGGTCGGTTACGCCCATGCCGGTCAGGTAGGCTTTGCCTTTGCCCCGGAAGTCAGGGGTGATCTCAATGCTGGTGAACAGCTTCTGGCCCTGGTCATTCAGGTACAGCAGCCGGTCGTTGGGCTTCAATTGCGCTTCCAGCGCCACTTCGCCCGGTTCCAGATCTTCGGCTTCTTCCACCAAGCGCACGGCGTATACGGTGCCGTGCGAACCAGGCCAGCGCTCGTGATCACACCAGATCACTGCCGTGTAAAAGGATGGCTTGTAGGTTTCAGCGATATCGCGCAGTTCCTGGGGAAGGATCACTCGGCCATCAACGGTCGCGCCGCTGGTGGCGACACGTTTCCAGAACGAAACAAGGGAACGGGGCATGGGGATAACTGCGCTCAATCGGTGATTTGAGCCGCCAAGATATGGAGCAAACTGCCCCCTAACAAACGGTTCAATTGCGCGTTCCTCCTAGATTCAAGATCTAGGTTTATCGCAGAATTTAACCCCGCGTTTTCGCTGTTTTCGCCGCATAGACTGCGGCCCATGTACTACTCGACCGAAGTTAAAGAAGCCGCCAAACGCCTGTTTCTACGCCGCTGTAAGGCCAAGGAAATTCAGGCGCAACTCAACCTGCCCAACATCCGGATCGTCTACTACTGGATCCGCCAGGGTGGGTGGGAGGACATGCTGTCGGACGAGGAGCCGCTGACCGCTGTTGGCCGGCGTATCACCTTGCTGCTGGACAAGGTCGGCAGCCTTTCCAAGGACGATCTAAACGAACTCGACCGACTGACCGTCGTGCGCGAAAGACTGCTGAAGCAAGCAGCCAAACCGGCGCCGGCGGCGGCATCGATCGGAGACGATTCGGGCGATTCCTCGGAACCTCGCCAGCGACCCCGTGGCGAACGTACCGGCCGTGGCGAAGGCGGCGGCAAGAAGAAAGAGAAGAAGGCCAAGAACGACATCAGCGGGCTGACCGAAGTCGACTTCCTGGACCAGTTCATCAGCAAGATGTACCGCTACCAGCAGGAGCTGTTCGCGGCCAAGCAAAACCCGCTGACGTGTCGAATCCGCAACATCCTCAAAAGTCGGCAGGTGGGCCTGACCTACTACTTCGCCGGCGAAGCGTTCATGGACGCGGTGTTGAGTGGCGACAACCAGGTCTTTCTGTCGGCCAGCCGATCGCAGTCCGAGATCTTCCGCAGCTACATCATCCAGTTCGCAAAGCAGTGGTTCGACATCGAGCTGACCGGCAACCCGATCGTGCTGAGCAACGGCGCCGAGCTGCGCTTTCTCAGCACCAACAGCAGCACCGCCCAGGGCTACCACGGTCACGTCTACGTCGATGAATATTTCTGGATCCGCGACTTCGAAAAACTCAGCACCGTGGCCAGCGCCATGGGCACCCACAAGAAGTGGCGCAAAACCTACTTTTCGACGCCTAGCGCTGTGTCGCACCAGGCCTACCCGTTCTGGACCGGCGAAGAATTCCGCAACAGCAAGCGCGGAAAAAAGGCCGGCGGCACCTGGCCGATCGAGGCCGCGTACACCCAAGGCGCGCTGTGTCCGGACGGCCAATGGCGCAAGACCATCACCATTCAGGATGCGATCGACGGCGGCTGCGATCTGTTCGACCTCGAGCAGCTGCAGCTGGAGTACGACGAGGACAAGTTTCAGCAGCTCTTCTACTGCAAGTTCATCGACAGCACACAGAGCGCGTTCGGCCTCAAGGATCTGGAGCGGTGCTATTCCGACCTGTCGTTGTGGGAGGACTACAAGCCCGACGAGGAACGACCGTTCGGCAACAGCCCGGTCTGGCTGGGCTACGACCCGAGCCGAACTCGCGACGACGCGACGTGCGTTGTCATCGCCCCGCCGCTGGAGCCTGGCGCGAAGTTCCGGATCTTGGAAAAGCACAGCTGGCGTGGTCACTCGTTCACCTACCAGGCCGCTCAGGTCAAGAAGCTGACCGAGCGTTTCAACGTCCAGCACATCGGCATTGATGTCACCGGCGTGGGTTACGGCGTGTTCGACCTGGTGCGCGACTTCTACGCTAAAGCGACGCCAATTCATTACAGCTTGGAGGCGAAGAACGCCCTGGTGCTCAAGGCCCAGGACACGATCCAAGGCAGCCGCATCGAATGGGATGCCGGATGGACCGACATCGCCCAGGCGTTCCTGACCATCAAACGCGGCACCACCAGCAGCGGCCAGGTCACCTACAGCGCTTCGCGCACCGACGCGACCGGCCACGCCGACATCGCGTGGGCGGTCATGCACGCCCTGGCCAACGAACCTTTGAACACCAACAAGCGGCGTCGTAGCCGCTACGTCACGAGTGGAAACAATGCCCAATCCTCGACACAAAAAACACCAGGTCAAACAGCAGGCACGACAGCAGCAACCCATGCGGGCGTTTACGTTCGGCGAACCCGAACAGGTGCTGTCGGGCAACATCGGGGAGTACCTGGGCGTGTTTCTCAGCGACGACGGAGAAATCTACAAACCGCCAGTGTCACGTCCCGGCTTGGCCAAACTGTTGCGCGCCAACGCGCACCACGGAGCAATCCCGAAATTCAAACGCAACTTGCTGCTGCGTGAGCTGGTGCCCTCGGCCGGCTGTAGCGCTCGCACAATGGGCTGCGCGGGGCTGGACTACATGGTGTTCGGCGAAGCCTTCTTCTATCGAGACACCAACGCCTTCGGCCAAGTCTTGGAGCTGCAGCACTTGGCCGCGATAAACATGCGGATCAAGGTCGACGGCGGTTTCCGGATGCTGCTGCCTGACAATAAGTTCATGGACTTCGACCAGGACGAGATCGAGCACGTTCTCGACTATGACGTGGAACAGAACATCTACGGGGTGCCGGACTACTTGGGCGGCATGCAGGCGCTGCTGCTCAACGAAGCCGCCACGTTGTTCCGCCGGCGCTACTACAGCAACGGTGCCCACGCCGGTTACATCTTCTACACCAACGACCCGGACCTGACCGAGGAGGACGAAGACAACCTGCGCGCGCAGATCAGCTCCAGCAAGGGAGTGGGCAACTTCCGCTCGATGTTCGTCAACATCCCGAACGGCAAGGAGAACGCGATCCAGATCATCCCCGTGGGCGACTTCCAAGCCAAAGACGAGCTGGAAAAGGTGAAGAACATCACCCGCAACGACGTGATCGCCGCCTGGCGGATGAACCCCGCGCTCGCCGGCATCATTCCGGAAAACAGCGGGGGTTTTGGCGACATCGAAAAGATTGACCGGGTGTACACCAGCAACGAGATCCGGCCGATCTGTCAGCTGTTCGATCAAATCAACGACACCTTGCGACCAGATAGGCGAATCAACTGGCGAGAGGCAATTGAGCCAGTTAATTCTCCCGCATCCGTTGCCTAGCTAAGAGATTGCCACTACGGGATGTGGCAAACTAATGGCGATTGGCTTCCCTGGGGAGGGACAGAATGAGAGTTGAATGCAAATGCGGGCACAGAGGGCGGATCGCTTCACGCGAGAAGCTATCAACGGAGTTCGCGAAGCTGTACTGCCAGTGCCTGGACGCAAAATGTGGGCACACGTGGGTCGCGAATCTCACCTTTTCGCACACGTTGAGCCCATCGGCGCAGTCATTCGAAAGGATGTTGTTTGATCACTTGAGGGATATGCCCAGGGCGAAACAGCGGGAGCTGTTCGAACAGCTTGGGTCACAGGCGGTGGCGTAGTCACGAACCGCCGGCGGGATAGTGACGGCGGTCTATTACAAGGGTCGGTTAACGGTCGCTAGCAGCGTCTTCTGGTTTGGTGGCTAACACCTCAGAAAGCCGGCGCAATTGGTGTTGCTCCTGTTCGTTCAACGATCGGTAAAGACCGATCAGGCGACGCTCCATCGGGGTTAACCCAAGCCAATCGAATTCACTTAAACCAACGCTGATTCGTTCTTGTTTCGTGCGATCCAACATGCGTACTACTCCATAAAGTGCATTGCTGAATCGACGTTATCGGGGCGGAAGCTAGCGATGGTACTGGGGAGCGACGAATGTCTGGTTTGCTGTGTTGCTGTTTACTTCTGACTCCGGGCGGCGTCATCGGCCATCGCCTGCAAGAAGCGGCGAATTGCCTCTTGGTCGAAGGGCGTAATACCTCTGTATTGCTCAATAATTTGAGCCTCCACCGCATTCAACGAATCGCCAACAAATCTTCGCCCAGTCAATACGAAAGCGATATCCACACCCAACCTTTCGACCGCCGAAAGGTAGGCGGTATCAGGGTGCCGCGCACCTCGTTCATAGCTTCCTTGCGTGTTCCGGTTTACGCCGCCCGCAACTGCTAGATCTTCCTGATTCAGGTTGAGCCTGACTCGTTCGTCGCGTAAGCGATCTCCAACCGATCCCCCTTGCAACGTTTCGGACGAACAATTTTTCAAGCATTCACCTGTACATGATCGAAATAACGTGCATAATCACCTCAATGAACACAAAACAACCCATATGAACAGGAGGCAACACACTATGCCCGTGCCAGTTACGCCGGAGCAAGCCCGCGCTCTGCTTGATCGGAAGGGAATGAGCATTGCGGAATTTTGCCGAAAAAACGGTTTGAACAAGAATTTGGTCAGCGACCTTCTCAACGGTCGGAGAAAAGGTCGCCGGGGGGAGGCACATCGCGCCGCGGTCCTGCTAGGTATCAAAGACGGCGTGATTGAACAGTAGTGGCATCGAGCCACAGGGAAAAGCAGAACATGAAAACCACAGTTCTAAAAACTCGGCGTCAGGTAGTCAGCGCGATCATCTGCGCCTATCCAGGCGGACGCGAATGCGCCGCCCCCCGCATCGGTCTGCCGCTCAAGAAGTTCGACAACCACGCCTATGAGAACAACAACAGCCGCCCGCTGACCGACGCGCAGATCTACCAGCTTGAGCTCGTGGCAGGAACAACCTTTTTGCCCGAGTACATCGCTGCGATGTACGGCGGCATGTTCGTTCCAGTAGTTGAGCCTGACGCGTTGGACAACGTTGAAATGTACGCCCGGTGTGTTGAGGCAGCAGCCAAGAAGGGTACGGTCGACCAGATCATTGCAAAGGCGCTGGAAGACGGAACCATCAATGAAGCTGAGGCTGAAGCGATCCTGCAAGCTGACACCCTGCATCTGGCCGCAAGGCACGCCGAAGTACTCGCCCTCATTCAGCTGCACGCTTCGAAGTCGGAGAAAGCCCAATGACTGCCCTGCCCGCAGTGAACGAATACCAGGATCTTCTGCAGCGCGCTGCACTGTCGTTTCTGGAACGTCACCAGTCCGAGCACCTGAGCGACGATCAGCAACTTTTCAGCCGAGCCGTTCAAAACCTGGTTGCAGACTACGACGTACAAGCGCAGGTCGCTGAAAGGATCGTTCACCTGGCCAACAGCACCATGGTCGCTGTTCGTGATCGGCAGCGCCTGAACATTCAGAGCAGCACGTCGACCCACACCGTGATAGTTGACCCAGTGACCGGCAGCCAATGGGCCGTGCCTGTCAGCCTGATCTACGAGCGAATCATCAACGCGCCGGACATCGGGCGCTTTCGCTTAGCCACCCCGTAATACCCAACCACAAAAAAATCGCCTGTCCCACACACCGTGGGTTTGGGTGAGCTGCGCCCGAAATTGAGGTTTGACGATGGAAAACGCCCTGAACATCAACGCAAAGCTGCCGCCTGATCAGGCCCAAGCCCTCTTGGTCAACCTGCGTGAACAGTACCGTCTCAGCCTCAATGACCTTTGGTACGCAGATCAATACCGCCTCATTCCCGAAGGGCTGCGTCACGGATCGATCCTCACGAACGATCCAGTGATGGCCGCTCGCAAACACCTGATCGGCGCTCTCTCCGGCGCCCTGACCCAAAGCCTCAAAGCAGCGAAGTAAAGATCATGATGGAAGTAAATCTGCGCGACTCAGTGCTTGAACGGTTGCAGCGCGATTTCAATCTGAAACACCGCGTCGGAACCGACTACATGCGTGGCGGCGAATGCCCTGCTTGTGGCAAAAAAGAGCTGTATGCCCGCTATGACAAACCATGGCAAATCCGCTGCGGCCGACCTGAGCGTTGTGGCCATATCGCGCACGTCAAAGAGCTCTACGAAGATCTATTCGAGGATTGGAGCAAGCGTGCGCCTTCGACTGATAACGACCCCGTGGCCACCGCACGTGCTTACCTGGAGTTTGCTCGCGGCTTGAACACCGGTCTGATGACCGGGTGGTTTACCCAAGAAAATTATTTTAATCAGGACCTGAACGAAGCCAGTGCCACCGTGCGCTTCCCTTTGCCGAATGGGGGCTACTGGGAACGCCTGATCGATCGCCCTTCACGCTTCGGCAAGATGAAAGCTCGGTTCAAGCCAAAATACAGCGCTCAAGGACACTGGTGGTGTCCCCCTACCGTCGACCTGGCCACGGTCGAAGAGCTTTGGATTGTCGAAGGGATCTTCGACGCCATTAGCCTGACTCAGAACAACATCGCAGCTGTATCGGCCATGTCCAGCAATGTCTATCCCGCTCACGCCCTCAAGGAGCTGGCGGAGCTGCGCAAAGGCAATCTCCCCAGGTTGGTTTGGGCGTTGGACAACGAGCCGACAGCACGCGGTTACTTGCAACGCTGGGCCAAGCAATCGCGAGAGCTTGGCTACGCATGCCTTGCAGCCCTGATTCCCCAACGGGATGGTCGGAAGGTCGATTGGAATGATCTGCACCAGCGCTGGCAGTTTGAGGAAGGCGAGAAGCGTGATCAGCGTCGCAAACGTGATCTCGATGTTGCGCGTCATGAAGGTGATCTGCTGTTGGCAGTCTCCCCCCGCGAGAAGGCCATGCTCATGTACACCTGGGAAGACGCAACTTCGGAGTTTTGCCTAGAGTTCGGCAACCGAATGTACTGGGCGAAATTCGACCTATCTAAGCTCGAGGAGGAACAGCGTCAGATCCTGAATAGTGATGACCATGACGACCAACTGCTGAGCGAGCGAAACGCACGCCGCAAAGTGCTTGAGTCGGTGTGTGCGCTGAAGCTGATCACCAACTGCAATTTTGAAGCTCTGTACAAGCAAGTGAACGAAGTGACCAGTGAAGCCTGGTTTTACTTCCGAATTGATACGCCCAGCGATAACGCCCCGGAAAAATTCACTTTCACTCCAAAGCAAATTTCCTCGAGCAGCGAGTTCAAGGCTCGCCTCATGTTTTCCGGCGCGACCTGGCTTGGTACTCAGAAGCACCTAGATCAAATCATCATCCGACAAACCGAGGGCCTGAAAACCGTCGAGACCATCGACTTCATTGGCTACAGCAAAGAGCACAAGGCTTACATCTTCAACGATATCGCCGTGCAGGGCGGCACCGTCTTCAAAGCCAATGCTGAGGATTATTTCGACCTCAGCAAAAAGCGGGTCAAGTGCTTGATGAAGTCGGTGAAGATGAATCTGTCGATCGACGCTAAGGGTTACCGTGAAGACTGGTTGCCCAAGCTATGGCTGTGCTTTGGCGAGAAAGGTGTGGTGGCTCTGACGCATTGGTTTGGGTCCCTCTTTGCTGAACAGATTCGCGCCGAATACGAAAGTTTTCCCTTCTTGGAAATGTCGGGCGAACCGGACTCAGGCAAAACAACGCTGATCAAATTCCTTTGGAAGTTGTTCGGGCGTCTTTATGAAGGCTTTGACCCTCAAAAGGGTTCGATCTCCGGCCGAAGCCGCGCCATGGGTCAGGTGTCCAATCTTCCGCTGGTACTGCTCGAGGCTGATCGAAACTCAAACGCCGATAACGCCAAGTCGTTCGAATGGGATGAATTCAAGGACTACTACGGAGGGGGGCTGCTGCGTACGCGTGGCGTCAAAACCAACAGCAACGACACCTATGAACCGCCTTTCCGCGCATCCATTGTGATCGCTCAGAACGCGCCAGTGGTTGGCCACGAAGCAATTCTGAGCCGGATTGCCAAGCTGTACTTCCCCAAGCCCAACATCACAGAGGAAAGCCGCGCAGCAGCTGACTCGCTGGTGCAGACAGGGGTTGAGGAGGTGAGTCACTTCATGGTCAAGGCCATGAAGGCTGAGCAGCAGATTATGGCCCGCTTTGCAGAGGCATACCCCAAATACCGAGCTGAACTGTGGGCAAGCAAAAAGCTTGGCTCCGATCGAGTCATCCGTAACCACAGCATGCTGCTCGCGCTGGTCGACTGCCTGCAATTGGTACTGCCACTGTCCGAACGGATGGTCAGCGACACGCGCAAATACATCCTCGGCATGGCCACGGAGCGCCAGTCAGCAATCACCACTGATCCACAGGAACTCAATGAGTTCTGGCAGGTGTACGACTATCTGGAATCGCTGAGCAGCGAGCCCTTGGTCAATCACAGCAAAACACCCGGGGTAATCGCCATCAACCTCAACCAGTTCGCCGAAGTCGCCATGGAACATCGTCAGCGAATTCCAGACCTGAGCGTCCTACGTCGGATGTTGAAGGAAGGTCGCACCCACAAGTTCATCGACGCGAGCCGGCCAACCGAAAGCGCCGTCCGGGCCAACTTGCAGATGCGCACCCCCCTAACCCCAATCCCCCAGTCAGTTCGCTGCTGGGTTTTCAAGGCCTAATCAGGGGAGAACCATGCAAATACAAGTAATGAGCGGCTCCCGCTCCGAGGCTGCGGACCAGATCGGGTTCGTGCTCGCAGGCCTGAAGGAAACAAACAACGGTCAACCGATCGTGCAGGCGGATGCCTACGCCGTCGACGGATTGCTGGGGATTCTCGAAGTCCGCTCAGCTCGCGGGGAGCGCGAAATATTAGTCATGGGATGCAGCCGCGAGCAGATCCAAGCTGTTCTGAAGTGGCAGTCCTGCACTGACGGTGATGAAGAACTGGAGGATCTGGTGCTGCACCTGGTGCGGTACGAGTCCACCGAAAGGACGGTCGACTAAGACCGTAAATGAAGGGTGTCGAGGAGTTCGCTCCTCCCCGACACCAACCACCACTGAGGACAACACTATGCAAGCAGAGCACCAAAGAAGTAGCGATCCGAAGGCTATCACATCGCCAACACAAGGCTCGCGGGACGCACGTCACCTGATGGCTATCCGCATTGTCGGTACCGCCCTTTTCAACTATCAAGTGCAGAAGACGTCAGATGCGCTGATTCGCCTCGAGGCAGTCGCAACCTTTGCCCGTCAGCAAGGTGATCTCACCGCAAACGAAGTGGCCTTCCTATCTCAACTGCTGGCCACATCAATCGCCAATGGAGCACCCGTATGAGTTCCCGGATACGGCCAACGATGGCAAGCGTGCGGCTAGATCTTCCAAGTCTCTGCGATATATGCGGTTTCGCTCGCTCTACACGCCGTCACAAAGGGTGCAGCAAGCTTAGACAACAACGGAAAGCAAAAGAATGGGCTGCATTGATGGAGGAGAAAGCTGCTGCTCGAGCAGCGCGGGAGAAACGTTATGCCAAGTGAGTTACCAACAGCTCCTGCGGATCTGCTCAGCTCGTTACAAGAACTGATTAAGCAGTTGCAACGTCCCGCAGTAGCTGCTGAGCACGAGTTGTGGACAGCACAGGACGTCGCCGCATACCTAAAGCTATCCGCCTACACCGTTGAACGTAGAGTCGTCGTGCAACCTGGCTTTCCAAAAAGCGTTCAGCCGTGTGCAACGGGAGCAAAAGCCGCGAAAAGATGGTTCGCTTGTGAGGTGATCACCTGGTTGCGGCAACATCGCGCCAGATTACCCGTAGCCAGGCGATCGAGAGAACTTGCATAAACCTTAAGCCTGCGCGTTCCGCAGGCTTTTTTCATCCCAATCGTTGAGCCAGTTCCGAAGCAGTTGCGTTGTAATAAATCATCAACGACTTCAGATCCTTGTGACCCGTGATCCGCGCCAAGTCCAGAACATCTACCTTCCGGGCAAGCCGAGTAATAGCCTCATGTCGCGTGTCATGGAATGTCAGCCCCTCAATACCCAACTCGTCGCGAATTTTCCGGAACATAGTGTCTGCAGACGCCGATTCGAGCCGGAACAATCGATCTTCAGCGCCCTTCCCCTTATATAGGGGTTTCAACAGTTCCCCGGCTCGCTTGCTCAGTGGGACGTTCCGGCTCGATCCATTCTTAGTCATGGGCAGCCGGACGTAACGCTCCCGCAGATTCACCCACTTCGCAGTCATACCCAGTATTTCCCCCTGCCTCATTGCGGTTTCGAGGGCAATCAGAAATGCATATGCCAGCTCTTGAAGCAGCGTCACTGGCGACTGCCCCTCGACAAAACCGAGTCGGTTAAGCAGTGCGCTGATCTCACCTGGAGAGACTCGACGTTCACGAGGTGGCCCATTGCTCGGCCGTTTGGCATCACGTACAGGGTTCACCAAGCACGTTTTCCACTCTCTTCTGGCGAGCTCAAAAACGGATGATAAAAGGGTCATCTCACGCCGAACAGTGGCGGTCTTCACCACTTTCAATCGCGCATCACGCCATCGAGCTATCTGCTCTGAAGTAATGCTATCCATTAGTTCACCGACCCACTCAAGCTCTCTGTCGAACTTGTCCAAACGTAGTTCTTCCCATCGCTGGCCCGCCTTGCTGGGTGATACATCACGCTTGTATCGATGCAGCGCTTCCGAAAGAGTCATCGACGCCGTCGTGCGTGATCTCCCGCTCTGCGCGAGGATCGCCGCTTCACGAGAAGTCGCCCAGGCTATCGCCGCTGCTTTTGTTTCGAAGGTCTGGGAGTCACGCACACCGAGCTTCGCGACCTCTGCTCGCCAACCACCGCTTCGTTTCCTGTAAGAAGCCACACACCCTCCTGGCGTAAAAATGGCGTAAAGGCTATCACGCAGATGCAAGATCATGCCGCTTACTGTCCTCTTTCAAGACCCGTGCGGCCTAGCATAAATGGGCATCGCAGGCGATTGCCGCCTGTGGTACGTTACTGTCGCAGTTCGACCGTTGCCCCCTCGGGGCACCAATCATATGTTTCTAGCTGTCTCAGACAGTTTACGAAACAGCCCGCAAAGCCCGCCTAGTGCGGGCTTTGTTGTTTCTGACTGTATCTCCATATCTCACCTCATCTCTTCCCTCCGTGTATCCCACGCTGTACCCTCAGAAAAAGTCCTAACTCTGGGATACAGAACATGAAGCGTTCCGATATCAAGCGCCGCCCGTTGGCTGATACCGTACTGAACAGTCTTGAGCCAGACACACAGGAATATCGAGAACTACATGAGCGCGGGCTTTACTTTCGGGTGAAGCCGAATGGCGGCAAATCGTGGCAGCTCCGATACAAGAACGCGGCAAGTAAATGGGCGTGGATGGGGTTAGGCAGTTATCCCGAAGTGAGCGCCAAGCGCGCAGCCGAAGAAGCGGACAAGCTGAGGAAACTAATCAGCGACGGAATTGACCCACAGGAACAAAAGCTCGCCGCCAAGGCTGCCACTGTCGCAGCCAAAACCCGGACATTCCGCGTAGCGGCTGAGGACTGGCTCAAGGCGAAGGTCGATAAAGGTCTGGCCGACTCAACCCTGAACAAGATCCGCACCTATCTGGAGAAGGACATACTCCCTGCTCTGGGTGACATGCAGTTGGATGAAATCACCCGCACCGACTGCGCCGCCCTCCAAGCCTCACTCGAAGCGCGTAACGCTCATAACGTTGCCGAGAAGTGTCGCTCTTGGATAAATCAGATATTTGGCCGGGCCATCGGCCTGGGGGTGACGGAGAACGATCCGGCCAGCAGGCTGCGTGATATTGCAGCTCCCGCCCCCAAGACTCAACAACATCCGCACTTACTGGAGTGCGAACTGCCAGAGTTCATCCGAGCATTGAAATCCACCACCAGCCGCCTACCAGCCAAGACCGCCGCGTGGCTTTGCATCTGGACAGCATCCCGGCCCGGGATGGTACGACTGGCGGAGTGGGCGGAAGTAGACTTTGATGCCGCCATCTGGAAGACACCCGCCACAAAGATGAAGATGCGCCGGGATCATGTGACTCCCCTACCCAACCAGGCGATCGAGGCCCTACGCGAACTGCACAAGGTGACAGGCCGTAGCCGCTGGCTGTTCCCCGGCGTCGGACCAAAAAACCCGACAATCAGTGAAAACACAATCAACAAAGTATTCGCCGGGATTGGGTACAAAGGTCGATTGGTCGGACATGGCACCCGCCACACTGCCAGCACCCTGTTACGCGAAAACGGCTGGCAGAAAAACCACATCGAAGCGCAGCTCGCGCACAAGGAAGAGGGTATTTCCGGCATTTACAACAAGGCCCAGTATCTTGAGCAACGCATAACCATGATGCAGTGGTACGCCGACCACCTGGACGCGCTAGCCGGCGGCAACGTGGTGCAAGGCCTACTTAACAAAAAGGCATAGCGCTTTTCCCGTTGGCGCATAGACAGATATAGACTGTGCACCGCCACTTTGCGGATAACTGCACCCAAAAGGTCGGTCCGGGTAACAGCGCTCAAATAGTGCAATTTGACGCCCATCCGGGAGGGGCGAAGCGTGAGAACTCAAGAGCACTTTCAGCCGAATACGATGCATGCTGCGGGAATCGACAAGATTGAAAGACAAATATAACTACATACCGCCTACTTATAGGTCAGTCAAAGACAGCCATGATGCAGCCTCCGAACAATTTGCGGAAATCCGAAGAAGAAACGGACGCATCGAAATTGAAGATTTAGTGATTTTCGCAGAGAGCATGACCAATCACCTATCCGAGAAAGAGCGAAGAGTCGTTGACCATTTGCTTGAAAGCACCATGCTGGACGTGATTTCGCTACTGAAAAAACACCCGGAAAGTGAAGAATTGATAATGGGGATCGCTCTGTCATCGACACTCGCGGGGGTCTTGGCTGTTGAAGACTTGATCTTCAAGTCAAGTCAATCCGAGCTGCAAAAAGCACGCCCGTTCTTGGTAGCCAACAGACAGAAGACGATTGTTGCCGAACGTGCCAGAGCCATTGCTGGTGATGTATGGCAAGCCGATACAGCGCAGGAATATCGAGTATCTGAAGTGGCCGTGATGGTCATGGATACATTGGAGTTGGAAGGGATTACTGATCTTCCAACCATAGAACGCGTGAGGCAATGGATTCGTGTAATAGCACCGCCCCACGCCCGTCTAGGTGGGCGTCCAAGTAAAACCCTTTAAGGGTATCGAAAACCCTCTTAAGCGTGACGGATACCTATATATCCGTCACGACCGGGGATTTTTATAGCCCGCTTGAATCGTCAATCTGACCCCGTCTTAATCAATGACGGGATATATATATGCGCAACATGCTCCCCCTCAATGCCGCCGGTTACGCGGCTGGCTCTCTGTTCGACCCCGACACCACCATCATCCGCATGCCCGATCTGGCAGCCATCACCGGCCTTGCTCGGCCGACCATCTACAAACGCCTCAAAGACGACCCTACCTTTCCTCGTCCCGTTCAACTGAGCGACAGTAAGTCGCGTGGCGCACCCGTGGGTTTCGTTCTGTCTGAAGTCCAGGAATGGGTACGCAAACGCATTGAAATGCGTGAGGTAGTCGAAGTGAAAAAGGCTGCCAGCACCAATAAGTCCGCATGTAACGCCCTGCAGCGCTCCGACTTCATCTCCGAGGAGTAATTGAATGAAGCCTGCAGACAAACTTTTGCCACTCCTCGACAAAGTTCGCCAAGTGAAATCGGGTAAGTGGACGGCTCGCTGCCCGGCACATGATGACAAGACTCCTAGCCTGCAAATCACAGAGGTCGAGGACGGGAAGCTGTTGGTGAAGTGCTGGGTCGGCTGTTCGGTGACCGAGATCCTCGCCTCCGTCGAGCTGGAGTTGCGTGACCTGTTCACTGATTGCGGCAGCAAGCCACGTCGACTGGGTCCGAGCCAAGCTGCCATCGAGCTTGAGCGTATGGTCCACCTCATTGGCCAATCCCTAATCGTCCAAGGTGCAGAACTGTCTGAAGAGGATCGCCATCGCTTCGAGCTGGCGCGTGATCGCTTGGCAGGCTTGGAGTTGAAAGCATGAGTGCGAAAACAAAAGATCCCTACAACAACCAGTGGGCAACACAGCGCCAGCAGCAGATCAGCACTCCCGACATCCGTTTTGTAGCGGCCTGCCATATGCCAATCAAGCCTGTTGCCTGGCTGGTTGAAAGCTATATCGAGGAAGACGCACTCACGGTGATGTACGGCCCTCCAGGTAAGGGGAAATCGTTCGTTGCTTTGGACTTGTCTTGCTGTATCGCTAGCGGCATGCCGTTCCACGGCCATTTGGTGAAACCGGGAGTTGTAATTTACATCGCAGGTGAAGGTCACAACGGTATCGCTCGGCGCCTTCACGCATGGGCGCAGCATAACGACACTGCCTTGCCGGAACTGCTGTTCGTATCAGAGGCCCCTACGGATCTGTCCAACGCCACAAATGCTGCAAAAGTGGCAGAAGCGGTTAAGCAGATTGCCGAAGCTACTGGCGAATCCCCGGTGCTGATTGTGATCGATACCATGGCCCGTAATTTCGGAGGCGACGAAAATAGCGCAACGGACGTGGGGCAGTTCATCCGCAACGTTGACGCACTGCGTCGGCACTGGAAGGCTACAGTCTTGATCGTCCACCACAGCGGTAAGGATGGCGAGCGAGGCGCACGCGGGTCGTCTGCGCTGAAAGGTGCTGCGGATGCTGAATACGAAGTGAGCCGCAGCGACGAAGACAAGCAGGTTCGGCTGATCCCGCGCAAGATGAAGGATGCTGAAGAGCCGCCATCGCTTGCCTTCGAACTGGTCGGCGTACCAGTACGCGACGACAGCGGCAGCTTGGTCAGCGGTGCCGCGCTGCGTCTGACTGAGTACACAGCACCAGCAGCGCCAGTGTTGGCAAAGTTGGGTAAGCATCAAAAGGCTGCGCTGGAAACACTCGAGCAGATGCACGCGGAGATCGCCCAACGGTTGAATAGCCAAGGCCGGGAAGATCACCCGGTATTCATCACACTTGACGCATGGAAAGCGAAGTGTGAAGAAGCCAAAATTACTCGCCAGCGGTTTCACGATGTCAAATACGCGCTGACTGATCGTCAGCAAATCCGAATCGACGGTACACATGTATTTCTTGTCCGTCCTGTCCTGCCTCCCTTAGGGGAACCGGACCGGACGGACAGTCTGAAGATCGTTAATACCGGACAAACCGGACGGGAAGCGGACGAAAACCGGACACAGAACGGACAGCATGGCAAGTCGCCTGCAGTCGACTTTGAGGAGTTTTGATCGTGGCCGCCCTGGACTACCTGCTCCGGGCCGGCCTCACCGCCGAGCTCAACGGAGATAAACTTCGCCTGCGTCCCGCTGACCGCATCACGGATGCCGACCGACTCTATGTATGCAATCACCGCATCGAGCTCATTGCCGAACTGAATGCGGCTAATGATCCGACCCTTTGCTGGTTGCACCTGCTTGTGTTGGCCGACGGGTACGTGGTGCAAGCATGCGGCGTTATCGACACCGCTATTACAAAACAAAAGGCTCATCAGCAGCAGGGCGATACCCTGTTGGCGGTAGTTGCAGTCCCAGGGTTCGAGCGTCCTCTCTCCGAGGCGGAGATCGTCAAGGCGCTAATCGGCACACTCGCCACGCCATCTCCTAAACCTACTCCGTCGAGCCTCTGGCTGCCTAGTGTCGCGCGTCTGCTCGGCACCCATCCTGCTGTACTGCTGGACGAGGGGCATTTGGAGCCGCACGACCTTGCCGAGCTGGCCAATGCGGACGTCGTGCTGGTGGCCGACACGATCCACGTTAGCCCGGTGTGGATCAACCGGCCGCAGCGGGTTGAGCAAACGGCCGAGATCCACACCGTGGAGGAAGTTAAGCCGCAGCACATCATCCACACCGCAGCTAAGGCGTCACAGGCATGGCGAGAGGCCGAGGCGGCACACATTAACCATCTGATGAGCTGCCGCGCCTGCCATGCGGCAACCGGCCGTTACTGTCCGGCTGGCGTTGATCTGCGCCAGCGTTATAACAACACCCCGATGGAGACGAGCGAATGAGTAATATCCCGGCAAAGAAGTTCGCCATGGCGGAGACGGAGGAGCAGGCCCTCGCCATTAATTATCTGACTCCTGAGTGCCTGAGCGCCGCATTGCTTGTCAGCAGTAACCTGATCGGCGAGACGCCGTTTACCGAGGTAGTGCTCGAATTGAGCCGGCAGACGGCTGCAATCAACAACGGTGACATGTCTCAAGCAGAAAACATGCTAGTGGCGCAGGCGCACACTCTGAACGTTCTTTTCACGCAGCTCACGACTCGTGCACTGTCGGCTAAACAAATGAGCGGGTTGGAGTCCTACATGCGTCTCGCACTTAAGGCTCAGAACCAGGCCCGGGCGACCTTGCAGACTTTGGGCGAACTTAAAAACCCCAAGCAGGTAGCTTTCGTGAAGCAGGCGAACATCGGCAATCAGGTCCAGGTCAATAACGGTATTCAAGAGAAGCCCGCGCGCACGCGGAAAACCAAAAAAGCGCAGAACGAACTATTGGAGGTTGAGCATGGCGAACGGTTGGACGCCCGAGCGACGGGCGCGGCAGGCGGAGCTGATCCGGCAATGGCGACCTTGGGAACAAAGCACCGGGCCACGAAGCGCCGAGGGTAAGGCCGCCGCGGCGCGCAATGCCTGGACAGGTGGAATCAGGCCGTTGCTGCGAGAGCTGGCCGAAGAGCTGCGAGAGCAGGACAAGATTCGTCGCGAGATCCTAGACTGAGCGAAACGCCACGGATGGCGATTACCAAGTGCTTACCCGCCCTGAATGTGCTGACGCGTATCACTTTGAGTTGTCCGGACAAAGTGCAACAAAAAATACCTTTCCTATGCCTTGAAATCACGACTCGCCCGTTCCGTTTTGTCCGGTTATGTGTTGCACCTGAGGTGCACCTATAAAAATCACTGCGTTAAGGGTATGACAACGCTGCTGATAGGTTCGCCCCAATGAGTGAAAAAACGAATCCCCCAATTCGACCTGGCAGATATTGAGAAATCTTTGCACTTTCCACAACAACGGCAGATGGTCGGTGAGCAACGCTAACCGAGACCATTCCAGCCGATTCCGCTGGATACGTCGCCCTAAAGACTGACAATGTAGTCGAGATATTACGCCTGTGTAATTGCGTCGATGTGACCACTCATTTGCATTGCCACTGACCAGTCGTTTGCATATGACTTGACCAGACGCTTGAGGAGAATGGGCTATTGGCGGCTGAGTGATGGGTATTTCAGACAATCAATTAAGAGTTGCAACTGGTCGTTTCCGGTCCGTCCCCACAGGCAGAGCGCGACCCAAGTCCACTATCGGCGAAGGCAGCGGCCGTTTAACCACGCTAGGAGTGTTGGGCGGACGCTTACAGTCATCTCGAGATTCGGCCCTAACTAAAATTGGGCGGCGTCTTCTTGGGGGGCTTTCAGTCGCTATCTAGATGCGTGGTGGAATACTACGAGTGCAGCCTCAAAGAACGAGATTCGGCTCGCTCTTTAGCTCGTTCAACCACTTCACTCGGTGTTAAACGACGTTCCTCGTTGACATAGAAACTCACTATTTCATCACCAGCGGCCATGATTTCCGCAGCCGCCTCGTCGTCGATTTCTGGGACATAGGTAGAGGCTAGTGCTATCGCTTGTGCCTTAGCTTTACGAATGACGTCTGGGTCACCATCCGCATCCTTGCTAAAAACCATAAGCAGTTTGCGAGCGTCAACCAGGATTTGGGGCTGGACGCCTCCCGCAACGAAAATGCCAGATGCAGCAAGCCACATTGCGTAGCCGGTCGCCGTTGAAATGAGAGGATCTCGAAGCATTGCTGGAACGGGAACCTTAAGGTCCTCAAACATATCAGCGAACGGTCCATAGGAGTTTTTTGAACGTTTTTCTATTACGTCGATAAGTCTTAATTCCCTGCCTTCAACAGCCACTGGCTCCTCACAGGCGATTCTTTGCGCAAGCTTGATGCAGAACTCAACTGGAAAATAACCGGCCTCTGTTGCAGTCATTACCTCTCCGTGGATGGTCAGAATCTGTCTAGCCGTAATGCCCTGCAGGGCATTCTTGTAAATGAAGTCGAGTTCTGTCTTCGAGGCATTAGGGAGGTACAACATCAGCAATTCGACCGCTTGAGCCCCCGCCGCTTCTTGGAACCTGATTGTTTGCTCTGTTCTACCTTGCAGGGTAACGAAAACTTGTTGAGATTGTTGAGTGTGTGCTTCATCCACTAGCCCTTGAAAGAAAAGCCCGCGGCTGGCCAAGCGGCGCGCATAACCGTAGGCCATAAGCACCAGCGGGCTTTTCTCCAACTCAGGCATCGTTAATTGTGCGAGGTCGCTATCAAGGTCCGCATAACCGCCATACCCGGTGGAAGCTTTGCGCTCAACGATATCCACCAGTTGAGGATTGGGTTGGGAAGTGGCAGAGGCAGCGTTGCCAGTCTGCTTGACACTAGCGTCCGGCTTTTTCTTTGAGAACCAACTCCATATTGTCATGTGCCCTTCCTTAGTCTGAAATGGAGGTACGAGTAAGCATCGTAGATGCTGCGCAGTTTCGCCGATTTGATGGCTGACTTCCATTAGCTCGTGAAACCGGAATACCAGACATCTGTAAGCGTTCGGTCGCCTATCGATAGGCTGCTAAATCCAATGGACGCGAAAGTAGCTTTGAGCGTAGCGCTGAGATTATGAAGGTAGGTTTGCTGGACGTTCACGAATCCTTCCGCATTCGTACCGGATACGCGAGTGGCTGGTTTTTGCCGACTGCTGAAAAAGTCGGTTTCGATTTCCACGGAAGAAAAGTACGCGTCTGAGATTGAAATCCGTGTTTTGCGCAGAAGGTTCAAGGTTAAGGCTCAGATTTAACGTAGCTGCGTGCAAAAAAGGCGCTTTCACCTCTCAATACAGGGCTGCCACGTCGGGTCGACTTTTTCAATACAATCGCCGTTCTCTGCCGGTCGCGCTGGTCAAGTCGAATGCAAACGGTTGGTCAGCATGAATGCAATTGACTGGATCAGTGGCAATGCAAATGAGTGGTCAAGTGCGATGCAATTAAGCAAAGCCAGCACGCGTCCAATGCGTGAGTCGCAACATCCGTGTTATGCCCGCTACGTGTAAAGATATCCTCGACCACATGTGCCGTGAACCGCTGCAATACTCCCAAATGCACGACTACATCTCATTGATACAGCTGATATACGTCGGCCACTGCCCCCCCTGCTGCATCTGCGCCCTGGAATACTTCTCCCCAATGTCCTCCAGCTGCCTCGGTGCAGACGCTTGGAAGTCAAAGTACAACTCATCCCTGTAAGGCATCCGCGGACGCCAATAACCCATCCCCTGGTCCAACAAAATCTGGCTGACCCGCCCTGAACGCCACGTTACGCTCAAGGACCTTCCGTGCAGTATGTCTCGACTATTACGCTCGAGCGAGATCTGCGGCTCGATTCCAAGCTGCTCCGCCAACCATTCACCCATGACCGCCTTCTGATCCTCCGCCCGCTGCCAATCGTGACTCAAGGAGGAGCTGGGTTGGCTTCCGCCTACGCTTAAGGTGTCTACGGAGATCGACTTAAGCTCAGGCCCCTCGAATAGCTTGACGAAGCCGGTGAACAACATCAGAGACCAGGGCGATTTCAAATAGCGATCGGAGTAGCTAATGGTCACGGCCTGATCGGTTGCCAGCAGCTGGGCGAGCTCCGGCATTTTGATATTGATCAAGGTCGCCAGTCGCTTGCTCAGGGTATTGACTGGACCATCCAGCTCGGCGGTGATTTCAACGATTCGAGCTGCTTGGGTGTCGCTCTGCCATGAACTGGTGTCGAGCAACTGGCCATGCCGCCAAGGGACTGCAGAAGTGGCGCCCCATGTGATTTCCCCTTGGCCATTCAGCCAACCGGCACCTGGTTGCGCCGCTGATTCCTCGCTCGCGTAAACACTATGGCAACGATTACCGGTGTCGAGCTGTGCAAGCAGTAGCGCACCGGTCGTACCGCCGCGCATTGGCAGTTCGGCGAGTTCTATGCCCATCCGAGCCAGTTGCAGCAGTACGCTCTTTTGATCGGAACTCAGCACACAGGCCGGCTCAATGCCAAGGATAACCTTCAAGCCATCGGCGATTGCCCAGGTAAGTACTTGCTGCCTGAAGCGCGGGTGATCCAGATCCCAATCCTGCGGATCACCCTGCAAACACAGGAGCAGCTGAGCTGGAGCAGTGCCCAGCTCATGACTGTTCTGGGCACTGGCCAGATACCGCAGTGGCCCGACCGGGCAGTAACGCGCTCCAGGTATCTCATCGAAAACAGCGGGCAGGCCTAGATGATCGACTAGAGCGGCATCGATCAACCACTGCAGGGCGAGACGCCGATCGAGCTCCTCGCGCTCGACCCGGCTATCTTGGCCTGCGAGGCAGTGCGAACACACAGTCTCGCAATCGGCCGGACAATGTAGACGCTGCATCGCTTTGGACAGCAGGCGGGTGATGTCGCTGAGGCCTTCTAGGACAAAGCCCGCTCCTCCGCTGACCTCGTCGTACAGCTGAATCACCGTTCGGCCCTGACGGCTGTCGCGGTCGCGGTCGACCCGGTGACTGAAG
Organism: Pseudomonas sp. UF-293; assembly: GCF_058245595.1. Lineage (NCBI taxonomy): Bacteria > Pseudomonadati > Pseudomonadota > Gammaproteobacteria > Pseudomonadales > Pseudomonadaceae > Pseudomonas > Pseudomonas sp. UF-293. The sequence continues at coordinate 82,562 of NZ_JBSICA010000004.1, read as the reverse complement.
CCCATTTCGGTACTGAGGATGCCGAGCTGGTCGGCGATGACGTCCCGCAGCGCCGCGCCTAAGGTCGCGGCGATGACTCGGCCATCGGCTGAATCGGGCAACCATTGCCCCGTTAACGGGTTACGCAGATAAAACTCCAGAACATCAGTGTGAATCTGGTAGCCGAGGTGCACTTGATGTGTCACCGCCTCGCCGGAGCAGTCCTTATCCTTGCGGCTGCCAGCCAACCCGCCGACTGGGCGATGCTGCTGATCGGCGCGCAAGCCGGGAGGTACTTCTGCTCCCGGGAGCATCGACTCTGCTCGCCCGCAACTCAAGCACACGGCGTAGCCCTGCTCGTGCTCACCGGACGAGTGATGGAAGACGGTGCCGTCGTGACCGAAGCGGAGGAACCCACACCGAGGATCTGGCAAGGCAATGCTTTCCCCATTCAGCTGAATACGCGGTTCCTCGACGCGGATGAATTTCTGAGAGGTGACGTCGTTGGTGGTCTCTTCATAGAAATCGGTGACAAAGCCAGCGGGGCGCAGAACGCGGCGACATAGCTCGGTAGAGATCGGGGTACTGCAATGGGTGCAGCGCACATTATCGCTGTTAGCATAGGCGTTTTCGATCATGCCGCTGTTGCCGCACTCAGGGCACCGCCAGGCCAGATCGAACTTCTGTGCTTCGTTGATCTCACCATTGGCGTGCCACTGCAGGCTGACGCCGGCGGAGCGGAAAACTCGCCCATCGATGACGATTTGCGCACCCGGTGCATATTCGCGAATGGCGATGTTCAGGCCGCGAGAGGGCATTCCGCGACTGCTGGCCAGGCTATCTTCGCGACTACTCTGCTGCTCGTTGCGCTTCTGCACGAAGTCTTCGATGTTGTAGGTCTTGAGAGTGACCACATCGGTAGGGAAGCCGTAGCCCGGCAAAAACGCCCGCGAAGCGAGGTCGCGAAGCAAGTACTCGCCCTCATGGCGTTGTTTTTCTAGGGTCAATGCACGCTTGTAGGCCTCGTCCTTGGCACCCTGAATTTTCTCGTTAAGGTTACGGTACTCGTCCAGCCAGCGCTGCTCCAGAACCCTCAGCGCGCTGAGGGTGCTCTCGATCACGTAGTTCAGGGCACTCCCTGCAAGGCTAGTACCTGCCACTAGATGCCGTACGGCTGGGGCGAATTCGTCCGGGCAAGCTTTCAGCCACCCCACCATGTTCTGGCACGGCGAGCTGTCCGAGCCGAAGAACCAGTGTAATGTCAATTTGGTGCGGTCACCGTCTGAGCTGCTGTGCGCTCGCAAAAAAATGCCTAACAACAGCGAGTTAACATGGCGCTGCACGATGCGCGTAGAGCTGAGAGTAATAGAAGGTGCTGGGATGGCTGTAACGAACGGCCACTTGGGATTGGCAAACGCCCGCTGATTATGCGGGTCGGCCTTGCACAGGGTATATGCGACGGCACGTGCTTCGTTACGCCGTCCGGCGCGGCCAGCACGCTGCAAGTAATTGGCTGGATGCGGGGGCAGGTTGTTCATAACCACCGCGGAGATACCACCAATGTCGACGCCCATTTCCATGGTGGTTGAACAGTTAAGCACGTTGATATCGCCACGCTTGAACTGCTCTACATACTTGTCGAGCAACTCTGCAGACTGTTGCGCGGAATGTTCTGCAACGCGGTAGTAAAAACCGCCCTCCAGGGTGCGGTCGCAGATGTCGCTCCAAAGTCCTTGCTCGCGGAGGTCTGCAACGGTGGCGTCGGCATTGACCAGTTTGCGAACTTGCTGTTGCTTCGGCTCCGAGCCTGCATCAGGACTCAGCGCAGCAAAGCTTGGCAGGTTGACGCGGGTACAGTGGTAGTCCCGCGCGCCTATAGTTCGCGGCAGGTAGGGGGTAAGCCCGCGGAACGTCGTTTCCAACAGCCGATGGGTAACCGGGCAAACCCACGCCTTGGTAGGCAACGAGAAATTAAGGGTTTCGAGTTTCAGCCGGTATCCAGTGTCTGATGATTCGAGGATATGAGCACCCACCAACGCATTCCAAGCGGCCTCTAACCAGCCGCCCATAGTGGCGGCATCGCCCGGATTGCGACGGTCTAAACCGGTTGCCACTTCCAGCAGCTTGACCAGCCGGTGTGCGCTATGGGGCTTTACTTGCGGCCACTTTTTGATGGTGCTGCTTTCCTGCACATCGCTGGTCGGCGCATACAGTGCTTTGGGACTGAAACGGCTGCCCATCCAACGCCGCATCTTGTTTTCCATAGCGATGAAAGTATTTTCCCGCACAAAAAAGTCCAACGTCACTTGCAGAAAGTCGCGCCAATCCTGCAGCGTCAAGTCAGTGCGCGGAGCCTGAGCTGGTCCACTGGCGACATAAGCCGGGGTGGCAGTCCAGAGTGGAGGGGTGCGGGCGATCTTGTCCAGCCCGGTATAGCCGACTTTGATCAGCCCAAGAGTCTCGGAGCTGTTCTGGAATTTTGGTCTTCTGGAGAACTCGCGGCTCATTAATAACCGTGCCATGGTAAGGCCGCCTTCATGGCCATCGAACAACGCCGGGTTGGCCTGGCGGTTGTATCTGATAATAAAGGGATCAATGTCCTTGGCTGCGGCTAACACTTGCAAGATATCGGACCAGGTAAGCGAAACAGCCGTCGATGCAGCGGACACTCCGGCTTGCATCTCTGCCGCTGTCTGGCGGAGTTTGGCGGCCTCGACCATCATGCCGATCGCTTCCAGCGCAACCGCGTTGGTTAAGAAAAGCTCCGGGCTGCCAGTCGGTGTGTTCTGCGGTTGTGAGTCAGCCTTAGCCTGAGCGTTTCTCAGTGTTTCGAATACCAAGCCCCGCAGCCGCGAGCGTTCGGCCTCCTGCTGCATGCGCACCGCCATGCGCGCCGTACCTTGACGGCTATCTGTGAAGGTTATCAGTTTGCGACCACGGCCCGGCAGCTCCTCAGGGGAGCGCCCTTCTGAGTCGCCCTTCTCCGGGTCTGGGCAAAACTCCAGCAATGTGGGCACGGCGTTTGCTACGTAGAACGGCGCCCCTAGATAGGCGCGTCGCAGAAACCGGCTGGAACCGAACACTGCATGCTCGCAGGCGCTGCAGCAAGCGAACGTTTCAGCCCCGTTGACACTGACCTCACGTCCTTCGAGCGCAACCGCGATGGATAAGGACCGCTGAGCGTTGACAACTCCCAGTTTCGAAGTAACAAGATCTAGCGATTGGCGTTCAAACGGCGCCGCAAACGTACTCCCACCAGCAATGACTAAACGTTGAGCAGGCCTGTTCATCTTTTTCGCAGGGCCGTTGCCCCCGCCTTCGTCCTCATAGCCGTCATCATGGTTTAGCGCAAACTCGTCCCCGGAGAACATGCGCGGTTGCAGCAGCTCACCATCACGGTCTTCCGCCAGCAGGTGGGGAGCTTTGCATTCGTCGCAGAAGCCAATCTCGTATATCGGCGCCTCGCACTCGCAACGTACCTTTTGCGAGACATAAACATTGCCGAACGGCCAATGCTGCAGGTGTTCGGATTTGCTGGTGCAATGCGGATCAATGCATGACCACAACCCATGCAGCATCCGCTGGAACATATGGATACGTAATTTGAGAAACGGCGGCTGGTTTTCCGCCGGACGAGTGCCGGTCAAAACATCAAGCCACTGCAGGGCCTCCCGCTGCTGCGCGGCGGGCGTAGTGCTTTCAAACTGCGCACAAACTTCACCGACAAGGTCATTGAGCCCGAGCGGTTTCCCTGCGCTCACCACTGCGTGGCGTAGTCTTCGGGCAACCGGATGAGCACACAGCGCCTGGTAGCGCTCACTGGACACTTCGTCTGCCGGCTGCATGGCCTGCAGGCAGGCGAGGCTCACATATTGCTCGTGGCCGATATCAGGCAAATCGGGCCATTTGCGCGAACCGTCGATAACATCCACCTGCTCCTCCGCAACCCCGGCCAAGCGCGCCAGGTAGCCGCGTAGACGCTCGCTAGCCTCAGGCCCGGCAATGGTTGCTGAAGTGGCGATAAACCTTAGCTGCTCTGGGCTGCGGCCAAAAGCGTGCACCACCCGGCGCAACAGCATGGACAGTTCTGCTGCTTGCGAGCCGACATAGGTATGTGCCTCGTCGAGGACAATCCAACGCAGCGATTGACTCTGCCGCGAGATCTCCAGGATTGGGCTGTCAACCTGTCGCACCAACATGTACTCAAGCATGGTCGCGTTGGTCATGAGAATAGGCGCGGGCTCACGGCGCAGTAGCTCCCTGGACAGAATCTGGTTTTGCTTGAGCTTTTGTTCGTTGCGAACATTCGAAGCCTTGTCCGGTGTTTTGCCGTTGTACAGGCAAAAGCGGATGTTGTTGCCGTAGCACTTAGTCCAGGCGTTCAAGCGCTCCTGTTGCGAGTTGATCAGGGCGTTGAGAGGGTATAGAAAAAGCGCGCGCACACCAACCAGCGCCTGTTTGGTGCGCTGATGCTCGCGAATCAGATCCTCCAGGATCGGCACCATGAAGCACTCGGTCTTACCAGAGCCGGTGCCAGTGGTGACAATGGCCGAACGTGGTTTTTCGTTGAGCAAGGAACGCCACGCCTGTACCTGGTGGATATAGGGCCGCGCGGTCTTGGGGAATACGTATGCCTGCGCTCCTGCTAGGGTTTCAAGGAGCTCAGCACTAAGGAGGTTCTCCGCCTGAAGATCCTGCAACTGCAAGTTGGCTTCGTGCCAACCAAAGGTATGCTCAAACACCGGAGGCGCTAGCAGACAGCCCTCCGCACCCAGTTCGGAACTTAGGCTCTGGTGTAAATGACGCCGCAGCCCTCCATCATTGATACCCAAAACACCCAAGGTCGCCTCACGCGTGCGGTCAAGGGTTTGCTCGACAAGATCAGTGAAGTTACGCATGGCTATTCCTTAGCTATCGGTATGGGATGCAAGCAAATAAGAGACGGTGAACGCATGGACTGGATTGAACCAGCCATGCCGATCGAAATCGGCCAGCCAGCGCGCTGCGAACTTGAAGTAAGCGGTGGGTATACCAAGATCGTTTACCGAGGCTTTACCCGCGGTCACGTATGCCATGAAGATCGGCAGATAGGTGACCGCATCCGTGTATTCGGTCAAAGACATGGCTTTGACTCGACGTGGCAACTGTTGAGCTTCGACCCAATTCGCCAACGCCTCTCCGAGCACGTTCGGCCAGTCGGAGTTGGCCGAATGAAGACGACGTAAATCTTGATACCACATTGGCAAAATTTCTTCGGCTGGCAGGCGCTTGAGTTCGGTGCAGTCTCCTGTACTGAGATAATTGCCCACATAGTCGAAACCGGAAACGATGTAGCGCAGTACGATGGCGCGGTCTTTTACCAGTCGATTGACCAGTTCCGCAGGCAGACCTGTCAGCCTGATACCTTCGGCAAAGACCTGATAGGCATGCGCCCACATGGGCAAAGGTACGGTTTCCCACATGAGCGCCAGCTCATCGGCGATGCGAGCGCAAAACGCTTCGTCCATCTCCAACCGAAAAATCGCCAACCCTAGCGTTTGGGGATTTCTGGCCAAGGCTTTCCAGGCTTCAAATGAAGATAGTGGCAGATGAGAGTACTGACGTTTCAAGTCTGCCAGGTATTGCCAGCCACTATGGCCAAAGTCGGTCGCCATCGCCGAGATCTGTTCTTCGATCACCTCGGATCTGTGGATCGGATGAAACACTTGGGCGGCATAGTGCAGAGACCGCACCTGCACATCGGCGGGCACGCTCATACAGACTGGCAGGTACAGATGAGGCCGGAATTGAATGGACGATTCCTTACCAGGATAAATCAGCCAAGGCCCGTCAACGAGCATCGGCTGAGGAATAGAAAAGTAACCCGTCCCCACCCCTTCACTTGTTTTTTCAATCAGCTGCAAGGGCAACTGCTTGGGGTCGGAAAGCAGCATCGCTTCGGCAATGGCTCCATCGAGGATGTTGGTGCTTTCTACGCCACAGACATAGAAAGCTGTGGTTTCTTCCATCAGCACTCTGCCGCCGTACCTTCTGATGTCCAAGTGCATCAATGGCTGTTCGGTTTCGATGGTCAAGTTGATATAGGCGTCCTGCTCATCGACGGCAGCCAGCATGGTTTGCAGGTCGGCGACATAGCTGAAGAGGTTGAGGACCACAGGCATCTGGCCGACGCGAAGGGCGAACATTCTTTTGGGGCGAGATTGTTCCCGGCAGATTAGTTCGAACTGCAAATAAAACATCTGCCCCTGAGGCAGGCCGGAACTCAACTGTATGCGATGCTCGACCAGCTCTGCGAGGTTCAAAGTCTTAACCGAAACAGGTTGACTGTTTACATCAAGCAGACGAGCGCCTTGGTAAGGAAACGGCAAGCGAAGCTGTACTGATTCACCGGCAGAGCCGACCTGCAACGTAAAGACTTGCGGACAGTGCTGAGCGCTCAATTCCATCTGGTAGCCACCCTCGCTACGCGTACACACCAGCCCTTCACCCACTACCTGTAGCGCCAAGTCTTCGGCATTCTTGACCCGCAACTGAGCGGGGCGCCGACCGCATGCTGGTGCAAGTCCCAGTTCGAATCCTCGGGGCAACACGCCAAACCGACGCCGCAGCAGTGTTTCCCCTTTACGGCTGCGCAAGGTGTAGTTAATCGCGCCCAGAGCTGGAGCATTACGCCGATCAAGTAGCCTGCCGTTGGCGAACTCCATTAGCTCATCCCTACGGTAGGGACTGCCCTCAGGCAACTCCAATGTGGGCCAGCCTAGATAAACCGTAGATGGCGAGCACTCAAATAGCGCGTAAACACCGTTCAGCACGAAAGGCGCTACTTCGGACCCTGGCTGTGCCAGGAGTATCTCGTAGCGTTCACTCTCGTCTTTGAGTATCAGGTCGCCAGTCGCCCCGATCCACTGCCCACCCTCGGAGTCTGTAATCACCTGGACGGTTGTTGGGATTAAATGGCAGATACCGAAGCGTTTAGGCGCCCGTATACGAACTTCGCTACTGACGAGTTTGCAACTAGAAGTCGCCACCAGGTGCCAGCGATCAGCTCTGCACTCGAACACCAGAGGTACATCCTGGAAATCCAGCGCGCTGTTTTCAAAAACGAAAGTATGGACGGTGCTGCCGTTCTCCATCACCCGCAAGCTCACAGGCATATCTAGGTTCCGACGCCGCAGCGATACCTGCACGTTGGCAAAGCGAATTTTTACCCCTTGCTCCGCAAGTTGCGCATACACCGCAGGGCCTCGCTCAAGCAGCGTTTCACCTTCGAAGTAGGCAAGTTCAAGACGCGTGTTGCGAAGAGAGGAAGAGTCAATCGGTAATACCGTGTATGGCGGCAGGTTGAGCTCGGTTACTACTGTCCAATTCGGCAGTAGCCCTTGCTGAATGTGCTCACAAGTAAAAGCTTTGGCTTTGGCCAAAGCCTCCTTCCGTTCTTGCCTTTTAATGCCGGCGTCACGCAGCCATTCGTTGAGCAAATGACGGGCGTTGGTTTCATCTAGTGGTATGGGAAAGGCTTCGTGCCAGTGGGGCTCGACTCGATCCAGGTACGATGCCGGATCGGTTTCATCCTTGATCGGATAACGGTCAACGAGCGCCATCAATTGATCGACGATGCCGGCGAGAAGTGTTCGAGTCTCAAGATTACGGAAAGACAGAGGCAGCCCGTCTTCAAAGTCCGCAAGCAAATCGGCGGTGGTACGCCGGTGGCCCTCAGTGCGGTAAAAGTGCTTGATCCCGCGGCGCACTGCCCGCCCAAAGCCGTGGGATTCGCTACTGAGCAGAGGCCAAGGAAGCCCACCCTCGGTAAATAACGTTCCGAGCCAATCCCGACCTTGCTCACGGCTGCGGACTTCACGCCTCCAGTAACCTAACCCCTTACCGGTGAGGCTGGCATGCTGCTGCGGAGTGAGAGTCACGCCTAGCCGGGACTCAGCCCCCTGCCAGGACCAGTTGCCGTCGTAATGTCTGCGGTAGTTTTCGCTGACGAACAAACAAAAACAAGCCGCCACATAAAGCTCCTGCGTGGGGCTATCAGCTGCAAGTGACTTTTTGAGCATCGAGACCAGCCCCGAATACTCCTCCTCAGTGACGTGGTAACTGTAGAGTGGTAAACCGCTAGGCCCTTTAAACAGGGCTCGAGTGAACAGAAATTCGGTCAGCCATGCTTTAGCTGAGACATGGTTCGCTGCCAACTGAGTCATCGAAAATCCCTTTCAGAGCTGGCCGCCTAAACCGGGCCGCTTCAGCCAGAATCATATTGTTATTGTTTCTCGCGCCATACGCGAAGCTCGAGGGGCGCCGCTATTTAGCCATCATCTTAACTACATAACAAAGGGTATGCCTTAGCTGATACGGGCATATTCAAATTTATTTGCCCTTTCCGCTTGATAAGTGACACCCATAGTGCAACAGTATTAGTAGCACACCCTAACTGATACGTGAGGTACATCATGTTCATCCGCGCATATCTCCGAGCATCAACCGAAGAGCAAGACGCCAGCCGCGCCCAGGCCTCGCTTGAACAGTTCACCAGCGACCATAACAAGGACATTGCGAGCGTGTATCTGGAGAATGCCAGCGGCGCCTCCGCGAACCGGCCCGAGTTGCTGCGTCTGCTCAAAGATGCGCGCAAGGGTGACGTGCTGCTCGTGGAGTCGATAGACAGGCTTTCCCGCTTGCCGGTGGAGGACTGGCAGAAGCTAAAGGCCACGATTGATTCCAAAGGCCTGCGCATCGTCGCGCTCGATCTGCCGACCAGTCACCAAGGAATGCAGGACACGAAGGGCGACGAGTTTACCGGGCGTATGCTTGGCGCTATCAACTCGATGCTGGTGGAAATGATGGCTGCTATTGCTCGTAAGGATTATGAGCAGAGACGTGAGCGCCAGGCCCAGGGGATAGAGAAGGCCAAGGTAGCCGGCAAGTACCAGGGCCGCCCGATCGATTCGGATTTGCATAGGAGAGTCACTGAACTGCTCGGTGCCGGCCTGGGTATCCGCGCAACAGCTAGGCACGCCAACTGCTCTACAACTACGGTGCTACGAATTCGAGATTTGACCTTGCCATGACGTCCCGTCTTACCCAAGCGCCTCGTAAATTGAGAGCCTAACCGTTCGGGCAAAACAACCTCCTGTCGATCGTTCAAAGCGATGGTGCCTTCTGGGCCATCGCCAATATCGAGTTCGTACAACGCTCGGCATAAATGCTGGCCAGCGTCGACTGGTCGAGCGTCTGGAGATCGCTCATGTCCGGCGCTCCGGACATAAACTCAAGCAGCCGTTCTTTTGACGTGTTGTTGTAGCTGGAAAGGATGAAGTCATACAGCTCAAGAGGTGTCTCGGCTTTCGTCGTACGCTGACCCAGCGTGCCGAAAAAAGTATCGGGATGGCGTTGCCATGCCGCCATTTCTCCTTCCGATAGATCCCAAGTGGATATGACCGCCGTTCCGTCGTCGAAGCTAAGACCACAGTATGCTTTGCGCTCCGCTTCCATCACTGTTGCAGTGGTAAGCAACCCTTGCCGTTCTCGCCCATCCTCATCTTTGACAAGATAGCGCTGACCAATAATCAATCTAGGGGCCCCCTCGCCAAAAGCGAATTCCGGAATCTCTCCATCAAAGGTCGATGGAATTTCAGAGTGATCGCGAATCGCGCGTAGGAGTTCGTGCATCTCGATATGTCGTTCTCTCGCATCGATAGCAGCACGTAAATTCGGAAATTGAGTGTCATTTTTGAAATCTTGGATCTGGAAACCATCCGCCATCGTGGAGCACCGAAACGCTTCAGTATGAAGATGGTGATGCCACGGCGTGTTGGTCACAACCACGTAGGCTGCTGGCAAAGGCTTGCCATTGATTATACGCCCCTCGAACGCCCTCAAATCTGCCAGTGCAGTCCTGATATAATCGGGTATGTCGCCCCCCGCGGCAGTATCTGGGACGTTTATGTCGATGAAGACTATGCGCTGGTGGTTCGCCGCCTTTGCCAGCGCGCGGTTCAGTTGACGGCCGAGCCGAAACTTTGTGCCCGCTCGATGCTTGGCTTCGATCGAAAAGCGCTTATTCGTGCGCTTGTGAGTGGCGATAAATTCGCAGTGGGTACTGGTCCGGTCGTCTTCGTTCTCGAACTCCAGGTCAAACCCTGCGCGAATGAGCGTTGCTGCGACGTACACCTCATACCGCGCTCCAGCGAAGTTGTCCCCGTTCTTCAGGCGACCAATTAGTTTATCTTGCAGTTCCGCGTTGTGATCGAGCGCGTACAAGTCATAAGCAAGCCGCATGTAAGCAGCAACCGCCCCTATCATCGGCGCGGAATGGACCTTCCCTGGATCTTTTATGAACGTTTGCTGATAAAAGCACAGATGGTGGTACCAGCCCAGGATCGGGTGCCGCTGATGGAGCGGTTTGGCCAATTCCGCATTGCCCCAATCTACGCCGATCGCAACTTTGATGTAGTCGCAAAGGAAGTCGTGGAATGTTCGCCATTCCTTTGAGTGCAGAAGCCTGCTTTTGACTGCAACCAGTCGATAACCGAACGCTTCGGTCGAAACAATCGGACGCCCCAGCCCCTGCTGGCGCTCCCGCTGTACTTGGTGCGCAATTGCTCGATCCCTCGCTTCGAGCATATGCGGCACTAAATGAGCTGGCAGCTGCGGAATATGCGCCACTACCCCGTGGCATCTTTTGAATTTGCGACCGCTTCCGCAGGGGCAAGGGGAATTTCGCCCAATCTTAGCCATATTCGTGCCTCACATTCGCGGTCTTCGTAGCTGCAGCGATGGTTCCCACCGATCTTGGGGCACAGCTCCATCAGCGGCAACACCTCGACTTGAGCAGGTGTGTTCACTACACGGGATTTCGAGCAACTAAACGAACATTATCTGTAGAAACAAAAAACCCGCACGAGCATGGCCCGGCGGGTTTTTTATTGCCTGCTGCTGCCTCCCTGCTGTCACAGCTAAACCGATCTGTCAGGGAAAAGTCTTGAGAGGCCCGAATTATATGGTGTCCCAGGGCAGGTTCGAACTGCCAACCTTCCCCTTAGGAGGACGGGTGCTGTCATTACGCTTTGGGTTGAGCAGTGTGAATCGGGCGAGGTTAGGGGCAATGTGCGTGGAGCGCTGGAAACGATCAGCAAAAATGAGGAGTTCATCTCAATGACGCTTGCGGTGCTAATGACACCGGAATGATTTCTTTCTGATAGACGCAAGCGCCACATAGCTGCCCCTTGTGAAGGTCAGTTATCGACCCATAGCGGTCATCCCACTGAAGTCGCCATGCTGGTTCGATGCCTATGTGAAGTCGAACACCACCAACGCGGCGGACGGGCTCTCAAGGGTGGTGGAGCTTGTACTCCTGGCTCAACCCGCCATAGCCGTAGGCGCTGGCGCTGGCGCTGGCGCGGCAGTCGATCACATGTATGTTTGAGTGCGGGTGTACATTTCCTATTTCTTTGGCCAGCAACTCGAAAGCCTCATGCTGATAGCGCGCTTTCTGGGCCTTGGTATTGGTTTCATCCGTGATTGTGACCTCCAGACGGAACGAGTTGCGTCCTTGTTCAGCCAGTGAAAGGTTCTCGATGAACCAAAGTTCATGAGGCAGGAACTGCACCATCACCAATGTCTGTTCCGGTCGCTTTTCCAGTACTTCACAGGTCAAGGCGGTGAGTTTGGGGACGATGCTATGGACTAGTTCAAGGTTCGAATCACCAGAAATCTTGAGTGTAATATCGGGCATGTTGAACTCCTTTGCGGGCAATGAATGTCCAGTAAAGAGTAAGAAGTTGCGTTGATGCTGAAAAGCCGGAAGATATGCATTCATCTATCGGAAAAACGGCAGGATCAACATGCGCCCCTTTGACCTGGATCTCTTGCGTTCCTTCACCGTTGCCATGGCTTCCGGCAGTCTTTCGGAGGCCGCGCCGCACCTGTGCCGGTCGCAATCAGCGCTGAGCGAACAATTACGCAAGCTGGAAGCATTCACCGGTGTAACGCTGCTGGAGCGGGGCAAAAAGGGTGTCCGGCCTACGCCCGCAGGGGAGCGATTGATGGTGCATGCACGAGAACTGTTGGCCATGAGTGATCGCGCTCTTGAAGACGTACGCGGAGTGACGTTTGCCGGCGAATTGAGATTGGCGATCACCGACTACTTCTTGCCCGTTTCGATTGCCGAGTTGTTGAAGCAACTGCGCCTGAGATATCCACGCCTTCGACTGCATGTGTCGGTGCGAAAGAGTATGCAGATAGAGAACGGTGCAGATGCAGGCGACTTCGATATCGGCCTTTCAATGCGAATACTTGATGGCCGCAGCCTTCCCGAGGGCATCCCGGTACGTCGGGAAGCATTGCATTGGGTATCAGCCATGGGGTCTGAGCCGAGGAACGAAGAAGATGGCGTGTTGCCACTATTGGTGCTACCGCAGGGATGCAGTCTCCAACGCCTTACCCGAGAGACGCTGGACGCACATAAGGTGCCTTATGTAATTGCCCATTCCGCGTCCGGAGTAGCAGGGCTGCAATCAGCACTGATGGCGGGGCTGGGGGTCGCTTGCCTGAATGCCTCGGCTGTGCCGGTGGGCGCAGAGATTTGCCGCCCAGCCTTCCTGTTACCGGCTTTGCCCGACGTTGAGTTCAGCCTGTTGCCTGCGCGTACTGGCGAGTCTGATTTGGTCGGTGCTGTCCGGGAAATGCTTGCCAGCAAATTTGGGGAATGAGTGACAAATCCCTGAAGCGAAAACGCCGGGTTTTGGACGTAATGGGGGGCACAGTGAAGAGGCTGCTTTTGGCCGATTGCTGCCTGTCACGAAGGGCTGCAGTCGATCCTTGCGGACACAGGAAAACCCCGAACACATTTATTGCTGCCGGGTCACAAACATTCGACACTCAGTATATCTCCCAGTTGTTTCCAGACACCTGAGGAGCATCAGTTGATCTCTCGCTTACCCTTCTTAGGCTGTCAGATTCCTTCTGCGCACCCGGTAGTTCGGCTTGGGCGGAACCGAGATCGCGTAGCCGTTGGGGACTAGGCCGCGCAGGTCGTATCCCATCATAAACAGTCCGGCTTCGAAGGCATGGCAGCGGTCTACCCGACGGGGCAGCTTGGCGAACAGTTCTGTCTTCTCTAGTACCGCGCGGATGATCCAACCCAATTGCAGTTGGCGCCGCGCCCAAAGATGACGACTCGTAGTGGATAATTGCGGAGTGCCGTCGTAGCCAAGTTTCAAGTGCTTCGGATCGCGGATCTGTTCTCCGATGCCAGGCCCCCAGGCGAAATCCAGAGCTACCGGAGCGGTGGCGCCGGTGCCTTGGCGGTACATATGGTAGAGCTGCGCGATGGCGGCACCGACCCGGCCGTCATAAATGGGGGAACCCGTAGTGTCGAGCAGGGCATGGATCTTGGTCATGCCTGAGTCGAATCTGAGAATGCTCTGCTTGGTGAGGTGGCTGAGGCTTTGCTCGCGGTCCAGCGCGAGGAGCGGCCTGCACTGCTTTAGGTAGTTCACCAGGTTCTTTTTTTCCAATTGTTCATTGAGGAAGTCGACCGCGCCATCGACATTTCCCCACGCTAAGATCGCTTTGCAGGCTGCATGCGTGGCGAACTCGTCGCGTGCGCGAATGGCCAAGCGCAAGCGAATGCGCAGTCGGCGAAGCTGCGCTTTGACTGCCTCCCAGTCCCCACCCCAGTGATATTTCGCTTGTACTGCCTCAATGCCCTGCACCTTGCAATCAATTGCCTCGGGAACGAACCTATTACTACGCGCTACCTTCAGATGCACCGGTAAGGTAGGAAGGTTATCGACCAGCCACTTTACGAAGTCGAGCACGTCTTGTTGCTTTAGAAACTGCTTTTGATTCATTCCATGGTTCCTAGCTGCATCTTGCAGGGGCGCGAAAGTTCGCGAGATTATCGGAAAATAAGGCTGTCGGGTGGCCATTGCCTTTGACTCAGCTAACTTCTCGTATCCGCTGGTGGCAATCTACGGGGCAGCCGCCCCAAGTTTTCCAGAGGACAGACCGGCTACTTTTGCTCGATCTCTACCTTTCGAGATATACGGTCTGAATGGATGAAACGACTAGCTTTTTCAGGCCGTGGCTTTTCCGGTGGTGCGGTGGCTTGGATTGGAGCTGGCCGATGTCTGTTTGAGCTGTATCATTCGCTACTTCACACCGAGTTGGAGCACGCGATGCCGGTAGTAACGAAGGAACTGACTGGGAAGGAAAAACCTGAGAAGTACGGAGATAAGGAGAGGGTTTGGATTGTCTTCCTAAATCCGGATGCTCCGATCTATTGCTTCTCAGAGCCCGAAATAGCAACAGCTGTTGCTAGACTCAGAGAGGAAGAGCAGGAGCAGCTTGCTCAGCCCAAGCCTAAATCTCGTTTTGACGATGACGACGGGTTATCACGGTAAGAACACCCGGCGAGAGCCGGGTTTTTTGTGTCCGGTATTGCCCGGACGGCCCTTCACGTGAGGACTGGACACGTAACGGCCGCTTCTGGCCGATTTCTGCCTCTCGCGATGGGCAGAAAGCGGCCTTGAGCAGACGTTCCGTGATGACTGCTTACGCCCAATTGCTGGTTCTCACAAAGGGGTGGCAGTCGTCACCAACTGCGCGGTGGAGCTCTGTAATAGACTGCAAGAGCCATCCTTTTGCTATCATTCGGTGATGATTGGGTACCAGAGTAGAGGCTTCGAAGTATGGTTTTACCATTAATTCCGATCATCTCCGCCCTGGCAGCGGGCGGCTCCCTTGTGCCCCATGCCGCTGGTGGCCTGATCGTCTCCAGCGCGGGCGGATACGTTACTGGTACCTATCTGAGCTCCGGCGCTATCTCGTCGTTGCTGCTCGGATCAGGAGCTCTTTTGGGCGTTGGCGCCTTGTCTGCTTCTGGCATAGCGACAGCGATCATCGGTAGCGCCGGCTATTTTGGTACGACTGTAGGCGCTACTGGCATCACTGGTTGGTTGATGTCTGCAGGCATCATTTCTGCAACCCCGATTATTTACCCGGTTGGAGTCGGCTTGGCTGGCTTGGCTGGAGTTGCTCTAACCGGAGTTATCCTACGTCTTCGCCACAAGTTGAAGCTGGCCAGCAAGGGGCAAGAAGTGATCTTCAATGCCATTGAGGCGAAGATTATCGAAGTGCTGCTGGTTTTCTTTGCTAAAAAAAGTGGCCTCAAACCTGAGGTTTAAATACCGGAGGCAAGGCCAGCCAAGTCCTGTCTGAAGGGCTCTACCAGGCCTCCGCCCCACCCAATCGGTTTGCCTGTGTTCAGATGCTGTTGGAGTCACTGCATAACCCGGTTGCGACTGCCTATGGCCTTTCGAATCCATGGCTCCCGTCAGCTTCAAAAAACTGAGAAGCTGTGACCAAATCAGGAACTAAACACAGAAAACAAAAAAGGCCCACCTTTCGGTGAACCTAAATTGTTGATCTATATGGTGCCGGCACCAGGAGTCGAACCCGGGAACTACTGATTACAAGTCAGGCGTTACAGAAGCGGCAGGATCGAAGGTTATGCTATGTTGCGAAGCGGATTTTTTGCTCACGTGAATTAGTGCCTGCGGACAGATCGACCGTCCGTCGGACTGCACACTACTCGCACCGCGGCTGGATAGGACATAATCACCGTACGGCTGCTACTCCACTGAAAGAGTCCAGCAGCGGGCACCGTGTATCCCAGCGTGTATCCCTGACTGTATAATCGAGCTGCAAGCCACGTAATATATGGAACCCGACAGTCTCCCTCGGCACCAACATAGAGAAAAGGTCTTGCGAAAGCAGGACCTTTTTTCGTCTGGAGAGAAGTGGGTGGTGCAACGCTGATCATTGAAGCCTCGTACCGACTGGAGAGCAGTTGGAGCAGTCGAAATCACTGCATCGCAGACACCTGAAATGCTGGTTTCCCCCTCAGTCGCGGGGCACCGAACGTTACCCACGTAACACGAGACCCCGGCCTCATAGCCTAGAGGCTATTTCCTTCCACATGTAGTCATAGTTGTATTCCAACCAACGTACCAACATTTTGTCGTACTGCCTGCGAAACCAATTGCGCCGTCGCGCCGCGAGCCTTTCCTCTATTTCGGATCTGAGCCAATTCGGGTCGAATCCAGTCCACACAGTAGGCAGTACTGCCGCAATGTTTGTGAAGCACACTGGCGCTACTTCTGAATAAAAAATCTTGTAGAGCACCGCTGGATCAACGCCTTTGAGCTGACGAGCGACATAGTCGTAATCAGTAGGAAAATGGTTGAAAGGCTCAGAAAGTGCGGCTCTGACGTTTGTCAGTTGTGGTTCAGTCAGAAGATGTCCCAATGAGAAAACTCCTCCAGTTCTTCATCCAGCGAGTCCGCGACCAGTCCTCCAGCAACTCCGCCGGCAACAGATCCGACCAAGACCACCGCGATTGCGCATATAGGAGCGCCGGGACCACACAATGCTATGACTCCTGCGCCAGCGAGGAGGCCGCCTGCGGCGCCGCCGCCCACTATGATCCCTTGCCGAGCCGCTTCTTTAGGTTTGTTATCAGCTTCCAGGATTTGATACGTCGCCAAGGCGGCGGTCACGAGAACGCCGAGCTTGCCCATAATCACCATTTTTTTGGTGCCCTTGGTGAATTTCGCATCATCCCGACCGGCAGCTTCCAGAATGGTGTAATGAACCTTCTGCTGCTCTGCCGCTGAAAGGGTCTCGTAACTTTTTTTGAAGAGATCATTTGAGTAGCGATCCAGTAGCCACTTCAGCGTCCTGCCATCTTGCTTCTTCCTTTGAACCACCGCCAAACCCTGCGCAGAGGTCAACTTGCGATGTTCCATCAAGATTTTGTTTCGCATCTCATGACTGAACGCCACCCCTTCTTGGGCGGTAATGTTTCCCGCTTTCACATCCTCTATCGTTTGTAGAGACATGCGTTTGATATTTTTGAGATAGCTCGCCCTGATCTTTTCATCAGAGATCGCATCCAGTGAAAATCTCAGCGCAGTGCCCTCCATCAGCTCCAGAGCCCTGTCGAGTGGCGAGTCCTGAAGGGCGTGCTCGCGCTGGACTACGTAGCTGCCTGTCACAATGTACGGTTCGGTCATAGGACGGTCCTTATCCCAATATTTTGCTCAAGAGGCTTTCAGTAAGAGACAAGCCTTCTGCGGGCTGTTCTTCCTCGAATTTGAGCATCAAGCACGTCTTGCCCGATGGATTTGCGAATTTGACCGCATTGTCCTTGTTAAAGACGCCCAGGAGTGATGAACCATCATCAAAGTGGGCGATACAGGAAAGTCCCTCATAACTTTCCTCGGCAGGAATTCTGAAGCCAATCCATCCGGCTTGTCCGATTAGAGGTTCGGGTGGAACAAAGTCGCATAGGGTGTGCGTATCGCCAATGATGATTGTGCTCGACCCACCTATTACGATGCTGCCGTGCGTACCGCCGGTATTGATCGTGGCAGCATTTTTACCATTTATGAAAACTGTCGAGGAAAGCCCCGAAGAGAGCGCACTGCCGCAGGTACATGAATCACCTTGGCGAGCTGCGGGCAAACCATCGAAGAAAACGTCAGGCGAACCGGTCGCGATGGGGTTCGTTCCGTGCCCTGGAACAGGACAGCTGGAGGGATCGCTTTTACGAGCGGTTGGGTTAGCCATGGATGACTCCTGTCAAAAAAATCCTTTTCGAAAGATAAACCTATCACGAAATTCAGCCTGGACGGCCGCATCCGATCATTCAAAAAAGTGCTTGGTCACCAGACCGCGCTACCTGTTTCTCCGGTTAACGCGGTTGGTACTTCGCTGGCGTTTTCTACCTTGCCATCAACTCAAGTTTCAGAATGGGACGCGGCTCCTCCCTACTCCTTGACTGCAAACATCCGCCCAGCAATCTCCCGCCCCCGCTCCAACCCTTCCTCCGTCAACCATATCGATTTGTTCCGGTTCACCGGATTACTGATCAAACCCTGCTCGTGCAAGCGGTTCATGATATCGAAGTCATAGCCCTTCCACGCATTGCCGGCGTCGGAGCTATAGGCTGCCAGGAGAGCAAGGACGGCGTCGTCGATCAGTTTCATGTCGTATTCCATGATGGTCACTCCGCTGATGTTCAGTGCTTGTAATCAAAGCGTCGTATCAAAGTGGATGTCAATGCTGCGCGAGCTTTTGGGTTTAGATGCCCGGTCGCTGGTTGCCTCGCATGCGATCCCCGCCCGTATAATCACGCCCGCACGACAGACTCCGCTGGTATTTCGCGCATTGGTCTCAAGCCCTTCACTTCATTGACAGACATCCCCATGGAAACCTCACTGGAAACCGTCGCCCTCTTCTCCCTCAAACTAGCCTACGAAGAAGAGGGGCTGAGCCCGATCCTGCGCGATGACATGGTCATGGGCGATTATCAGAAAGATGTTTTCGAGTTACTGGTGAAACGCGGCGATGTCGAGGCCATTCAGTTCAAGATGAACAAATGCCTGAATCTGGCACTGGATGCTTTGGGCGGGGTCGAGAAGCCGTTGGGGCGGGAGTTGCGCAAGTTGTCGGCGGAGTTGGCTCAGGCGCGATCGATGGAGCAACTGGGTCAGCCGCTCCTCGCGCTGAAGGGGTATTTGCGCGACATCCTCTAGCACACAAGTTGCTACCCCAAAGTAATCATCAGCCAACAGTGCCGCTGACCAGAATCCAGCCACTCGCTGGCAGAGAAAAATACAGTGCAATGGCCGCAATGATTACGAGTATGAAAAATGCCAACCACAATTCCCACAGCCTGACCTTATCCACTCTTTGCCAGAACGGGGACTGCGCAAGCGTTACGGCTTCCTCCAGCACTTTCACATCAAACGGGCCTCGCGTGGGCTGTCCAATACGCAGCGCCATGGTTTCCGACATTGCCTTGTAAAACTTGATCAATCCATGGCACTTGACCATGAACGCCGAACCCAGAACACCAACGACCATCAAGGCGAAGACAAGCAAGCTGTCTTGCTCATCCAGCCGTTGATCTATAGCCATCACGGCAATCAATGCGCCAATGATGACCGTCAGCGTATTCGCAATCGCGCGGCGCTCGTCCTGATGATGTCTGACCTGCTCACAATAGTGCTCGTAGACGCTGATCTCGGCTTCCATGCTTTGCTCTCTCGATGTTCTGGAATTGTCGACTCGATCCAACCGTGGCGCAGTCTAATGCGTCGACCTGGGACGTGGCTTTTTTATTGCTATATCCCGGCCAAGCCGATGGCATAAGTCGTTGCTTTTGTTATCTTCCCTCTCTTTACCGGTATGCCTGCGGAAAGCGCGGTCTTCACACCAAAAGTCATCAAGGAAAGGATCAAATGGAGTTTCTGCGTTTTCTGGCGTTCGTCGCTGTCTGGGGTTTCATGTGGCGCTGGGTGGTGAAGAACCGCGGTAGCTGGAATATTTTCTACGGCAATATCGTTGGCGCGGCGGGCGGCTTCATTGTGGGTCTGGTGGTGTTGTCGATCACCTTTTCGCTGTTTCCTTCGTCGTTCGATCACCAGGCGCAGGCGGAAAATACACCAGTCGTCGAGTCGAGCTCTGTGTTGCCTGAAGCCGAGGCAGTCACGCCCGTCACCGAGCTGAAAGATGCGCCGGCTTTCGCTGCCATCGAGGCGGACGACCAGCCTTCTCCCGCCGACTCCGCTTTGTTGCCGAATAACGTGAGCCGGGCGCCGAAGTCCATGGCGGTACAGAAGGTGCTGGATCAAAGCGACTATGAGGGTCGCATGGCCCTGGCCGCGCTGAACAAGAAGTTGCGCGGCGACGCACAGGCCGACAAGTCGATGATCGCGTATGTCATGTGCAGCCCGTTTGTCACCAGCACCCTGCGCTATCCCGCGTCGGCGCGTTTTGCTGACAGCAAAGCGCTGGTCAGCCATCGCTTCAAGGATCAGATCTACACCTTCAGCAACAGCGTCACCGCGCGCAACATGAATGGCGACGATGTCACCTACCGTTTCGATTGCTCTGTGCAAGAGCTGCCACGGGTTGATGCGACGGCCGGAGAATGGCGTTTGCTGGCGCTAAAACTGCAAAAGGCCGACTCTTAAGACTCATTTAAGGGATCAAGGCGCCGGCTGCGCTATCATCGCCGGCCTGTGCGCCTTGAACTCTGCCCTCAATGTTTTCAACACCCGATGACCTTAACTCGCTGCCTCCTGTACTGGCCGGCCCGTTGCTGCGGCGGCTGGAGCCGACGCGCGTGGTGCTGTGGCTGGTGGCCTCGCGTGAACTGTCACTGACCTTGCGCCTGCAAGGTGTAGGAGATATTCCGCTCGATGCGCAGAAATGCACGGTGATTGCCGTAGGCCGTCATGCCTTCGTGCACCTGATCGACGTTCAACTAGAAAGCGCCCTGCCCTGCGACACCCGTATCGACTACGACTTACTGATCGACGGCAGCCTCGGCATCGCTGAATGGGCGCCACATCTGCTTTACGCCGGCAACACTTGCGCGAACCTCGTGGTGCGCTCACGAATCGATCAATTGCTCCACGGCTCCTGCCGCAAACCGCATCACCCAACCACCGATGGTCTGCTCTGCGTCGATCAATTGCTGGCCGACGAAACCGATGCGCAACAACGTCCAGCGCTGCTGATGATGAGCGGTGATCAGGTCTATGCCGACGACGTCGCCGGGCCGATGCTGCGGGCGATTCATGCCTTGATCGAGCGTCTGGGTCTGTTCGATGAGCACCTTGACGGTGCCGTGGTCAGCGACAGCGCCAAGCTCTACCAACACCCGGCCAGTTACTACCACCGCGCGGATTTGTTACCGGCGCTGGAGAGCAACGAGACCTTGCGCGAGCGATTTTTCGGTGGCGCGCGTAAGCCGATTTTCACCAGTAGCAGTGCTGACAATCATCTGGTGACGTTCGCCGAAGTCATGGCCATGTACATGCTGGTGTGGTCGCCGACGCCGTGGGCGCTGATCAATCCGAGCGCGCCGACGCTGACGCCGGAACGCCGCAAGCGCTACAACCTTGAACAGACGCGCATCGATGCCTTCAAGGCGGGCCTGGGCAACGTCGCCCGGGCGCTGGCGCATCTGCCGAGCCTGATGATTTTCGATGACCACGACATCACTGATGACTGGAATCTTTCTGCGCAGTGGGAGGAAACCGCCTACGGCCATCCGTTCTCCAAGCGCATCATTGGCAATGCTCTGATTGCTTATCTGTTGTGTCAGGGCTGGGGCAACAATCCGGACGCTTTCAAAGGAATGGTGGAGCAGACCGCGCAACTGAGCGCCAGTGGTGACGACGGCTATCTGGACATGCCGGTGCAGGACGATCTGATTGATCAGTTGCTGCGTTTTCAGCAGTGGCATTTCGTGCTGCCGAGCACTCCGGCACTGGTGGTAATCGACACGCGCACTCGGCGCTGGCGCAGCGAGATGGCCCTCAAACAGCCGTCGGGCCTGCTCGATTGGGAAGCCTTGAGCGAACTGCAACAGGAACTGCTCGATCACCCATCGGCAATCATCGTTTCGCCGGCGCCAATCTTCGGCGTGAAGCTGATTGAAACCGTGCAGAAGGTGTTCAGCTGGTGCGGCTATCCGCTGCTGGTCGACGCGGAAAACTGGATGGCCCATCGCGGCGCGGCGCAGGTGATCCTGAACATTTTCCGACACTCGCGTACACCGGGGAACTACGTGGTGCTGTCCGGCGATGTGCATTATTCCTTCGTCTACGAAGTGCTGATCCGCCACCGCAAGGCCGGTCCACGGATCTGGCAGATCACCAGCAGCGGCATCAAGAACGAATTCCCGCCAACGCTGCTGGAATGGTTCGACCGCCTCAACCGCTGGCTCTACTCCCCGCGCTCGCCATTGAACTGGTTCACCAAACGCCGCCTGATGCGCATCGTCCCGTATACGCCGGAACATGCCGAGGCCGGGGAACGGTTGTGGAATTCGGCGGGGATTGGACAGGTGTTTTTCAATGTACAGGGGCAGCCGAGCGAGATTATTCAGCACAACTCGAATGGGGCCGTGAAGACGAGGATGCTGGCGCCGGAGTTGAGGGATGAGCTGGATTGAGGCCAGACTCTGAGCATTGGTGGAGTGCCTGCAATGGGCACTCCACCTGCTGACAATTACCGCTGATAAGGATTACAAGCCTCTCGGAAACGTCTCCGAAGTGCTTGAGTGATACTGGGCGCAATCACAGTCGACCTCACTGTGTACCGACCACTCGCAGGGCTACATCATGCAAACCACCACCTGCAGCAAAGCCACAGCCCACTTGGCCATATCGATGGACCAAGTGACCGATGATCGCGAACCGTTGCTGATTACCAAGCGCAGTGCCGAACCGGTTGTAATGATAGGTCTGGCTGATTATGAGTCACTTTTGCGGACGGCCAACTCACTGCACTTACCAGACACACCGCAGCAGCGATTACAACGATGGGGCTGACGACAACGCGCGCCCAACCCCTCTGACAATCATCCCCACCTCGCGCTCATCAATCGTCAGCGGCGGCAGCAACCTGATGGTCTTGCCACGAGTCACGTTGATCAACAAGCCGTGATCCCGAGCGGCGATCAGCGTCAGGTCGCGCACCGGTTGTTTCAGCTCGATGCCGATCATCAGGCCTTGCCCCCGGATTGCCAGCACATTCGGGTTGTCTGCCAATTCGGCGCGCAAGCGTTCCAGTAACCGTGCGCCCTGCACCCGCGCATTCGCCAGCAGGCCTTGTTCTTCGATGATGTCCAGCACCGTGCAGCCGACCCGGCAGGCCAGCGGATTGCCGCCGAAGGTGCTGCCATGGCTGCCCGGGGTGAACAGATCCGCCGCTCGGCCACGGGCCAGGCAGGCGCCGATCGGCACGCCATTGCCAAGGCCTTTGGCCAGGGTCATGACATCGGGCACGATGCCTTCGTGCTGAAACGCGAACCACTGCCCGGTGCGGCCGATGCCGGTCTGGATTTCATCGAGCATCAGCAGCCACGCGTGGCGATTGCACAGGTCGCGCAGGGCCTTGAGATAACCCGGCGGTGCGACTTGTACGCCGCTTTCGCCCTGGATCGGTTCGACCAGAATCGCCACGATGCGCGCGCCGTGTTTGCGCTGTATTTGCTCCAGCGCCGGGAGATCGCCGAACGGCACTTTGACGAAATCTCCCGGCAGTTCGTTGAAGCCCAGGCGCACCGCCGGGCCATCGCTGGCGGACAGGGTGCCGAGGGTGCGGCCGTGAAACGCGTTGGCCATGACCACCACCAGCGGCTGCTCGATGCCTTTGCGCCAGCCATACAGACGCGCCAGTTTCAGTGCCGTCTCGTTCGCTTCGGCGCCGGAGTTGTTGAAGAACGCGCGCTCCATCCCCGACAACGCCGTCAGCCGCTTGGCCAGTTGTTGCTGCCAGTCGATGCTGTACAGGTTGGAGGTGTGCAGCAGCAATCCCGCTTGCTCGCTGATCGCCGCGACGATGCGCGGATGCGAGTGGCCGACGTTGGTCACTGCCACACCGGCAACGGCATCCAGATATTCGCGCCCCGCCTGATCCCACAGGCGCGTGCCCAGGCCCTTGGTGAAACTCAGGGCCAGGCGTTGGTAGGTGTTCATCAGGGCGGCGGTCATGACGCGAAACTCCATTGCAGGTCGGTGTTTTTGCAGTATGGTTAGCCACCTGAGCTGGATAAACCCGGAAAAACTTCAATCATTCAAAAGCCGAGCTTGATAATGGATTTGTTTCAGTCGATGGGCGTTTACGTCAAAGTGGTCGAAGGCGGGAGCATGACCGCAGCCGCTTTGCAGTGCGACATGTCGACAACCATGGTCGGCAACCACCTGCGTGCGCTGGAGCAACGCCTCGGCGTGCAATTGCTGCAGCGCACCACCCGCCGCCAGCGGCTCACCGAGTTCGGCAGCGTCTATTACCAGCGCTGCCTGGACGTGCTCGGTCTGGTCGCCGACTCCGAACGCCTTGCCGAACAAGCCCTCGACGAGCCACGCGGCTTGCTGCGTATTGCCGCGCCGCTGACCTTCGGCGTCGAACGCCTGACCCCGGCGCTCAGCGAATACGCGTTGCTGTATCCGCAAGTGAAACTCGACGTGGTACTGACCAACGGCCGCCCGGACCTGCTGGAGAATGGCCTCGACGTCGCATTCCGGCTGGGCAGTTTCGATGAGTCTTCCAACCTGATCGCCCGCCCTTTGATCGACTACACCCTGACGGTCTGCGCCTCCCCCGAATACATCGCGCGGCGCGGCATGCCGCACACGCCACAGGACTTGCAACAACACGACTGCCTGTCGTTCGCCTACCCGGCTGGGGATGACTGGCAATCGGTGGAAAAACGCTGGCGTCTGAGCGGCCCTGAGGGCGAAGTGCTCGTCGACGTGAGTGGCCCGCTGCTGATCAACAGCTCCGCCGGTCTGCACCAGGCGGCGCGCAACGGCATGGGCATCATGATGCTGCCCGACGCGCTGGTGGAGCAGGATCTGCGCGACGGCAAACTGGTCAGGGTAATGACGGACTACCAACCGCCGAGCAGGCCGATGCATCTGTTGTATGCGCAGGATCGCTATCGATTGCCCAAGCTGAGACGGTTTGTCGAGTTTGCGATGCGTACTTGGGGGAAACCCGCTGACGCCATGCTCGGAAAATAACGCACGCCGGGAAAAATCCCGACCACCAGACCGTTGCTCCGTGACAACGCCGCCCCGCTCCCCTAAATTAGTCGGCCTGAAAAAGACCTCGTGCTTTCTCGTCTCAACTCAAGTTAAAAAGTAGTGAAATTTCAATGTCCGATTTCAACACCGCTGAATCCGTAGTCACCCAGTCGTCCAAAGCGGAATACGAAAACTCCATCAATCTTTCACAACACCTGCCCCAAGCCAAAATCATCAGCGAGATGGTCCTCGACGCGTTCCAGTCGACCCGCGAAAGCGACCAGATCCGCGAATTGCGTGCGGCGATCCGTCAGGCGCATGACAGCTTTGATGACGACAAGGCATACGAGCTGATGGGCGAACTCAAGCGCCTGAAAGACGCCGAGGCAGCCGACATCGCCGCGCTGGAAGACCTGAGCAGCAAGTTCTCGATCGGGCGCATTTTGTCCAGCTTCAAGGACGATCCGGCGTTTCAGGAAATCGTTTATGGCTTGGCGCTTAAAGTGCTGAATCAGACCCATCAGGCGATCAGCAACCCGAGCGGCGGCAAGAGCAAGGCCGCAAAAAAGAAAGAAGTGGAAATCTTCACTATCAGCAAGGACGGCACCAGCGTAACCCTGCCAATGCGCACGCCGCGTTCGCGTCTGAGCGTTGACCGTGAAGCGCTGGAATTCCTCGGTTTCACCTTTGTGGGTGAAGGCGATGAAGCCGAGCTGGAGAGCGAAACCTTCTTCGATAACGCCGGTACGGAACAGGCGGTGAACCGCAAGAACATCATCACCGCGCTGCAGCAGCAGACGGCGTTTGATGGTTACAGCATCGCGGCGCAGTAAGCTGCCAAGCGCTTGTGAAAAAGCCCCGCACTGAGCGATCAGGCGGGGCTTTTTGTTTGAGGCGGGGATAACCTCAAGCCGACGGATGCAAAGCCGCAATCATGTCCACTTCAACCGCCGCATTCTTCGGCAACTGATACACGCCGATGGTCGTGCGCGTATGCCGTCCGGCATCGCCCAGCACATGGCTGAACACGTCCGAAGCGCCGTTGGCCACTTCGCTCAGGTCGACAAAGTCAGCAGTCGACTTCACATACACCGTGACCCGCAACAACGCGCGAATCTTGTCCAGCGAACCGACCGCATCGACGATCAGCGCCAGACAACGCATGGCGCTGATGCTCGCCGCTGCTTGTGCATCCTTGAGGTTCAATTCCAGCCCCACGCGACCGGGATAGAGAATCTTGCCATTGACCCGCGGCACCATGCCGCTGATGTAGAGCTCATCGTGATGACGGATCAGCGGCGCGTAATTGCCACCGGCGGTGTTCTCGCCATAGATGTCGTAGTTGAGTTCTTCGGCCAAGGCGATAAAGCGCTCATCGCAGGTCATCCGTTCGGTCATTGCGCCCAGCCTTTTTGAGTTAAGCCAATTATCTAGCGAGTTGAAGGCCGCAACAGGATCGCGGACAAACCGCTGACATATTTGGATCCAAATCTAGGTCTTTTACCTGCTCTGCGCAACCACCCTTTATAGCGGCCGATTTCACAGTACTTCAGCTTTCAACCACACCAAAAATCAGTAGGACGGGCACTTCGCTACGATTGGCTCGTTCCGGCAGCGAACCTAAAGTTTGAGGGAACCGAATCAAGCAATTCAGCCCTCTGCCGGGCAACTTTAGCTACTTATTTGCAGTTATATAAAAATCTCACTATAACTATGAATAATTTCGTATGAGAGCGAGCTGTGGATAAGAATACTAACCCCTTCAATCCCGGAGCAGGAGTTTCCCCGCCGGAACTAGCAGGGCGATCAGAAGTACTGGAAACGGCAGACACCGCATTGGCGCGCACGAAGCGCGGCAAGCACGCCAAATCCCTGATGATATTGGGCCTGCGCGGTGTCGGAAAAACAGTGCTTCTGAATCAGATCAAAGATCGAGCTTTGGCATTGGGTTATCTCGCCGAAATGCAGGAGGCCCATGACGGTGCGGAGTTGAAACAGCTCCTGATTCCGGTGTTACGCCGAGTGCTGTTGCGTTTGGACCGAGTGCAGAACACGGTCGAGACGGTCAAAAGAGGGATACGCATACTTCGTAGCTTTATCGGCAATATCACTATCGCGGCGGGTGGGGCCGAAGTTACGCTGGGCGGAGACTCCGAAGCTGGCTATGCCGACAGTGGCAATCTGGAAGATGATCTTCGTGACGTTCTGATAGCAACAGCGGAGGCCGCGAGGGACGCAGGCATACCAGTCGCCATTCTGATTGACGAATTACAGTATCTTTCAAAAGATGAGCTTGGCGCGCTTATTCGCGGCATCCACGCAGTCAATCAGGCAGCTCTCCCTCTGATTCTTTTTGGCGCGGGTCTTCCGCAGCTGGCGGGGCAAGCAGGCGATGCCAAAAGTTATGCGGAGCGACTATTCGAATTTCCTCGTCTGGGCGCTCTCTTAGAGATAGATGCCTGGAAAGCCTTACGTGATCCTGTTGAAGAAGAAGGCGCCAGTATCTCTGACGATGCATTGCGTGAGATTTTTGAAAAAACCCACGGCTATCCCTATTTTTTGCAGGAGTGGGGCTATACCGCTTGGAACATTGCCAAAGTACAGACCATAACCGAGGCCGATGCGCAGGCAGCGACAGAGGAAAGCATCCGTAAACTTGACGAGTCTTTTTTCAGGGTCCGCTTTGATCGGACCACGCCGGCTGAAAGGGACTACATGCGTTGCCTTGCCGAGCTGGGAGAAGGACCGCAACGCTCTGCTGACGTTGCTAAAGCGCTGGGGCGAAACGCTACGAGCCTGGGCCCCGTACGCGATAGCCTGATCAAAAAGGGCATGATCTACAGTCCGGAATACGCACTGATAGCATTTACCGTTCCGCTGTTCGATGAATTCATGAGGCGTGTGACTGCCTCACCACTTGCTTAAACGTCGCATTAGCTCACACACCCATCAAGCCGCCGCCACAAGCTGTTGGGCCAAGGGAGCAGGCAAATCGGCACACTCCAGGCCAACCAACAAAAAACCCCGCACATCTCTCAACGTGCGGGGTTTTTCCTGAAGCTTGCAAACCTTACGGCGCGTACGTGAGCAGCAGCTCTGTCGGCACCTTGAAGTCCAGGGACATCATGACGCTCAACGCAGTGATGGTGAAGATCGAGAACACGAACAGCTTGCGTGCCCAGACGGTGTCATCGACTGCCTTGTAGCCGGTCCAGGCCATGTACAGCCAGTACATGCCCATGGCGGCGGCGACGGCGAGGTAGCTCATGCCGGCGTAGCCGCTGAAGGTCAGCATCAAGGTCGCCACGAGGAACGCCAGGATGTAGAGCAGGATGTGCTTCTTCGCCACTTGAATGCCGCGTTTCACTGGCAGCACCGGAATCGATGCGGCCAGGTAATCATTGAAACGGAAAATCGCGATGGCGTAGGAATGCGGCATCTGCCACAGGCTGAACATCACCAGCAGGGTCAGTGCGGCCATGTCGAAGCTGTTGGTCACGGCAACGTAACCGATCACTGGCGGCATGGCGCCCGACAGACTGCCCACCAGCGTGCCGTGAACCGACTTGCGCTTGAGGTACAGGCTGTAGAAGCCGACGTAGATGATGAAGCCGATTACTGCGAACAAGGCAGCCAACGGGTTGGCCACCTTGTACAACAAGGCAACGCCGAGAACACCCAGAATGGTCGCGTAAACCAAGGCCAGTTTCAGGGAGATGAGGCCCTGGACCAGCACACGGTTCTTGGTGCGTTCCATCTTCAGGTCGATGTCGCGGTCGATGCAGTTGTTGAACACGCAACCGGAGGCCACGACCAGGGAAGTACCGATCATGGCGGCCAGAAACACCGCCAGATCGACATGCCCTTTCGAGGCCAGGAAGAACCCGCCTGCCACAGAAAGCACGTTACCGAAAATGATCCCCGGTTTGGTGATTTGGATAAAGTGCTTGAGCGACATCGGGTCTACCTCACTTCGCCATCATGTACGTGTGGATGCTGAACATGATCCACAGCGACAGGCCAACCAGCAGCACGATCACGATCGCCGTAAAGACGAATGCGATCACGTTGTTACGCTGTGCAATGGAACGGTCCAGGTGCAGGAAGTAATACAGGTGAACGATCACCTGGATCACTGCGAACAGCAGAACGATTGCCAGCGTCGTCGACTTCGGCAGGGTCGGGTACATCACCAGACCGAACGGAATGACGGTCAGGATTACCGACAGGATGAAGCCGATGGCGTACGACTTGACGCTGCCGTGGCCAGCATCGTGGCTGTCATGGGAGTGTGCATTAGCCATTACAGAGTCCCCATCAGGTAAACAACGGTGAAGACGCAGATCCAGACCACGTCCAGGAAGTGCCAGAACAGGCTCAGGCAGCTCAGACGAGTCTTGTTGGTCGACGTCAGGCCATGCTTGTTGACCTGATACATCATGACGCCCATCCAGATCAGACCGGCCGAAACGTGCAGACCGTGGGTACCGACCAGGGTGAAGAACGCCGACAGGAAGCCCGAACGGCTAGGACCGAAGCCCTCGGAGATCAGCAGGTGGAACTCGTTGATCTCCATGGCGATGAAGCCCGCGCCGAGCAGGAAGGTCATGAACAACCAGCCCAGGACCGCCTGCTTCTTGCCCTTGTACAACGCCAGCATGGCGAAGCCGTAGGTGATCGAACTGAACAGCAGCAGAGCGGTTTCGCCCAGCACGTATGGCAGTTCGAAGATGTCGTGGCCCGACGGGCCACCGGCAACGTTGTTTACCAGTACTGCGTACACCGCAAAGATCGACGCAAACAGAATGCAGTCGGTCATCAGGTAGAGCCAGAAACCGTATACGGTCATCTCGCCCGAGTCGTGGTGATGGTCATCGTGCCCATGGTCACCATGGGCGTGTCCAACATTGGTCACTAAGTTCGACATGGTTTAAGCCTGTTCCAACGAGGTTTCAACACGGGTGGCATTGGCCGGGATTTTCCCTGCCGCGACCAGACGCTTGTGCTGCTCGGCTTCGATACGCTCGATCGTTTCAACCGGAACCATATAGCCCTGGTCGTCACGTGCAGCGTGGATCACGAAGTAAACGACGGTGCCCACCAGGCTCGCGATCGCCAGCCACCAGATGTGCCAGATCATCGCGAAACCGAAGACGGTCAACAGCGCGCCCATCACTACGCCAGTGGCGGTGTTGTTCGGCATGTGGATCGGCTCGTACTTGGCCGGACGCTGGTACGCAGTACCGTTTTCCTTGGCTTCGGTGAACGGGTCGATGCAGTCAGCCTTAGGCAGCACAGCGAAGTTGTAGAACGGTGGTGGCGACGAGGTCGACCATTCCAGGGTGTGTGCATTCCACGGGTCACCGTGATCGCAAACGTTCTCTGGCTTGTTGCGGTCACGCACACTGACGTACAGCTGGATCAGTTGGCAGGCGATACCGACAGCGATCATCACCGCACCGAACATGGCAACGTACAGGTACGGTACCCACTCAGGGTTGGTGGTGGCGTTCAGACGACGGGTCATGCCCATGAAGCCCAGTGCATAGAGCGGCATGAACGCGACGAAGAAGCCCGAGATCCAGAACCAGAACGCTGCTTTACCCCAGCCTTCGTGCAGCTTGAAGCCGAACGCTTTCGGGAAGTAGAACGCGAAGCCAGCGATGTAACCGAATACCGCACCGCCGATGATCACGTTGTGGAAGTGCGCGATCACGAACAGGCTGTTGTGCAGCACGAAGTCAGCACCCGGGATGGCCAGCAGTACGCCGGTCATGCCGCCGATGGCGAAGGTCACCATGAAGCCCAGAGTCCACATTACCTGGCTGGTGAAGCGCAGACGGCCCTGGTAAATGGTGAACAGCCAGTTGAACAGCTTCACACCCGTCGGGATGGAAATCAGCATCGTCGCCAGACCGAAGAAGGCGTTGACGCTTGCACCCGAACCCATGGTGAAGAAGTGGTGCAGCCAGACCATGAAGCCCAGTACCGAGATCGCGCCCGAAGCGTAGATCATCGAGTGGTGGCCGAACAGTTTCTTGCCGGTGAACGCCGAGATCACTTCCGAGAAGATGCCGAATGCCGGCAGGATCAGGATGTAAACCTCAGGGTGGCCCCACGCCCAGAACAGGTTGACGTACATCATTGGATTGCCACCAAGTTCATTGGTGAAAATGTGGAAATCCATGTAGCGGTCAAGGGTCAGCAGTGCCAGGGTCGCGGTCAGGATCGGGAACGAAGCCACGATCAGAACGTTTGCCCAGGTGCAGGTCCAGGTGAAGATCGGCATGTCCATCAGTTTCATGCCAGGGGTACGCATTTTCAGTACGGTCGCGAGGAAGTTGACCCCGGTTAACGTCGTACCCAATCCGGATAGCTGCAGCGCCCAGATGTAGTAATCCATACCCACGCCAGGACTGTATTGCAGACCCGACAGCGGCGGATACGCAACCCAACCGGTCTTGGCGAACTCGCCGACACCCAGCGACAGGTTGATCAGCACAACGCCGGACACCAGCAGCCAGAAGCTCAGGGAGTTCAGGAACGGGAACGCAACGTCACGCGCGCCGATCTGCAGCGGCACTGCAAGGTTCATCAGGCCGGTGAAGAATGGCATCGCCATGAAGATGATCATGATCACACCGTGAGCGGTGAAGATCTGGTCATAGTGTTCAGGTGGCAGGTAGCCAGGCGAACCCTCGGTGGCCATCGCCAGCTGGGTACGCATCATGATCGCGTCGGCAAAGCCGCGCAGCAGCATGACCATGGCGACGATGATGTACATCACGCCGATTTTCTTGTGGTCGACCGAAGTCAGCCACTCGGTCCACAGGTACGTCCACTTCTTGAAGTAAGTGATCGCAGCGAACAGCGCCAGACCACCGAGGGCGATCATGGCGATGGTCACCATCACGATCGGCTCGTGGAATGGGACTGCTTCCCAACTTAATTTACCAAACATCGTTTACTCCTCTGCCCCGGCAGCTGAATGCGAACCCGCGTCAATATCCGTGGCCGCCACTTCTTTCTCTTTCTTCTCGTGCTTCAGCGGCTTGCCCGGCTTCATACCTTCGTACTTGTCGACGATGATCTGGAACTGGTTCGGCGTGACCGACGAGTAGAGTTCGACTGGGTTGTTCTGGCTCGGTTTGGCCAGGGCCGCGTATTCAGCCTGATCAAGCTGTTTAGGCGACTTCTTGACTTCACTTACCCAGGCGTCGAAATCTTCCTGAGTGGTGGAGATAGCCTTGAATTTCATACCGGTGAAACCGGCGCCGCTGTAGTTGGCGGAGATACCGTCCATTTCAGCGTTGCGGTCGGCGATCAGGTGCAGCTTGGTCTGCATGCCCGCCATCGCGTAGATCTGGCCGCCCAGGCCCGGGATGAAGAAGGAGTTCATCACGGCATCGGAGGTGATCTTGAAGTTGATTGGCGTGTGCGCCGGGAACACGATCTTGTTGACCGTGGCAATGCCTTGTTCCGGGTAGATGAACAACCACTTCCAGTCCAGCGCGACGACTTCGATGGTCACCGGCTTGACGTCAGACTCGATCGGACGATACGGGTCCAGCTCGTGAGTCGAGATGTAAGTGATGTAGCCCAGGGCGATGATGATCAGCACCGGGATGGTCCATACGGCCACTTCGATCTTGGTCGAGTGCGACCACTTCGGCGTGTAGACGGCGTTCTTGTTCGAAGCGCGGTACTTCCAGGCAAACAGGAAGGTCATGACGATGACCGGCACGACGACCAACAACATCAGCAGCGTGGCGGTGATGATCAGGTTGCGCTGTTCCAGGCCGACCTGGCCCGTTGGATTGAGCAAGGTCATGTTGCAGCCTCCCAGCAACAACGTGCCGAGCAGCGGCACTAGGCCTAGTAATCTGGGGTACCTGTTTTTACTCATCTCACGACCTCTAAAGCAGCTTGCGCAATGCAGTTGGGTTTTGATCGCCAACACTTCACCCTGCCAAGGGTTGGCATTTTCTTTGGATTGAATAAGGGCCGCCCGTCGCGCGTTACACGCTCGACAAAACCTTGGGACAGCGTTCAGTTCTTATTCGAATTCGTGGTCAAAGGCCTTGTTACAGACCAATTCCATTTGGTGCGGAAAATTGGAAAGGCACCGACACCAGGGTGTCTCGAAAGCCTCGCGGCTCGCTCGACACCCGACCTCCTGATCAGTTCCTTGATAAAGGCTGAACAGCGCCGGGAATTCAGTGCGGGCGATTGTAGATAGGTAGCGCCCTATACACCATGTCTTATCCCGAAATAATTTTTATCACTCAGAGCAACAATCCATCGCCATTTTTGCAAAAGTTGCGCAGGTTATCGAAAGCGCTTCTCAACAAAACCGGCAAAATCTGCAAGCGTAATCGCCTCAAATCAGACAGCTCTGCAAGCCCTTTACAGCCGCGTGCTCGGCGCAAAGCCCGATGTTCCAAGGGCTTCGGCCAATTGCCGACACCTGTTAAAACTGCCTGATCTGGCACATCCGTTCTGAAGCCCGAAAACGTTTAAACTGGCCAATGTTTTTATGTAACAGGCGACCAATCCGCCGCTTCGCCAGCCTCTGCGACAGCCCGCGTGTGACAACATGTCGCACACTTGCCGCACACTTCGTTGCCGTTCGTCACGGTGTTTTCACAAACGCCCTGAAATGCAAAACGCCCCGATTTTCAGCAACGAAAATCGGGGCGTTTTGTTTATCGGCAGGTCTGCCGAGAAGTTGACTCAGTGCAGCGCTTTTCGATTACGCGAAGTCAGCAGAGGCACCAGAATGACCACCAGCACGAACGCCACCAGCGCCCATTGCGCCAGCGACAGACCGAGGATCGGCGGATACGGCGTCGAGCAGAAACCGTCGACCTGGAAGCCCAGCGGGAAAATCTTCGCCAGCGGCAGATCATCGACAATCGGCTGCAGCACATCGACACCACAACTCACCGCCGGATAGAACTGCGTATAGACGTGGTGCCCGGCCACCGCGACCCCGGCGAGCGCACAGATCACCACCAGTGTCTCGAACACGGTGATGCTGCGACGGCTGCGCATGCCCGCACCGATGAAGGCGAACAGTGCAATCAGCAACAGTGCATAGCGCTGCAGGATGCACAGCGGGCACGGTGCCTCGCCCAATACGACCTGCATGTACAACGCACCGCCGATCAACGCCAGGCAGATGATCCCCAGCAGCACCAGATAGCGCCGCTCACGTCCCAACCGCATCGTTTCCTCGCTCATTGCCTTTCCCTTGTAAGTCCATGGTCCAGCCGGCCGGCGACTGAAATTGTCGCAAGTCTACACCGGGGCAATAAACGATAGAGCGGTTAAGGAATGATTAACCAACAAAGCTTTGCGGCGCGCAGAAGATTCGCGAGCAGGCTCGCTCCCACAATGGCTCTGCGTCGGACACAAGTCCTGTGGGAGCGGGCTTGCCCGCGATGAAAGCGACTCGGTCTCAGATCATTCCAGAGCAGAAGCCGGCCCGAAGAATTCGTAGCGGCTCTGTTTCTCCGGTACGCCCAACGCTTTCAGATGCCGCTTGATCGCGCCCATGAACCCTTTCGGCCCGAGGAAATACGCATCGACGTCACGCTGCGCCGGCAGCCACTCGCCGAGCAATTCTTCGCTGAGCATACCGACCCTGTCCGCCGCTGGGCTCACGCCGTCTTCTTCGGCGTAACAATAGAAGCGCTTGAGTTGCGGATGACGCGCCGCCAGCCCATCGACCCAGTCACGGAACGCATGGACGCTGCCATTGCGCGCGCAGTGGATAAAGTGCACCGGACGTTCGGTCGCCAGCGCGGCTTCCAGCATCGCCAGCGTCGGGGTGATGCCGACGCCGCCACTGATCAGCACCAGCGGCTTGTCGCTGGCCGCCAGGGTGAATTCGCCCGACGGCGGGAACAGCTGAATGCTCGCGCCGACGTGCAGTTGATCATGCAGATAGTTGGACGCGCGACCATTCGGTTCACGCTTGACGCTGATGCGGTACTGACCGTTATTGGCCAGTGCCGACAGCGAATAGTTGCGGCGGATTTCTTCACCGTCGAGGATCAGCTTCATGCCGATGTACTGACCCGGTTCGGCCGCAAGAATCGGCCCTTTGTCTGCCGGTTCGAAGTAGAACGAGGTGATTTCGGCGCTCTCCTGCACTTTCGCCGCAACGATGAATTCCCGCGCACCGCGCCAGCCGCCGACGGCTTGTTCCTTCTGGTCATAGATCGCGGTTTCCGCGCCGATCAGGATGTCGGCCAGTTGCCCGTACGCAGCGCCCCACGCACTCATCACCTCAGGCGTGGCGATCTCTTCGCCGAGCACTTCGGAAATGGCACGCAGCAGGCAGGTGCCGACGATCGGGTAGTGTTCCGGCAGAATCTGCAGGGCGACGTGTTTGTTGATGATCTTCGCCACCAGATCGCCCAACTGGTCGAGCTGATCGATGTGCCGCGCGTACATCAGCACGCCGTTGGCCAAGGCACGGGGCTGATCGCCACTGGCCTGATGCGCCTGGTTGAACAGTGGTCGCACCTGCGGGTATTCGGAAAGCATCATGCGGTAGAAGTGTGTGATCAACGCCTCGCCGCCGCTTTCCAGCAGAGGCACGGTGGATTTGACGATGGCACGATCCTGGACGCTAAGCATAAAGTGACTCCTGCGCTTTCTTGAAAGATTGCCTTAGGGATATCAGCTTTCGTGCCAACTAATTAATCCTTTAGATTCAATAGCTTGAAATCTACATAGTCATTTCGACACAAATGGACGTATAGTCATCGCGACTACACCTTGTCTCTTTGACTACAAAAGATCATGTCCGCCAAATCCTTGCTTACCGCTCTGTTGCCTCTGGTCGCCGACCTGTCCCGCGAACTGCCCGAAGGGGAGCGCTATCGGCGGCTGCTCGAAGCCATGCGCGCCTTGTTGCCCTGCGATGCTGCAGCGTTGTTGCGGCTGGATGGCGAATCATTGGTGCCGCTGGCGGTGGATGGCTTGAGTACCGATACCCTCGGCCGGCGCTTCAAGGTCAGCGAGCATCCGCGTTTCGAAATCCTGCTGGCCGGCGCCGGGCCGACGCGCTTTGCCGCCGACAGCGACTTGCCCGATCCTTATGACGGATTGGTCGATGGTCTCGACGATCATCTTGAAGTTCACGACTGCCTCGGCTGTCCTTTATTTGTCGATGAAAAACTCTGGGGGCTGATCACCCTCGATGCGCTCGACCCCGAACGTTTCGAGCCGATCGAACTTGATGCCCTGCAAGCCTTCGCCAGCCTCGCCTCGGCCACGGTCAACGCCGCCGAACGCATCGAACGGCTGGCCACTCGTGCCGAAGACGAGCATCAGCGCGCCGAGGTTTACCGTCAGGCCAGCGGTCAGCAGAACCGCGAAATGATCGGCCAGAGCAAAGCGCACAAACGTCTGGTGGAAGAAATCAATCTGGTCGGCGGCAGTGATCTGACTGTTCTTATCACCGGCGAAACCGGCGTCGGCAAAGAGCTGGTGGCCCAAGCCATCCACGCTGCCTCCGCGCGCGCCGACCAACCGATCATCAGCCTCAACTGCGCTGCCCTCCCCGACACGCTGGTGGAAAGCGAACTGTTCGGCCACGTGCGCGGCGCCTTCACCGGCGCCACCAGCGACCGTCGCGGCAAGTTTGAATTGGCCAATGGCGGCACGCTGTTCCTTGATGAAGTCGGCGAGCTGTCGCTGACGGTCCAAGCCAAGTTGTTGCGCGTATTGCAGAGCGGCCAGTTGCAGCGCCTGGGCTCGGACCAGGAGCATCAGGTCGATGTGCGTCTGATTGCGGCGACCAATCGCGATCTGGCCGAGGAAGTGCGCAGCGGTCGCTATCGTGCCGACTTCTATCACCGTTTGAGCGTGTATCCGCTGCGGGTGCCGGCGCTGCGCGATCGTGGGCGTGATGTGTTGTTGCTCAGCGGCTTCTTTCTCGAGCAGAACCGCTCGCGCATGGGCTTGAACAGCCTGCGCTTGAACAGTGATGCACAGGAGGCGCTGCTCGCTTACACCTGGCCGGGCAATGTCCGGGAGCTGGAGCATTTGATCGGGCGCAGTGCGCTCAAGGCGCTGGGTAATTGCAAGGTGCGGCCGAAGATTTTGAGTTTGAGCGCGGCCGATCTGGATTTGCCCCGTGAGGTTGTGGATAACGTGGCTGCGCCTGCCAATGCAGACCTGGCGAATGTGATGCCGATGATCGGTGGTGACTTGCGCAATGCCACCGACGAGTTTCAGCGGCGGTTGATCAGCGCAGTGCTGGAGCGTCATCAGAATAACTGGGCGAGTGCGGCTCGGGAGTTGGCGGTGGACCGGGCGAATCTTGGGCGGATGGCCAAGCGCCTGGGGATGAAAAGCTGAAGTGCCAATAGCCTAAAGCCCACCCCATTCAAGCCGATAACCCGGCATCAAAGGTTTCTGGCGATTTCCACTCTCGCCCATCCACAGAAGGTTCTTATGTCCTCCACCAAAGCCCGCGCAGATTCACTTTCGCTTCTGCTGTTTACCTTGCGCAGCGGCAAGCTGATGGCGATCAACCTGCTGAAAGTCAGTGAAATCATCCCCTGCCCGCCGCTGACCAA
This sequence comes from Pseudomonas sp. UF-293, assembly GCF_058245595.1. Classification (NCBI taxonomy): domain Bacteria; kingdom Pseudomonadati; phylum Pseudomonadota; class Gammaproteobacteria; order Pseudomonadales; family Pseudomonadaceae; genus Pseudomonas; species Pseudomonas sp. UF-293. Next base: position 45,370 of record NZ_JBSICA010000004.1, on the reverse strand, counting down.
GCTGCCGGAGTCGCACCCGCACGTCAAAGGCATCGCCTCGCTGCGCGGTGCATCGCTGTCGGTGATCGATCTCAGCCGCGCGATCGGCGAACGGCCGCTGGAAGATCCCAACGGTGGCTGCCTGATCGTCACCGATGTCAGCCGTTCCAAGCAGGGTCTGCATGTGCAAGCGGTGAGCAAGATCGTTCATTGCCTGACCACCGACATCAAGCCGCCACCGTTCGGCTCCGGCGGCTCACGCGCCTACATCACCGGCGTGACCTCGGTGGACGGCACGCTGGTGCAGGTGCTGGACATCGAAAAAGTCATCCACAGCATCGCCCCGGCGCAGATCGAGATGGCGCCGACCGACCTGACCATGGAAGACGCCGAAGTACTCGGCAACGCGCGCATTCTGGTGGTCGATGACAGCCAGGTGGCGCTGCAGCAATCGGTGCACACCCTGCGCAACCTCGGCCTGCAATGCCACACCGCGCGCAGTGCCAAGGAAGCCATCGACTGTCTGCTCGACCTGCAGGGCACGGCCCAGCAGATCAACCTGATCGTCTCCGACATCGAAATGTCCGAGATGGACGGCTACGCCTTCACCCGCACCCTGCGCGAGACCCCGGACTTCGCTCATTTGTACGTCTTGCTGCACACCTCGCTCGACAGTGCGATGAACAGCGAGAAGGCGCGGCTGGCCGGTGCCAATGCGGTATTGACCAAGTTTTCCTCGCCGGAACTGACCCAACGTCTGATCGAAGCGGCCAAGCACGTTGCGGCCAACGGGCACTGAATCTTGGCCGAAGCGTTTTGCTTTCTGCTGCGGCGCGACTTGAGTGAAGCGGTGCCGGATGCCCAATGGCCGGCCGGGATCGAGCTGTCCGTCTACCGCGAGGAACTGGCACCGGCAGTGCATCAGTTGATGCAGCTCGGACAGCTGGAAGGTGGCGGTCGAGTACCGCCGCTCGAGGAATGGCAGCAGCGGTTTGCCAGCAATCCTGAATACGATCCCTCGTTGTGTTTCGTAGCCTTCGATTCCGAGGGCGTGGTTGGCGTGGCGCAGTGCTGGACCAGTGCGTATATCAAGAACCTGGTGGTACACCGGCGAATGCGGGGCCAGGGGCTTGGGCGGGCGTTGTTGCTGCATGCCTTCAGCGCCTTTCAACAGCGGCGCGAGGGGTTTGTCGATTTGAAGGTTCTGGAGGACAACCGGCCGGCGCGGCGTTTGTATGAGAGTGTCGGGATGTATGTGGTCCGCCGGGAATTGGTGCCGGACTGATCAAAGTCAAAAGATCGCAGCCTCCGGCAGCTTCTACAGGAAACCGCATATCCATGTAGGAGCTGCCGAAGGCTGCGATCTTTTTGCGGTGTCCCAGGCAACAAATCTCTTTAGACAGACTCCAACCTTGGCCACCCAGAACCAAGGACGCCCACCGTGAGAATCCTCACCGCAAGCTTGCTCAGCCTCACCGCCCTGGCTTCCCAGGCCCACGCCTCCAGCCCCGACGCCTGGGCCGCGTACGACAAAACCGTGCTCGCCAGTTGCACCAAGGCCAGCGGTCTGAAAAACGTTAAACCGGTCGGCACCCCCGCGCAATTCGATGACCGCGTCGGTTACACCGCCGTTCTGCTACAAGGCCAATACCCGCAAAAACACATGAAGGGCCAGCAAGGCAGCGAGCTGTGTCTGTACAACAAACAGTCGAAAACCGCGTTCGTCACCGAGTGGGATTCGATTCGCCCGGCCACGAAAACCCACTGAGTGGCGCAGTCCTTGCTTCGATCCGGTTCTGTGCGATGGTTTTCCGCCGTCGTTTCACGCCCTGATTGAAGAAAGATCGCTCAATGAATACGAGGTTTTCCTGCGTAGGTTGCGGCAAGTGCTGCACCGACCACCATGTCCCGTTGACGCTGGCCGAAGCCCGTATGTGGGCGGTCGATGGCGGTCAGGTGATCGTGCTGGTCGAGGCATTTCTCGGCAATGGTCTGGGCCTGCCGGCGCAGCAACGTGAACATGCCGAGCGCCGTTCTGCGGTGGTCCGCAGTGGCACGACCAATGCTCATGTGGCGATCACCTTCGCCGCTTACAACGTCGGCCCCTGCCGGAATCTTGACGACGACAAGCGCTGCCGGATCTACGAGCGCCGTCCGCTGGTCTGCCGGATTTACCCGGCGGAAATCAATCCGCACATCCCGCTCAACCCGGCTGCCAAGGATTGCCCGCCGGAATCCTGGGAACAGGGGCCGGAGCTGATTGTGGGGGGTGAGTTGGTTGATCGGGAACTGGTTGAGCTGATCCAGCGTTCGCGTCAGGCGGACCGGGATGACATCAAACTCAAGGACGCAATCTGCGCAATGCTAGGGATTCGCACCACAGCGCTCAAGGGTGACGGGTTTACCGCGTATTTGCCGAACATGGATGCATTTGCGAAGGTGATCGACCAAGTGAGCGCGCAACCGCTGGCGGCGCAAGCCAGTGAATGGCTGTTTCATTTGTCTGGCGATGATGTCGCCGGACAGGTACTGGCTGCGGGCGGGCAGGTGGTGACGGAACCGGCGCAGACTTATGCGTTTATCTCATTGCGCGCGGCTTGATCTGGCATTTGTGGTGTAGCGGCTGTCGCTTTCGCGAGCAGGCTCGCTCCCACATTGGATCTGCGCCAAACACAAAACCTGTGGGAGCGAGCCTGCTCGCGAAGAGGCCAGCACAAGCACCATCACTTTCCGATGTCAGCGCTTGCCCATCGACCGACGCGTGCCCGGCGGCGCCATGCCCGGGGTCTTGGTGTGGCCATTCTTCGCGCCATTCTTGTACCACGGCTGATTCGAGCCTTTCGCCGAGGCCAGTTCGCCCGGTTTGAACGGGAACTTGAACGCCGGGATCTCGGCCTTGGTTTCGCTGGTGTCAGCCACTTCAGCCGGGACGTCGCTCACAGCGTCGTCAACCGGCGGTTGGGTCAGGGAAGTCATAAAAGCTCCGGGAACAAAAAGTCGGCCCGATCAGTGAGCCGCAAAGGCGCGCAGTATACCTGTGCGCTCTGGCTCGGCATCTGAAGATTTGCGGGATGCGCCGAATGGCTGCGATAGGTCCCTTCCAGGGTCTTATCAGCTCAACGGTAATCGCAGCTACTGCAATTAACGCAGGAAACTGACAATCCTGACAGCCAGCCGTCACCCTGCCGACCGCCTGAGCGGTTTATAACGGGTCAATCTGCCCAAACTCCAGACTTCGGCGCCGCGCATGTCCATCCAGAAAAACAAAATCCTGCTGGCCACTCTCCTGATTCTGCTGGCAGCAGCCGGCCTGTGGTTCGCGCTCAAACCAGCGCCGGCCAAACTGGCCAGTCCGACCGCCATCCCGGTACGCGTCGTAACGGTCAGCGCCAAAGACGTGCCGCGCTATACCAGCGGCATCGGCTCCGTACTCTCGCTCCACAGCGTGGTGGTGCGCCCGCAGATCGACGGGATCCTGACGAAAATCCTGGTCAAGGAAGGTCAGCTGGTCAGAGCAGGCGACCTGCTCGCCACCATCGACGACCGCTCGATCCGCGCCAGCCTCGACCAGGCCCGGGCGCAGTTGGGCGAGAGCCAGGCGCAGTTGCAGGTCGCGCTGGTCAATCTCAAACGCTACAAACTACTCAGCGTCGACGACGGCGTGTCGAAACAGACCTTCGATCAGCAACAGGCCTTGGTCAATCAGCTCAAAGCCACGGCGCAAGGCAATCAGGCCTCGATTGATGCGGCGCAGGTGCAACTGTCCTACACGCAGATTCGCTCTCCGGTTACCGGACGCGTCGGTATTCGTACGGTCGATGAAGGCAATTTCCTGCGCATGACCGACACCCAGGGCCTGTTCACCGTTACCCAGATCGACCCGATTGCCGTCGAATTCTCGCTGCCGCAGCAGATGCTGCCGACCCTGCAAAGTCTGATCAGCGATCCGCAACGCGCGCCGGTCAAGGCGTACATCGGTGCCGACAGCGATGGCGAAACCGGTAATCTGCTCGGCGAAGGTCACCTGACCCTGATCGACAATCAGATCAACGCCAACACCGGCACCATCCGCGCCAAGGCCGAGTTCGCCAATGCCAGCCAGAAGCTCTGGCCGGGTTTGCTGGTGACGGTAAAAATTCAGACGGCTGTGGATAAAGATGCGCTGGTGGTTCCGCCCACCGTCGTACAGCGTGGCCTCGAACAACACTTCGTTTACCGCGTGCAGGACGACAAGGTCGAGGCGGTGCCGGTGCAGATGGTTTATCAGGGCAGCGGTCAGGACATCATCAAAGGCGTCAACGCCGGTGACGTGCTGGTGACCGACGGCCAGTCGCGGCTCAAACCGGGATCGAGCGTGCAAGTCATGAGCGAGCCAGCGCAAGTGGTGCAGGCGGAGCCCAAGCCATGAGCTCGCACAAAGGCATTTCGACCTGGTGCATCGATCATCCGGTGGCGACGATTTTGCTGACCATCGCTCTGGTACTGGTCGGCGCAATTGCCTTCCCGCGCTTGCCGATTGCGCCACTGCCAGAAGCGGAATTTCCTACGATCCAGGTCTCGGCGCAGCTACCCGGCGCCAGCCCCGACACCATGGCGTCCTCGGTGGCCACGCCGCTGGAGGTGCAATTCAGCGCCATCCCCGGCATGACCCAAATGACCTCAAGCAGTGCGCTGGGCTCAACCCTGCTGACCCTGCAATTCACCCTCGACAAAAGCATCGACACCGCCGCCCAGGAAGTGCAGGCGGCGATCAACACCGCCGCCGGCAAGTTGCCCAAGGACATGCCAACGCTGCCAACGTGGAAGAAGGTCAACCCGGCCGACAGCCCAGTGCTGATCCTCAGCGTCAGCTCGACGCAGATGCCCGGCACCGAGCTCAGCGATCTGGTGGAAACCCTGCTGGCCCGGCAGATCAGTCAGATCGACGGCGTCGGCCAGATCAACATCACCGGCCAGCAACGTCCGGCCATTCGCGTGCAGGCCTCGGCGGACAAACTCGCGGCGATTGGCCTGACGCTGGCCGACATTCGACTGGCGATCCAGCAGACCAGCCTCAATCTGGCCAAAGGTGCGCTGTACGGCGAATCGAGCATCTCGACATTGTCGACCAACGATCAGTTGTTCCACCCTGAGGACTACAGCCAGCTCATCGTTTCCTACAAGGATGGCGCCCCGGTTCACCTGCGCGATGTCGCCAAAGTCGTCAACGGTGCGGAAGATGCCTACGTGCAGGCCTGGGCTGGTGATCGTCCGGGAGTGAATCTGGTGATCTCGCGCCAGCCCGGCGCCAACATTGTCGAGACCGTCGACCGCATTCAAGCCGCCCTGCCCGGTCTCGAAGCGATGCTGCCGGCCTCGGTGCAGGTGAAAACCCTGATCGACCGCACCCAGACCATCCGCGCCTCGCTGCATGAAGTCGAGATCACTTTGCTGATCGCAATCCTGCTGGTGGTCGCGGTGATGGCGCTGTTCCTGCGCCAGTTGTCGGCGACACTGATTGTCTCGGCGGTGCTCGGCGTCTCGCTGATCGCCAGTTTCGCCCTGATGTACGTGCTGGGTTTCAGCCTGAACAACCTGACACTGGTGGCGATCGTCGTCGCGGTCGGCTTCGTCGTGGACGATGCGATCGTGGTGGTGGAAAACATTCATCGCCATCTCGAGGCCGGCGATGACATGCGCGAGGCAGCGATCAAGGGGGCCGGCGAGATTGGCTTCACCGTCGTTTCGATCAGCTTCTCGCTGGTGGCGGCGTTTATTCCACTGCTGTTCATGGGCGGTGTGGTCGGGCGGCTGTTCAAGGAATTCGCCCTGACCGCGACGTCCACGATCATGATTTCCGTGGTGGTGTCGCTGACGCTGGCGCCAACCCTTGCCGCGCTGTTCATGCGTAAGCCGGTACATCACGCCAACGCCAAACCCGGCTTCAGTGAACGCTTGCTCGGCTGGTACGAAAAGGGCCTGCGTCGCGCTCTCGACCATCAGAAACTGATGATCGGCGTGTTCGGGCTTTCGCTGGCGCTGGCGGTCGCCGGGTACATTTTCATTCCCAAGGGTTTCTTCCCGGTGCAGGACACCGGTTTCGTCCTCGGCACCACCGAAGCCGCTGCGGACATTTCCTACGGCGACATGGTGAAAAAACACTTGGCGATGGCGGAAATCGTCGCGGCCGATCCGGCGGTGCAGGCCTTCTCGCACTCGGTCGGGGTTTCCGGCAGCAACCAGACCATCGCCAACGGGCGCTTCTGGATCGCCCTGAAAAAACGTGGCGATCGCGATGTCAGCGCCAGCCAGTTCATCGATCGCATCCGCCCGCAGCTGATGAAAGTCCCCGGCATCGTCCTGTATCTGCGCGCCGGGCAGGACATCAACCTCAGCTCCGGCCCGAGCCGTGCGCAGTATCAATACGTACTCAAGAGCAATGACGGCGCGACCCTCGCCACCTGGACCCAGCGCCTGACCGAGAAACTGCGCAGCAATCCGGCGTTCCGCGACATTTCCAACGATCTGCAACTGGGCGGCAGCATCACTCACATCAGCATCGACCGCAGCGCAGCGGCGCGTTTCGGCCTGACCGCCAGCGATGTCGACGAGGCGCTGTACGATGCCTTCGGCCAACGGCAGATCAATGAATTCCAGACCCAGGTCAACCAGTACAACGTGATTCTGGAACTGGACACCCGACAGCGCGGCAGGGCCGAGAGCCTCAACTATTTCTACCTGCGCTCACCGCTCAGTGGCGAGATGGTGCCGCTGTCGGCGCTCGCCCGATTTGACGCGCCAACCATCGGCCCGCTGTCGATTGCTCACGACGGCATGTTCCCCGCCGCCAACATGTCATTCAACCTCGCCCCCGGCGTGGCATTGGGCGATGCGGTAATTGTGCTCAATCAGGCCAAGGCCGAGATCGGCATGCCCACCGCGATCAGCGGCAACTTCCAGGGCGCGGCGCAGGCGTTCCAGAGTTCGCTGGCCAGCCAGCCGTGGCTGATCCTCGCGGCGCTGGTGGCGGTGTACATCATTCTCGGCGTGCTTTATGAAAGCTTCGTGCATCCGCTGACGATCATTTCGACCCTGCCGGCGGCAGGCCTCGGCGCGGTGATCATGCTGTGGATCTGCGGCCAGGACTTTTCGATCATGGCGTTGATCGGGCTGGTGCTGCTGATCGGTATCGTCAAGAAGAACGGCATCCTGATGATCGACTTCGCGCTTGAGGCGCAGCGCCAGCGCGGTCTGCCGCCACAAGAAGCGATTTTCGAAGCGTGCATCACCCGGTTCCGGCCGATCATCATGACCACCCTCGCCGCCCTGCTCGGTGCGTTGCCGCTGATGCTCGGTTACGGCACCGGCGCTGAATTGCGCCAGCCGTTGGGCATAGCCGTGGTCGGCGGTTTGCTGGTCAGCCAGATGCTGACGCTGTTCACCACGCCGGTCATATACTTATGGCTCGAGCGGCTGTTTCACCGGCACTCACACCCACCTGCCCCAACGCCCGCAACGGCACTGGCGACCACAGACTGAGGCGGTCATGCGCGTTCTGATTATCGAAGACGAAGAAAAAACCGCAGACTATCTGCACCGTGGCCTGACCGAACAGGGCTACACCGTGGACCTTGCCCGCGACGGTGTCGAAGGCCTGCATCTGGCGCTGGAATGCGACTACGCCGTGATCGTCCTCGACGTCATGTTGCCGGGGCTCGATGGCTTCGGCGTACTGCGCGCATTGCGTGCGCGCAAGCAGACCCCGGTGATCATGCTCACCGCCCGCGAGCGCGTGGAAGATCGGATCAAGGGCCTGCGCGACGGCGCCGACGATTACCTCGGCAAACCGTTTTCCTTTCTCGAACTGGTCGCCCGCCTGCAAGCGCTGACTCGCCGCAGTGGCGGACACGAACCGGTGCAAGTGACCATCGCCGACCTGTGGATCGACCTGATCAGCCGCAAAGCCACCCGCGCCGGCACGCGCCTCGACCTGACTGCCAAAGAGTTTTCCCTGCTCAGCGTGCTCGCCCGTCGCCAGGGCGAAATCCTCTCGAAAACGGCCATCGCGGAAATGGTCTGGGACATCAATTTCGACAGTGACGCCAACGTCGTCGAAGTCGCGATCAAACGCCTGCGCGCCAAGCTCGACGGGCCGTTCAACGAAAAACTGCTGCACACCATTCGCGGCATGGGTTATGTGCTGGAGAGCCGTGGTGTCCAGTAACTCGATTGCCTTGCGACTCAGCGGAATGTTCACGCTTGTGGCGCTATTGGTGTTTCTGCTGATTGGCGGCGCGCTGTATCAGCAGGTGGACAAAGGCCTGGGCTTGTTGCCGGAAGCCGAGCTGGATGCGCGTTACAGCGTGCTCGAATCCACCGTCGGCCGTTACGGCACCCCGGAGCATTGGGTGAAAATCAACAACAAGCTCAAGCTGCTCGGCGAGGAAGACAAGCGCATCAGCTTCTGGATCAGCAGCGGCGATTCGCGTTACGAGTACGGCAATCTCACCCCGCAGATTCGTGCCGCCATCAATGGCCCGCTGGGCATGCATGATCTGCAACTGCCCGATCAACCGTACCCGCTGAAAGTGCTGGTCAGTCAGTTCCCGGCCAAGGATCAGCGCCCGCCGTTGCGTTTCATGATCGGCATCGACACCGAGACGCTGCATCAGACCCAGCATCACTTGCTCATCGCCCTGATCAGTCTGGCGATTGTCGGGGTGCTGCTGGCCTCGGCATTGGGCTATTGGGTCGCAAGAATCGGTCTGAAGCCGCTGATCAAACTGTCGCAGGAGGCCCAGCGACTGGCACCACCGCTGCGCGCCGGACGCTTGCGCCTGTCGCCGCTGCCGCCGGAACTGGAACAGTTTGTCGAGTCGTTCAACTCGACCCTGGAACGGGTCGAACTGGCCTATTCGCGGCTGGAATCGTTCAACGCCGACGTCGCCCATGAACTGCGCTCGCCACTGACCAACCTGATCGGCCAGACCCAGGTCGCGCTGACTCGCGGGCGCTCCGCCGAACACTATTTCGAAGTGCTGCAATCCAATCTCGAAGAACTGGAACGGCTGCGCTCGATCATCAACGACATGCTGTTTCTGGCCAGCGCCGATCAGGGCAACAAGGCGACCAAACTGACCTCGACGTCACTGGCTGACGAAGTGGCGACGACGCTGGACTATCTGGATTTCGTCCTTGAAGACGCGCAGGTTGAAGTGCAGGTCAGCGGCGATGCGCAGGTGCAGATCGAGGTCGCGCACCTGCGCCGCGCGCTGATCAACTTGCTGAGCAACGCGGTGCAGCACACCGAACCGGGTCAAGTGATCGAGGTGCACATCGAAGTTGTAGAGCATCAGGTGAGCATTGGCGTAGCGAATCCCGGGACGCCGATTGCCAGTGAGCATCTGCCGAGGTTGTTCGAGCGTTTTTATCGGGTCGATGCGGCTCGGCGCAATAGTGGCAATAACCATGGGTTGGGCCTGGCGATCGTCAAGGCGATTGCGCTGATGCATGGCGGGGATGTGTTTGTGCGCAGTGATCGGGGCATGAACACCTTTGGCATTCACCTCCCGGTCTGAAAAGATCAAAAGATCGCAGCCTTCGGCGGCTCCTACAGGTGTACGCCAAGCCCTTGTAGGAGCTGCTGAAGGCTGCGATCTTTGCTTTTGCTGTAACAGTCATTTATGAAAATCATGCTGTTTCCCGACTGCCGGCAACCTTATCTTTGCCCGCACCAAACAGCACTCGCCAAGCGAGAAGGTTTTCAAGATGTCCAACAGTATGGGTATTGCCAGCGCGTTCGTTTTGTCCTCATTGATCCTGTCGCCGATGGCGATGGCTGAAGAATCGCAAACGTTCGTTGCGCAAAAAGTCGCCCGAGCGCAGGCATTCGATCAGCATCAGGCCGAGGTGATGGTCAAGGCTCAAGACGCGACGCAATCCCCGCAGGCCGCCACTTCCCAGACTCAAGCGCTCGAGAAAGACAGCTGAGTCGCACCGCGAAAGGTTTCCCTCGACGCGGTTGTTTGGCTCTTCCCGTTCAACCGTCGTCACTCCAGGCCGCTGCCGTTCAGCGGCCTTTTTTCGTTGTGGTCTGAAAGCTGTCTGGTGCGTCTGTAACAACAAGAAACATCAAGTCGCTCAAGAAACAGAGCGGCCCGCTGACCCAAGGAGCTCCACCGCACGTGTTTTACCCTGCCCGCTGCACCCCGCTGTTCATTGCAATAGCCGCAACGATTGCCCCCGCCGTCCACGCCGATGAGCCTGCCCAACAAGGCTTCATCGCCGGCTCGAGCATCAATCTCAACGCCCGCAACTACTACATGAATCGCAACCGCCTGCAGAAGGCGGACGACAATATCGAGTGGGGCCAGGGTTTTCTCGGAGTGTTCCAGTCTGGCTATACAGAAGGCACGGTCGGCTTCGGCGTCGATGCCCACGCCATGCTCGGTTTGAAACTCGACGGCGGAGGCGGAACCGACGGTTCGAGCATCCTGCCGATCAGCGATGGCAGCGGCAAAGCACCGGGCTCGTTCTCCACTGCGGGTGGCACGTTGAAGCTGCGCGCCTTCGATACCGAATTGAAAGCTGGAGATCTGTTTCTCACCAACCCGGTGATTGCCGGCGGCGACACGCGCATGCTGCCGCAGACCTTTCGTGGCATCAGCCTGAGCAACCACAGCTTCGACGGCTGGCTGATCGAAGGTGGCCAGGCCAGCTTCACCAAGCCGTATAACCAAAGTGGACACACACGAATCGGCACGTCCTACGGCACGCTGGCCGATGGCGATGACAGCCAGCACCTGAACTGGGCCGGTGTGGCCTGGAGCGGTGTTGAAGGCCTGACCAGCAGCCTTTATGCCTCTGAGCTGAAAGACATCTGGAACCAGTACTACTATGACCTCGACTACACCTGGCAACTGAACGATCTGGTCAGCCTCAACCCGGGTCTGCACTTCTATCACACGCAAGATACCGGCGAGGCGCTGCTGGGCGACATCGACAACAACACCTGGAGCGCGCATCTCACCGTAGGCATCGGCAACCACAGCGTCACTGCCGCCTATCAGCGGGTCAACGGTAATACGCCGTTCGACTACATCAGCCAGGGCGACAGCGTTTATCTGGACAACTCGCAGCAGTATTCGGACTTCAACGGCCCGAACGAACGCTCTTGGAAGCTCAAGTACGCCTATGACTTTACTGGCGTCGGCTTGCCAGGCCTGACTTCGGCCCTGTCCTATTCACGCGGCACGGTGGATCTGACCAAAGCTGACCCGGACAGCGCAAGCTATTCGAGCTGGTACAGCGCCGATGGCCGCAACGCCAAACATTGGGAACGCGACATTGATTTGCAGTACGTCGTGCAAAGCGGCCAGGCCAAGGACTTGGCGGTGCGCCTGCAATGGGCGACCAACCGGGGCGGCAACGGCTACGGCGCGATTGATTCGGATACAGATGAATACCGCGTGATCATCGACTACCCGGTCAACGTCTTCTAAGATCCCTACCAGGCTGAAGCCCAATCTACATTGAACCTATTGGTAGGAGCTGCCGAAGGCTGCGATCTTTTGATCTTGCTCTTGAAAATCAAAAGATCGCACCCTTCGGCAGCTCCTACAGGTGTGAGCAGGCTCATAGTGCAACTACGCTTGTTAGAATCCCCCAACCCGAACTCCCATCATGATCGCCAGCCGCACGCCCTCCATCACAGGCCTTACCGGTCGCCCCGAGCGTCTGCTGATCCTCGGCAGCCTGCTGACCGTGATTGCGATGGTGTGCATCGTCACTTTCCTGCTGATCCGCGAGTACGCCAGTGCGCAGGAAGCCGCCACCCGCCGCGCCACCACCATTGCGCAATTGATCGACGCCGACGTGCTGCGCACCGTCGAGCTGTACGACCTGACGCTGCAAGGCCTGATCGCCGCCGCTCAGCGTGACGACCTGCAAAACGCCTCGCCGCAGATCCGCCATCTGGCGCTGTTCGATCGCTCTGCCACCGCGCGCTACAAGGGCGACATCCTCCTGCTCGACAAGCATGGCGAGGTCATCGCCGACTCCTCGCGCATCGAACCGAAACCGGGCAATTTCGCCGACCGCGATTATTTTCTCGCCCACGCATTCAACCGTGACATCGGCATGTTTATCAGCCGACCGTTCAAGACCCGCTGCGATTGCGAAGAGGCCGATCAGTGGCGCATCAGCTTCAGCCGGCGCATCTCCTCGCAGACTGGCGAATTTCTCGGCGTCGCCGTCGCTTCGTTGAAACTCGACTACTTCGACGACCTGTTCAAAAGCCTCGACATCGGCACCGACAGCACGTTGAACATCATCAACAGCGACGGCGTGCTGCTCGCGCAGAAGCCGTACCTGCAAAGCGACTCGGTGGGCAAAAGCTTCGGCAACCGGCCTAACGTCGTGCGCATTCTCAATGACCGCGATGGCAGCGGCAGTTTCACCAGCACTTCGAGCATGGATGACCAACGCCGGCTCTACACCTACTCGCGGGTGGGCAATCTGCCGCTGACGGTGATGGTGGCGCTGTCCAGCGATGAAGTGTTCGGCACCTGGCGACGCACCGCGATCCTGATCAGTAGCGCCACTGGCGTGTTGTGCCTTGGCCTGTTATGGCTGACCTGGTTGCTCGCCCGGGAACTGCGTCTGCGCCATCGCGCCGAACGCGAACTGGCGCAACTGGCTGCCACCGATGATCTGACCGGCGTCGCCAACCGGCGCATGCTCGATCAGACCCTGCGCCACGAATGGTTCCGCGCGCAGCGCTCGGGCCAGCCGCTTTCGGTGATGATGATTGATGCCGACCACTTCAAGGCGTTCAACGACCGGCACGGCCATCAGGCTGGGGATCAGGTCTTGCGTGAACTGGCCAAGGTGATCACGGCGAACGTGCGGCGTCCGGCGGATCTGGTCGCGCGGTATGGCGGTGAAGAGTTTTCGGTGATTCTCGCCGAGACCGACAGCGCAGGAGCGCAGCAGATCGCCGAGCAGATTCGCCAGGCTGTGGAAAACTTGCCATGGGCCGAGGGCGCTGAGCGGGCGATGACCGTGAGTATCGGCATTGCTACGTGGACATCGGCGAGCGAGATGACCTTGGAGCAGTTGCTGTTTGCGGCGGACAAAGCGCTGTATCAGGCCAAGGAAGGCGGGCGTAATCGCGTTGTAGTGTCACTTTGAAGTCAAAAGATCGCAGCCTTCGGCAGCTCCTACATCTGGAATGCGGTATCCCTGTAGGAGCTGCCGAAGGCTGCGATCTTTGCTTTTGAAAGGGCATAAAAAAAGGCCATCCGAGGATGGCCTTCAAAAAACTAGAGAGGTTTTTTACTTACACGGCCGCAACAGGGCGCATGTAAGAGATTGGTGCGGTGCTGGCGTCTTCGAACGTCACCACTTCCCACGCATCTGTCTGCTCAATCAATTTGCGCAGCAGCTGGTTGTTCAGTGCATGACCGGACTTGAAGCCTTTGAACTCACCAATCAGGCTGTTGCCCAGCAGGTACAGGTCGCCAATCGCATCGAGGATCTTGTGTTTGACGAATTCGTCTTCATAGCGAAGACCGTCTTCGTTCAACACGCCATCAGCGTCGACCACGATCGCGTTTTCCACGCTGCCGCCGAGTGCGAGGTTGTGCTTGCGCAGGTACTCGATGTCACTCATGAAACCAAAGGTACGGGCGCGGCTGACTTCTTTTACGAACGAAGTGCTGGAAAAATCCACGCTTGCACTCTGGGTGCGGTCCCGGAATACCGGGTGATCGAAATCGATCTCGAAGCTCACCTTGAAGCCTTCGAAAGGGACGAAAGTGGCGCGCTTGTCGCCGTCTTCCACTGTCACTTCACGCAGGATGCGGATGAATTTCTTGGCGGCGTCCTGCTCTTCCAGGCCAGCCGATTGAATCAGGAATACGAAGGGTCCAGCGCTGCCATCCATGATCGGGACTTCGGACGCGGAGAGCTCGACGTAGGCGTTATCGATGCCCAGGCCAGCCATGGCCGAGAGCAAGTGCTCTACCGTGTCCACTTTGACGTCGCCATTGATCAGCGTCGTCGACATAGTGGTTTCACCGACGTTTTCCGCGCGGGCAGGAATCTGCACCACAGGGTCGAGGTCAGCGCGACAAAACACAATGCCAGTGTCGACAGGCGCAGGCTTGAGGGTCAGATAGACCTTCTCACCGGAGTGCAGGCCTACACCTGTGGCACGGATAATATTTTTCAGTGTGCGTTGTTTAATCATGGCTTGGGCCGCTTCAGCGCAAATTGCGAACTGGTATCAACAAAGGCTGGCGATGATAGCAGACCATGCCTTTGCTGAACACCAATCACCTTCATAGCCCTGATACATTCCATCAATCGGCCTGACGACGCAGGAATGCCGGAATGTCCAGGTAGTCCAGGTCATCCTGCGGATTCATCTTCGCGGCAGCCGCAGCACCGGCCTGAGCCTGGTTGCGCATGACGGTCGGACGGTCCAGATCACGGTAGTTCACCGCTGGCTGCTCCTGACGGGCCGGAGCTGGTTGTTGCACCTGCGCCGAAGCCATCGAGGTGTGAACGGTGTTGTCGATAACCTTTACAGGCTTCTCGATTTTCGCGCCCAGACCGGTGGCAACCACGGTTACGTGCAGCTCGTCGCGCATGTCCGGATCGATAACGGTACCGACCTTGACCATCGCGTGCTCGGAAGCGAAGGCTTCGATGATCGAACCGACGTCGGAGTACTCACCCAGGGACAGGTCAGGACCGGCGGTGATGTTCACCAGGATACCGCGCGCGCCTTGCAGGTTGACGTCTTCCAGCAGCGGGTTGCGGATTGCCGCTTCGGTGGCTTCACGTGCACGGTTCGGACCGCTGGCGCAGCCAGTGCCCATCATTGCCATGCCCATTTCGCTCATCACGGTGCGCACGTCGGCGAAGTCGACGTTGATCATGCCCGGACGCTTGATGATGTCGGAGATACCGCGAACGGCACCGGCCAGGACATCGTCAGCCTTGGCGAAAGCCGACAGCAGGCTTGCGTCTTTGCCGAGGATGGTCAGCAGTTTTTCGTTCGGAATGGTGATCAGCGAGTCGACGCTTTCCGAGAGCATGCGAATGCCTTCGTCGGCGATCTGCATACGCTTACGGCCTTCGAACGGGAACGGACGGGTCACGACCGCAACGGTCAGGATGCCCATTTCCTTGGCCACTTCGGCGATGATCGGCGCTGCACCGGTACCGGTACCGCCGCCCATGCCGGTGGTGATGAACACCATGTTGGTGCCGGCCAGCACTTCAGCGATGCGCTCGCGGTCTTCCAGAGCGGCTTGACGGCCGACCTCAGGGTTAGCGCCGGCGCCCAGGCCTTTGGTCACGCCGGTACCCAATTGCAGGATGGTCCGCGCGCCGATGTTTTTCAGCGCTTGAGCATCGGTGTTGGCGCAGATGAACTCAACGCCTTCGATGTTGCTCTTGACCATGTGATTGACAGCGTTGCCGCCGCCACCGCCGACACCGATAACTTTGATTACCGGGCTTGCGGGGATGTTGTCTACGAGTTCGAACATTTTCCCTCTCCTTACATTCTCTAGTTTTTTCGCCTACTGCTGTTTGTAGCGGTGTATCTACTGCAGTTGCTTGCCGCTTGAAGCTTGTCGCTCCAGGCTGCTTTTAAAAATTGCCCTGAACCCACTTTTTCAGTCGGTCCAGCAGCGGCGCCTGAGGCTCTTCGCTGCTGTAGCTGTCGCGGCTGCCGATGCCGGAGAACGAAACTCCGTCGGACTGCTTTTGCAGGCCGTACATCAACAAACCAACGCCAGTGGAATAAATCGGGTTGCGCACCACGTCATCCAGACCTTTCACGCCATGCGGCACACCAAGGCGCACCGGCATGTGGAAGATTTCTTCGGCCAGTTCAGTGGCGCCTTCCATTTTCGAAGTACCGCCGGTGAGCACGATGCCCGCCGGGATCAGGTCTTCGTAGCCACTGCGACGCAGCTCGGCCTGGATCAGGGTGAACAGTTCGTCGTAACGCGGCTCGACCACTTCGGCCAGGGCCTGACGCGACAGTTCGCGCGGTGGACGGTCGCCAACGCTTGGCACCTTGATGGTTTCCCCGGCGCCGGCCAGTTTGGCCAGGGCGCAGGCGTAACGGATCTTGATCTCTTCGGCGTATTGGGTCGGAGTGCGCAACGCCATGGCGATGTCGTTGGTCACTTGATCACCGGCAATCGGGATCACGGCGGTGTGACGGATCGCGCCTTCGGTGAAGATCGCGATGTCGGTGGTGCCGCCGCCGATGTCGACCAGGCACACGCCCAGTTCTTTTTCGTCGTCGGTCAGCACCGAGTAGGCCGAGGCCAGTTGCTCGAGGATGATGTCGTCGATTTCCAGACCGCAGCGGCGCACGCATTTTTCAATGTTCTGTGCAGCGTTGACGGCGCAGGTGACCACGTGAACCTTGGCTTCCAGACGCACGCCGGACATGCCCAGTGGCTCACGCACGCCTTCCTGGTTATCGATCACGTAATCCTGCGGCAGGGTGTGCAGCACGCGCTGGTCAGCCGGGATCGCCACAGCCTGGGCGGCATCGAGCACACGCTCAAGGTCGGCCGAGCTGACTTCGCGATCACGGATCGCGACGATGCCGTGGGAGTTCAGGCTGCGGATGTGATTGCCGGCCACGCCGACAAAAGCCGAGTGAATGCGGCAGCCGGCCATCAGTTGGGCTTCTTCGATCGCGCGCTGGATCGATTGCACGGTGGATTCGATGTTGACCACCACGCCCTTCTTCAGGCCGCGGGACGGATGCGTGCCGATCCCGACGATTTCCAGCTGGCCGTCGTCCGCGACCTCGCCTACCAGCGCCACCACTTTGGAGGTGCCGATATCCAGACCGACGATCATTTTGCCGCTTTGCACGTTTGCCATGGGTCCTGCCTCTTCTTAATTCTTTGCGACAGCGGGTTGGGCTGTCGTCGGCGCTACGGGTTCCCGCCAGCCAACAGCGAGGCCGTTGGCGTAGCGCAGATCGATGCGCGCAATGTTCGTAATCTGCTCTTTCAGCGTCTTGTCATAGATGGCGATGAAGCGGCGCATCTTTTCCACCTGGTTGCCGCGTCCCAGCAGCAACTCGATGCCGGGGCCGGAACTGCCGGCACCAGTAGTCAGGAACCAGCTGCCGCGTTCACGCAATTCCAGGCGTGCAATCGAAAAACCCAGCGGGCGCAACATCTGGCTCAGCACCTGATACTGCTGCATCACCTGCTGCTGAGCCCGTTGTGGGCCGAACAACTGCGGCAGGTGTTCGTAGTTCGCCAGTTCCTTGGGCGTGAACGCCTGGCCCTGGTTGTTGAGCAACGACTCGTCGCCCCATCGCGCCACCGGCAATTGCTCTTCGAGGCGGATCACTACCTGGTCCGGCCACACCCGACGCACTTCGGCGTGGGCGATCCACGGCATCTGCTCAAGCTCGGTACGCATACCGGCGAGGTCGATGGTGAAGAAGCTCGACGCCACGAACGGCGCGATCCGCTGCTGCACCGCCTGCTGGCTGATGTAGCTCAAGTCGCCCTGCACCGCGATCTTGCTGATCGGCCGGTCGGCATACGGCAGCAAACGCTGCGCGCCTTCGTATGTACCAAAGCCCAGCGCCACCAGCAGCACCGGCCAGAACAGGCTTTTCAGAAAGCTGAAATTGGCTTTCGGCAGGCGCGCGGACATCGGCTCTTTCGCCACCATTCGGCTGGCACCCCGCGGCACCGGCTTGCGGCCGGGTGCGGGTGGCTGATGTCTGAGATGAGCGCCTTGCATGGTCTTAACCTCGCGCCTCTGTTGCGCCTGCGTCTTCAACGCTGGCGGCCAGAATGGCCAGAACCAGTTGCTGGAAATCCAGACCGGCAGCCCGCGCCGCCATCGGCACCAGGCTGTGATCGGTCATGCCCGGTGCGGTATTGACTTCGAGGAACCAGAACTGCCCGTCGGCGTCCTGCATCACGTCCGCCCGGCCCCAACCGGCGATACCCAGCGCCTCACAGGCCTTGGCCGTGAGTTCCATGAGTTCCTGTTCCTTGGCCGCGTCCAGCCCGCACGGAATGCGGTACTGGGTATCGTTGGCGATGTACTTGGCGTCGTAGTCGTAAAATGTGTGCGGTGTACCCAGGGCGATAGGAGGCAACACCTGGTCACGCAGGGTGGCGATGGTGAACTCCGGACCTTGAATCCATTGCTCGACCAACACTTGCGAATCGTAGGTACTGGCCGCTTTCCATGCGTCGATCAACTCGGACGCAGAATTCACTTTGGCCATCCCGATACTTGAACCTTCATGCGCCGGTTTGACGATCAAAGGCAGGCCCAGTTCCGTCGCTGCGGAAATACAGTCGGCTTCGCTGCACAGCACGGCGTGACGCGGCGTCGGAATCCCGAGGCTGTGCCAGACCTGCTTGGTGCGCAGCTTGTCCATCGCCAGTGCCGAAGCAAGAATGCCGCTGCCGGTGTACGGGATGCCGGCACACTCGAGCAGGCCCTGCATGCTGCCGTCTTCACCGCCGCGACCGTGGAGAATGATGAACGCGCGGTCGATCTTTTCGCTGAGCAGACGCTGCAGGAAGTCTTCGCCGACATCGATGCCGAACGCGTCGACGCCAGCGCTTTGCAGCGCCTCGAGCACGGCGTTGCCGGATTTCAGCGAAACCTCACGCTCGGCACTCAGGCCGCCGAAGAGCACGGCGACGCGGCCGAAGTCTTTCGGCGCGATGGTGGAGAACAGCTTGGCGTAGGCAGCAGTCATTTCAACTTCCCCTCGACCGACGCCGCCACGGCGCCGGCGAACAATTCACTTTTCAACAGCTTCGGCGCGAGACCGCCGATATCACCAGCGCCCTGGCACAGCAGAATGTCGCCGGCGCGCAGCAGCGGCTTGACCAACGGCGCCAGATCAACGCCACGCTCGATGTAGATCGGGTCGAGCTGACCGCGCTGGCGGATGCTGTTGCACAGCTTGCGGCTGTCGGCGCCCGGGATCGGCTCTTCGCCGGCCGGATAGACTTCCATCAGCAGCAGCACGTTGGCATCGGCCAGTACATTGACGAAGTCGTCGTACAGATCACGGGTGCGGCTGTAGCGGTGCGGCTGGTAGACCATCACCAGGCGACGCTCCGGCCAGCCACCGCGCACGGCTTTGATCACCGCAGCGACTTCGGTCGGGTGGTGACCGTAGTCGTCGACCAGCATTACGTTGCCGCCATCCACCGGCAGTTCGCCGTAGACCTGGAAGCGTCGACCGACACCCTGGAAGCCCGACAGGCCCTGAACGATGGCTTCATCGCTGACGCCTTCATCGGTGGCGATGCAGATGGTCGCCAGCGAATTGAGCACGTTATGGTTGCCGGGCATGTTCACCGACACGTCCAGCGGCTCACGATCCGGGCGCAGCACGGTGAAGAAGGTCTGCATGCCCTGCTGGCGCACATTGATTGCGCGCACGTCGGCATCTTCGCTGAAGCCGTAGGTCACGGTCGGACGTTTCACCAGCGGCAGGATTTCACGCACCACCGGATCGTCCAGGCACATCACCGCCAGCCCGTAGAACGGCAGGTTGTGCAGGAATTCGACGAAGGTTTTCTTCAGTTTGTTGAAGTCACCGTCGTAGGTCGCCATGTGGTCGGCGTCGATGTTGGTGACCACGGCCACCAGCGGCTGCAGATGCAGGAAGCTCGCATCGCTTTCGTCGGCTTCGGCAATCAGGTAACGGCTGGTGCCGAGCTGGGCATTGGTGCCCGCTGCATTCAGACGCCCACCGATCACGAATGTCGGGTCCAGGCCACCGGCCGCGAACACCGAAGCGATCAGGCTGGTGGTGGTGGTTTTGCCGTGGGTACCGGCGACGGCGATGCCGTGGCGGTAGCGCATCAGCTCGGCGAGCATTTCTGCGCGCGGCACCACTGGGATGCGACGCTCAAGGGCAGTCGCCACTTCCGGGTTGGACGTGTTCACAGCGCTCGACACCACCAGCACGTCGGCGGTAGCGGCGTTCTCGGCACGGTGACCGATGAAGATCTGCGCGCCGAAGGATTCCAGGCGCTCGGTGACCGGCGACGCTTTAAGGTCGGAACCGGAAACTTGATAGCCCAGGTTCAACAACACTTCAGCGATACCGCACATGCCCACGCCGCCGATGCCGACGAAGTGGATGCGACGGATGCGGCGCATTTCCGGTTGTGGCATGGCTTTCTGATTCTCAACCATGGGCCACCTCCAGGCAGGTGTCGACCACGCTACGGGTGGCATCGGGTTTGGCCAGTCGGCGGGCCGCTTGGGCCATTGCTTCGAGTCGTTGCGGTTGCATCAAGACCTCTGTCAGGCGCGCGGCAAGATCCGCGGCACCAGTCGTTCTTTGCGGCATCAGGAAGGCAGCGCCTTCGCGGGCCAAATAATCGGCGTTGCGGGTCTGGTGATCGTCGATCGCATGGGGCAAAGGCACCAGCATCGAGGGCAGACCGGCGGCCGCCAGCTCACTGATGGTCAGCGCGCCTGCGCGGCACACCACCAGGTCAGCCCAGCCATAGGCTTGGGCCATGTCTTTGATGAATGGCTGCACCTGCGCTTCCACACCAGCGGCGCGGTAACGCTCGGCAGTCACTTCATCGTGATTTTTGCCGGCCTGATGAAACACTTCCGGGCGCAAATCGGCAGCGACTTGGGCCAGGGCTTCAGGCAGCAATTTATTCAACGGTTCTGCGCCCAGGCTGCCGCCAAGGATCAGCAAACGCGCTTTGCGCCCGGTCAGCGCCGGTCGCGATGTTTCGAGGAACAGCTCGCTGCGCACCGGATTCCCGGTGGTACGGCGGCTGTCCGACAGAGTAAAGGTGTCGGGGAACGCTTCACACACTCGGGCGGCGAACGGCACCAGCAACCGATTGGCGGTGCCGGCGACCGCGTTCTGCTCGTGAACGATCACTGGCACGCCGGCCAGTTTCGCGGCAAGGCCGCCGGGGCCGGTCACATAACCGCCGAAGCCAACCACGCACACCGGCTTCAGACGGCGCATGATCGCCCGCGCCTGCCACACCGATTTCAGCAGCATCAGCGGCGCCTTGAGCAGCGACAGCTTGCCCTTGCCGCGCAGTCCGCTGGCGTTGATCCGGTGCAGTTCAAGCCCTGCCGCCGGAACCAGTTCGTTTTCAATCCCGCGTGGCGTGCCGAGCCAGTGCACGGTGTAGCCGCGCGCCTGAAACTCGCGGGCACAGGCCAGGGCCGGGAACACGTGGCCGCCGGTACCGCCGGCCATGATCAATACGTTAGCGCCCATGAGTCGGCTCCTCGGCGAAGTCGCTCTCCTGGAATTCCATTTCTTCGCTGCCCAGGTGGGTTCGACTCTCCCACTCGATGCGCAGCAACAGGCCCAGACAGGCGCAGCAGATCACCAGCGAGCTGCCGCCGTAACTGAGGAACGGCAAGGTCAGCCCCTTGGTTGGCAGCAGGCCGACGTTCACGCCGATGTTGATCAGGAACTGACCAATCCACAGGAACGACAAGCCGTAAGCCACGTAAGCAGCAAAGAACTGCTTGGCCTTCTCCGCCCACAGGCCGATGTACATGCCGCGAATACACACGAACACAAACAGCGCGACGGTGCACAGCGAACCGACCGCGCCGAGTTCTTCGGCGAGTACCGAGAACACAAAGTCGGTGTGCGCTTCCGGCAGGTAGAACTGCTTCTGCACGCTGTTGCCCAGGCCGACGCCCAGCCACTCGCCGCGACCGAAGGCGATCAAGGCCTGCGACAACTGATAGCCGGCGCCGAACTGGTCGGCCCACGGGTCGGCGAAGTTGGTCAGACGCGCCATTCGATAGGGCTGCATCTGAATCAGCAAAACCACCGCGCCAACCGCCAGCACCACCATCAGCGAGAAACGGAACAGCCCGACCCCGCCAAGGAACAGCATCGCCGCCGCCGCGCCCATCATGACTACGGTGGCACCGAAGTCCGGCTCCATCAGCAACAGACCGGCCATCGGCAACAGGACGATGAACGGCTTGAAGAAGCCCATCCAGCTCTCGCGCACTTCTTTCTGCCGGCGCACCAGATAACCGGCGAGGTAGATCACCACGAATACCTTGGCGATTTCCGACGGCTGCACGTTGAAGAAGCTGAAACCGATCCAGCGCATCGAACCGTTCACCTCGCGGCCGATGCCGGGGATGATCACCATCACCAGCAGACCGAACGCACCGATCAGCATCATCCAGCCGAGGCGCTGCCAGGTGGCGATCGGAATCATCATGGTGACGATGCACGCGCCCAGGCCCAGCACCACATAGATAAGGTGGCGAATCATGTAATACAGCGGACTGCCCGACTGCGCCGCCGCCACTTCGGTGGACGCCGAGGCGATCATGATCAGGCCCAGACCGAGCAACGCCAGGCAACCGGCGAGCATCGGGAAGTCGAGGTCGATGCCGCGCCCGGTGATCAGCGGCGACGGATACGGCTTGATGATGTTTCTCAGGTTCATGCCAATTCCTCCACAGCGCGGACGAACTGGTGACCACGGTCTTCGTAATTCTTGAACATGTCGAAACTGGCGCAGGCCGGCGACAGCAGCACCACATCGCCCGGTTGCGCAGCGACGCGGCATTGCGCAACGGCGTCGACCAGCGAGGTCGCGCGGATCAGCGGCACGGCATCACCGATGGCTGCGCCGATCTTGTCGGAGTCGCGGCCCATCAGCACCACAGCGCGGCAGTTGGCCGCCACCGGATCACGCAAATCATTGAATTCGGCGCCCTTGCCGTCACCGCCGGCGATCAGAATGACCTTGCCGTCGATGTCCGCGCCCAAACCTTCGATGGCGGCCAGAGCGGCGCCAACGTTGGTGGCTTTGGAATCGTTGTAATAGGCCACGCCGTCGAGATCGCGAACCCACTGGCAGCGATGCTCGAGGCCGGCAAACGTACGCAATGCCGAGAGCATGGCGTCGAACGGCAGGCCCACGGCGTGCCCCAGTGCCAATGCGGCGAGAGCGTTGGACTGGTTGTGTGCACCGCGAATCTTCAGATCACGCACCGGCATCAGGTTCTGGAATTCGAAGGCCAGGTACTTCTCGCCGTCTTCTTCGCGAATGCCGAAGGCCTTGAAGTCCGGTTTGCTCAGGCCAAAGGTCCAGCATGGCTGGCCTTCGCCGATCAATGGACGGCTCAGGGCGTCCTGACGGTTGACCACAAACTGCTTCGCGCCACGGAAGATCCGGTGCTTGGCCAGGTGATACGCCGGCAGACCGCTGTAGCGATCCATGTGGTCTTCGCTGATGTTCAGTACGGTGGCGACTTCGGCGTTGAGCTGGTCGGTGGTTTCCAGCTGGAAACTCGACAACTCCATGACGTACAGCTCGACGTCATCGCTGAGCAGGTCCAGCGCCGGGGTGCCGAGGTTGCCGCCGACGGCGACGCGCTTACCGGCCGCAACAGCCATCTCGCCGACCAACGTGGTGACGGTGCTTTTCGCGTTGGAACCGGTAATCGCGACGATCGGCGCCCGCGCGTTACGCGCGAACAGCTCGATGTCGCCGGACATTTTCACGCCACGGGCTGCGGCGGCTTGCAGGGCCGGGGTCGCCAGCGCCAGGCCGGGGCTCACGTAGAGCTCGTCGGCACGGCAGAGGAATTCGACGTCCAGCTCGCCACAACGCACTTCCACGTGCGGATAGTCACGCTTGAGCGTGGCCAGTTCCGGTGGATTGTCCCGCGTGTCGGCGACGGCAAACGACGTGCCCCGGTTCGCCAGGAAGCGAACCAGGGACATGCCGCTCTTGCCGAGGCCGACAACGATGCGGAAGTGGTCAGAAGCGATCAGAGACACTCGTTCTACCTCAGCTTCAGGGTGGCAAGGCCGACCAGGACGAGAATCACGGTGATGATCCAGAAACGGACGATCACGCGCGGCTCGGGCCAGCCCTTGAGTTCAAAATGGTGGTGAATCGGCGCCATGCGGAACACACGGCGACCGGTCAGCTTAAAGGAGGCAACCTGAATGACCACTGACAGGGTTTCCATCACGAACACGCCGCCCATGATGAACAGGACGATTTCCTGGCGGACGATCACGGCGATGGTGCCCAGTGCCGCGCCGAGTGCCAGGGCACCGACGTCGCCCATGAACACTTGCGCCGGATAGGTGTTGAACCAGAGGAAACCGAGGCCGGCACCAATCAGCGCGCCGCAGAACACAATCAGCTCGCCCGCGCCCGGCACGTAAGGAATCAGCAGGTATTCGGCGAATTTCACGTTACCCGACAGGTAGCAGAAAATCCCCAGGCCACCGCCGACCATCACGGTTGGCATGATCGCCAGGCCGTCGAGGCCGTCAGTCAGGTTGACCGCGTTGCTCGAACCGACAATCACGAAGTAGGTCAGCACGATGAACCCGGCGCCCAGCGGAATGCTGTAGTCCTTGAGCATCGGCAGGATCAGCGTGGTTTCCACCGGCGTCGCGGCAGTCATATAAAGGAAGATCGCGGCGCCGAGGCCGAACACCGACTGCCAGAAATACTTCCAGCGGCTCGGCAGGCCACGGGAGTTCTTCTCGATGACTTTGCGGTAATCGTCGACCCAACCGATAGCGCCGAACAGCAGGGTCACCAGCAGCACCACCCAAACGTAGCGGTTGCTAAGGTCAGCCCAGAGCAAGGTGCTGACGCCGATCGACGAAAGGATCAACGCGCCACCCATGGTCGGCGTACCGGATTTGGACAGGTGCGATTGCGGACCGTCGTTACGCACCGACTGGCCGATCTGACGGTTCTGCAGAGTACGGATCATCCACGGGCCATAGCACAGCGACAAAACCAGCGCGGTCAGCACACCGAGAATCCCGCGCAGGGTCAGGTACTGGAAGACCGCGAAGCCTTTGTAGAACTGTTGCAGATACTCCGCTAGCAGCAGCAGCATTAATGTTTCTCCAGACTGGACCCGCACAGAGCCGCAACGATGTTTTCCATCGCTGCGCTGCGCGAACCCTTGATCAAAATGGTGGTGTTTGTGTCCTGCTCGGCGGCGAGGGCCTGGATCAGCTCGGCCTGTGTGCCGAAGTGCTGCGCCTGCTCACCGAAAGCGTTTACCGCGTGGACCATGTTCGGCCCGACCGCGTAAAGCGCGGAAACCTTGCCTCGGGCGTACTCGCCCACGTCGCGGTGCCCCTGCTCCGCCCAGTCGCCCAACTCGCCGATATCTCCGAGCACCAGGACGGTGCGGCCGGAAAAGCCGGCGAGTATATCAACGGCCGCGCACATCGAGGTGGGGTTTGCGTTGTAGGTGTCATCGATCACGCGCATGCCGTTTTTCGCCAGTTGCGCGACGGTGCGCCCCTTGACCGGTTGCACCGCGCCGAGGCCGGTGGCGATGCCGAACAGCGACACGCCCAAGGCGTCAGCAGCCGCGGCGGCGGCCAGGGCATTGGCGACGTTATGGGTGCCGAGCAGGTTCAGTTGCACGCGTTCACTGCCGTCAGGCGTGTGCAGATTGAACGCCGGGCAACCCCGGGCATCGGTGGCCAGATCGCTGGCGTGGAAATTCGCTTCGCTGTTGCTCAGGGCGAAAGTCAGCACTTGGCGGCCAGCCGCGCGGGTCTTCCAGATGCCAAAAGCCTTGTCATCGAGGTTGAGCACGGCAATGCCATCAGCAGCCAGCCCTTCGATGATTTCGCCTTTGGCTTCGACGATCTTTTCCGGGCCGCCGAACTCACCGACGTGAGCGGTGCCGGCGTTGTTCAGGATCGCCACGTGCGGCTTGGTCAGCCCGACGGTGTAGGCGATTTCACCGAGACGCGAGGCGCCCAGTTCGATTACGGCCGAGGTGTGTTCCGGCGCCAGCTCGATCAGGGTCAGCGGTACGCCGAGGTCGTTGTTCAGGTTGCCACGGGTCGCCAGCACCGGACCGCGCGTGCGCAGGATGCTCGCGAGCATTTCCTTGACCGTGGTCTTGCCGCTGGAACCGGTCACCGCTGCCACTGGCTGGGTGAACGCAGCACGATTCAAGGCGCCGAGTTGGCCCAACGCCTGACGGGTGTCCTTGACCAGCAGTTGCGGCAGCGCGCTGTCGGCGACTTCACGCTCGACCAGTGCCGCGACCGCGCCTTTGCCGGCGACGTCGTTCAGATAGTCATGACCGTCGAAACGCGGGCCGGTCAGGGCGATGAACAACTGGCCTGGCTGGATCGCGCGGCTGTCGATGCTCACGCCATTGAAACTGGCGTCGTCGCCGATCAGCCGGGCGTCGAGCGCGTTGATCAATTCGCTGAGTGTCAGGGCCTTAAGCATGGGCCACCTCCCACGCGGTCAGGGCATGATCGGCCTCGACCAGATCGGAAAACGCATGGCGCACGCCGTTGATTTCCTGATAGTCCTCGTGGCCTTTGCCGGCCAGAACAATCACGTCGTCAGCGGTTGCGCCGGCGATCAATTGCGCAATGGCCTGGCCGCGACCAGCGACGAAGGTGACTTTATCCACAGCGGTGAAACCGGCGCGGATGTCGTCGAAAATCACCCCAGGATCTTCGGTGCGCGGGTTGTCGTCGGTGACCAGCACCTGGTCAGCCAGGCGCTCGACCACTTCAGCCATCAACGGACGCTTGCCGCGATCGCGATCACCGCCGCAGCCGAACAGGCACAGCAGTTGGCCTTTGACGTGCGGGCGCAGTGCGGTGAGAACTTTTTCCAGGGCATCCGGGGTGTGGGCGTAATCGACCACTACCAGCGGCTGCGTGCCGCCGCCCAGACGCTGCATGCGCCCGGCCGGGCCTTCAAGCTTCGGCAGCACTTTGAGAATTTCGTCGAGCGCGTAATCCAGACCGAGCAAAGCGCCGACTGCGGCCAGCACGTTGCTCAGGTTGAAACGGCCAAGCAATGTGCTGCGCAGGTGGTGCTCGCCTTGCGGCGTTACCAGCGTGGAGCGTACGCCGTGGTCGTCGAACTGCGCTTCGCGGCAAAACAGGTAGGCGCTGCTGTCGAGCAGGCTGTAGGTGATCAAACGCGACTCGCGTTTTTCCGCCGCCAATTGCCGGCCGAAATCGTCGTCAAGGTTGACGACGCGGCACTTCAGGTCGTTCCAGGCGAACAGCCGGGCCTTGGCCTCGGCATAAGCCTGCATGGTGCCGTGATAATCCAGGTGATCACGGGACAGGTTGGTCATCACTGCCACGTCGAAGGCCAGCGCGGTAACCCGGCCCTGGTCCAGACCGTGGGACGAGACTTCCATGGCCACGGCTTTGGCGCCGGCCTTTTTCAGGTCACCCAGCGTCGCTTGCACGGCAATCGGATTCGGCGTGGTGTGCAGGCCGCTTTCCAGCGCGCCGTAGAAACCGGAACCGAGGGTGCCAACGATGCCGCAATGCTGGCCGAGCAGATCCAGCGCCTGCGCGACCAGTTGGGTCACGCTGGTCTTGCCGTTGGTGCCGGTGACGCCAATCAGGTTCAGGTGGTGACTCGGCTCACCGTAAAAACGCCCGGCAATGTCCGACAGCTGCGCCGCCAGCCCCTTGACCGGAATCAGCGGCACGTCAGTGATCGGCAGCACGGTGGCGCCTTCGACTTCATAAGCCACGGCAGCCGCGCTGCGTTGCAAGGCATCGGCGATGTGCGCACGGCCATCGAAACGGCCGCCGGGCACGGCGAGAAACAGATCGCCAGCGCGCACGTTGCGGCTGTCCAGAGCCAGTTCACGGATCAACAGATCGTGGCCGGCGTGGGGGAATATCTTGTTCAGACTCAATGACATCAGCCGCGCCCTCCATTGGCTTTCAGCGGAACGACCGGGGTGGCGTTGGCCTGCTGTGTAGTCGGCAGGTTGTCCGGGGTGACGTTCATCAGGCGCAGGGTGCCGGACATCACACGGCTGAATACCGGCGCCGACACCAGACCACCGAAGTAACCGGCCTTGGTCGGCTCATCGATCACCACAACAATGGCGTAACGCGGATCGCTCATCGGGCCGAAGCCGGCGAACAGCGAGCGGTAGGAATTTTCCGCGTAGCCCTTGGTGCCGACCGAAGTCTTGCGCGCGGTTCCCGACTTGCCGCCGACGTGGTAGGCCGGCACTTGCGCACGGAACACGCCGCGCGGCGCTTCGATCACTTGCTGCAACATGCCCTGCATGGTTTTCGCCACGGCTTCCGGCAGCACTTGGGTGGTCTGCGGCATCTTGTCGGTTTTGATCAGGGTCAGTGGCGCGAGACGACCGTTGTTCGCCAGCGCCGAGAACGCGTGCACCAACTGGATCGCGGTCACGGAAATACCGTAGCCGTAAGACAAGGTTGCAGTTTCAGCCTTGCGCCATTCGCGGTAGTTGGGCAGATTGCCGACACGTTCGCCGGGGAAACCCAGGCCGGTGTCCTGACCGAGGCCGACTTTCTGCGCGAGACGGAAAATGGTTTCGCCGCCGATATCGAAGGCGACTTTACTCATGCCGACGTTACTGGAATTGATCAGGATGCCGGTCAGATCGAGCACCGGCCCTTCGGTCTTCGACACGTCTTTGATGGTGTATTTGCCGATCTGCAACGAGCCCGGATACACCTCGACGGTGTCGCTCGGTTTCCAGCGGCCGGTTTCGATCGCCGCGCTCATGGAAATGGCTTTCATGGTCGAACCCGGCTCGAACACGTCGATCATTGCGCGGTTGCGCATCATCGCCGGTTGCAGGTTGCGACGATTGTTCGGGTTGTAGGTCGGCTGGTTGACCATGGCCAGAATCTCGCCGGTCTTCACGTCCATGATCACCAGGCTGCCGGCCTTGGCGCCGTTCTCGATGATCGCGTTGCGCAGCTCGCGGTTGGCCAGGTATTGCAGACGCAGGTCAATCGACAACGCCAAGGGCTTGCCGGCCTTGGCGTTCTTGGTGACCTGAACATCCTTGATCAGCCGGCCACGGCGATCCTTGATGACTTGTCGTTTGCCCGGCACCCCGGCCAGCCATTCGTCATAGGCCAGCTCGACACCTTCGCGACCGTGATCGTCGATGTCGGTAAAGCCGACCATGTGCGCGGTGACTTCACCGGCCGGGTAGAAGCGGCGGAATTCTTCGATGCCGTAGACGCCCGGCACTTTCAGATCGAGCACAGCCTGGCCCTGCTCGGGGGTCAGCCCGCGCACCAGATAAATGAATTCTTTGTTGGCCTGGGCTTCGAGGCGTTCGCTCAGGGCTTTCGGGTCCTGGCCCAACGCGGCGGCGAGTGCCGGCCACTTCTCTTTGGCCGACTGCATTTCCTTGGCGTTGGCCCACAGCGTGGTCACTGGCGTACTGACGGCCAGAGGCTCGCCATTACGATCGGTAATCAAACCACGGTGCGCCGGAATCGGAATGTGGCGCAGGCTGCGGGCGTCGCCCTGACCTTTGAGGAAGTCACGGTCGACCACTTGCAGGTCGATGATGCGCCAGCAGATCGCCGCGACCATCAGGCCGAGCAGCGCCACCATCAGGCGGAAGCGCCAGGGGAACAGTGCGCCTTCGAGTTTCATCATGGCGCCACCATCTTCACGTCAGCCGCGCCAGGGATGTGCATCTTCAACTGTTCGGTGGCCAGCACTTCGATGCGGCTGTGCGCAGTCCAGGTGCTCTGTTCGAGAATCAGGCGGCCCCACTCGGCCTGCGCCTTGTCGCGCACGCTGAGTTCGTTATAAAGGGTGTTGAGCAACTGCCGGTTCCAGTGCGCGCTGTACGACACGGCAATGGCCGAAAACAGCACGCCGATAAACAGCAGCAGCATCAGAAAGCTGCCGCCGGGCAGTGGTTTGGCGAAAAGCTTGCTCACCGCAACTTCTCCGCGACACGCATGACAGCGCTACGGGAACGTGGGTTGGCTTTGAGTTCGGCGTCGGAGGCCGTCTGCGCTTTGCCGTGGATTTTGATTTTCGGTTCGAAGGCGACGTGGCGAACCGGCAGGTTGCGCGGCAGATTGTCGGCCTCGCCTTTCACCAGTTTGCGCATGAACAGTTTGACGATGCGGTCTTCTAGCGAGTGAAAGCTGATCACCACCAAGCGGCCGCCGATTTCCAGCGCTTCCAGCGCGGCGTCGAGGCCGGCTTCCAGATCACCGAGTTCGTTGTTGACGTGAATGCGCAAACCCTGGAATGCACGGGTAGCCGGGTTCTTGCCCTTTTCCCACGCTGGGTTGGCGACTTTCAGCACTTCGGCCAGATCGGCGGTGCGCTCGAACGGTTTGATGTCACGACGCTCGGCGACGGCACGGGCCATGCGCCCGGAGAAACGTTCTTCGCCGTATTCCTTGAACACCCGGGCGATTTCCTCAGCCGGCGCGGTGTTGACGAACTCGGCAGCGCTGATGCCACGGGACGGGTCCATGCGCATGTCCAGCGGCCCGTCATTGAGGAAACTGAAACCGCGCTCTGCGTCGTCGAGCTGCGGCGACGACACGCCGAGGTCGAGCAGAATGCCGCTGACCTTGCCGGTCAGACCTTGCTCGGCAACCACCGAACCGAGTTCGGCAAAGCTACGCTGCACAACGACAAAGCGGCCGTCTTCGGCCGCTAGCGTTTGCCCGGTGGCAATCGCTTGAGGATCCTTGTCGAATCCGATGAGTCGACCGTCCGGCCCGAGCTGGCTGAGGATCAACCGGCTATGCCCGCCGCGCCCGAACGTGCCGTCCAGATAGCAGCCATCAGGACGTACGGCGAGAGCCTCGACGGCTTCGTCAAGCAGTACGGTGATGTGGTTAAAGCCGCTATCAATAGTCACAGGATCAAATCACGCAGTTCATCAGGCATCGCGCCCGGTTGTTGAATAGCAGCAAGGTCAGCGGCAGATACCGCATTCCATGCATCCTCGTCCCACAATTGGAACTTGTTCAGTTGGCCGACCAGCATCGCGCGCTTATCGAGCTTGGCGTATTCGCGCAAACGCGGCGGAACCAGGAAACGACCACTGCCATCGAGCTCGAGGTCGACGGCGTTGCCGATCAATAAACGCTGCAAGCGACGGTTCTCTTCGCGAAGCGAAGGGAGTGCGCGCAACTTGGTTTCAATAATTTCCCACTCATCGAGCGGATAGACACACAGGCATGGATCAACGGCATCAATGGTCACGATCAATTGGCCGGAACTGCGCGAATCGAGCTCGTCACGGTACCGGCTCGGCATGGCGAGACGGCCCTTTGCATCGAGACTAATAGCGTTAGCTCCGCGAAACACGTCAGCGTTTCTCCAATTTTTATCGTTTTGAGCTCAAAAAACCCACTTCATGCCACTTTCCGCCACTTGCGCACACTATAGGAATGCGCCCACCACACCGTCAAGGCGCGGATTAAAGGAAAAGCCTTACAGAACGGAGATTTAGCGACGTAAAAGGAGGCTCAACGAGAATCTGACGTGAAGTTTCGACCAATAACTTGATGCAGCACTGAAAGCTGCGCTCGAAAGTTAAAGTAGTTTGTTAAGAGTAAGATTTTTTCGGTATTACAAAGACGCTTCGGCTGTTGATTGAAGCAGGGTGGGAAAAGGCTATTACCGCATTTGCCGCTGCCGGAATTTCAGACCAGGCCGGCTGATATTACACAGCCGCGTCTTCTATGTTTCAAGCAGGGAAAGAAAAAGGTGGAGAGTCGATCTGTAAGCCGGGTTCTGTCTTGAACAGTCATTCGTCTACGATGGCCATCACTGGACATCTTTAGCAACCTACCCGGTCCCAGCGCGGGCCACGCCTTGGGACCCTATTTGGTCTTGCTCCAAGTGGGGTTTACCTAGCCACGAACTGTTGCCAGACGTGCGGTGCGCTCTTACCGCACCTTTTCACCCTTACCGGCGCTTGCGCGCTTAGGCGGTTATTTTCTGTGGCACTTTCCGTAGGCTCACGCCTCCCAGGCATTACCTGGCACTTCGCCCTATGGAGCCCGGACTTTCCTCCCCCCCCTAATTTTCATAGAGGGCAGCGACTGTCCGATCGACTCTCCGCCGCGAAGGTTAACGGCAGAGCGCCGGAAGAACAAGCGCTAAAACCCTCCAGAGCGCCATGGGCGACGACTTACACGCCTTTCTGTTTATCCAGCGCTACCTGATACAGCACGTTTTTGCGCTCGCCGGTGATTTGCGCTGCCAGTGCAGCGGCGCGCTTGAGCGGCATCTCTTCAAGCAAGAGATCAAGGATACGCATGGCTTCGCTGCTGACCGCGTCTTCCGACTCCGGCGCGGTCCAGCCGGCCACCAGCACCACGCATTCGCCGCGCTGCTGATTGCTGTCGGACTCGACGAACGCACGTAGCTCGCTGAGCGGCAGGCCTTTGAGGGTTTCGAAGGTTTTGGTGATTTCCCGCGCCAGCAGAGCCTGACGCTCGCCGCCAAACACCGCTTCCATATCCTGCAGGCATTCGAGAATGCGATGCGGCGCCTCATAGAAAATCAGTGTGCGCGGCTCTTCTTTAACCGCCTCCAGACGTGCCTTGCGCCCGACCGACTTGGCTGGCAGGAAACCTTCGAAGATAAAACGGTCGGACGGCAATCCCGCCGCCGACAGCGCCGCGATCAACGCGCAGGCACCCGGCACCGGCACCACGTTGATGCCGGCCGCACGGGCCTGACGCACCAGGTGATAGCCCGGATCGGAGATCAGCGGCGTGCCGGCATCGGAAATCAGCGCCACGTTGTCGCCCGCCAGCAACCGGGTAATAAAGCGGCTACCCTCATCTCGTTCGTTGTGTTCGTGACAGGCCGCCAATGGCGTGCCGATGCCGAAGTGCTGCATCAACCGCGCGGAGTGCCGCGTGTCTTCCGCCGCAATCAACGCCACTTCACGCAGGATCTTCAGGGCCCGGGCGCTGATGTCGTCCAGGTTGCCGATGGGCGTCGCCACCACATAAAGCGAGCCCGCAGCGGAATTCAAAGGACCTGGAGCAGTCAAAGCGCACACCTCGTGATCGGTAAAAGCGGCCATTGTAGCGCGTCACGAGGCTTGCGATGCGCTCCAGCCGCGTGCGGTTTTTAGCCAGGTTGTGCGCCGCCGCAACATTTGCTCCAGCTAAATTGACCGATTCACACCAGTAACATCGCGCCCCGGCCAGTGCTTGGGTACAATTCCACGCTAATTTGATCGAGTATCAGGAACACTTACATGATCGCTTGCCTGCGGCTGTTCACTGCCTTCTGCCTCGCTGCCTTGTTGGCCGCGTGTGCCAGCTCCCCTTCCTCCAGCCTTGGCGAACTTCCACGGACTCCGGACGCCAGCATCGAGCAACTGCTCGAACAGGCCGCCCAGGCTAAAACTCCGGAACAAGCCGCCCTACTGCGCCTGAGCGCGGCGGACCAGGCTTACCGTCAAGGCAATGCCGGCCAGTCCGCGCAAATCCTGCAACAAGTGCCGGTGGAGCAACTTAAACCCGGCCAGCAGATTTTCGCCAACACGCTGTCCGCCGAACTGGCCATGACGCGCAATCAGCCGAAAGCTGCGCTGACCGCCCTGAGCCACCCAAGCTTCCAGAAGCTCGGTGAAATGCCGCAAGAGCAGCAAGTACGCACCGGCACCGTCCACGCCCGTGCTCTCGAAGCCGACGGCCAGACATTGGCCGCTGCCCGCGAGCGTGTGTTCATCGCACCGATGCTCGAAGGCGAAGCGGCGAGCAAGAACCACGAAGCGATCTGGACCCTGATCGCTTCGCTGCCAACCGATCAACTGCAACCGAACACCACCGACGATCTCGGCGGCTGGATGGCATTGGCGCAAGCGGTGAAAACCGCCGGCACGCTGGAGCAGCAGCAAGCCGCGATCGACAACTGGCGCGCGCAGAATCCAAAGCACCCGGCGGCTGTCAACCTGCCGCTGCCACTGACCAAGCTCAAGGAACTGGCCAGCCAGCCCCTGAGCAAAATCGCCCTGCTGCTGCCACAGGACGGCCAGTTGGCGTCGGTCGGCAAAGCGCTGCGTGAAGGCTTCATGGCGGCGCACTATCAAGCGCAACAGGCCGGGCAGAACCCACCTGCCATCGAGTTCTACGACAGCTCCAAGCTGACCTCGATGGACGAGTTCTATCGCAAGGCTCAGGCTGACGGTGTGCAACTGGTAGTCGGCCCACTGGAAAAACCACTGGTCAAGCAACTGAGCACTCGCCCGCAACTGCCGATCACCACCCTGGCGCTGAACTACAGCGAAGGCGAACAAGGCCCGGCACAGCTGTTCCAGTTCGGCCTCGCTGCTGAAGACGAAGCTCGCGAAGTTTCCCGTCGCGCACGTGCCGACGGCCTGCATCGCGCCGCGATCATGGTGCCGAAGGGTGAATGGGGCGATCGCGTCCTGCGCGCCTTCAGCCAGGACTGGCAAGCCAATGGCGGCAGCATCGTCGCTACCGAACGTGTCGATCAGCCGGTGCAACTGGCCCAGCAGATCGCCGACATGTTCCAGCTGCGTCAGAGCGAAGCCCGCGCCAAGAGCCTGCAGAATGTTGCCGGCACTAATGTCGCCGCCCAGCCTTCGCGTCGTCAGGACATCGAATTCATTTTCCTCGCCGCTACGCCGCAACAGGCTCAGCAGATCAAGCCGACCCTGAATTTCCAGTACGCCGGTGACGTGCCGGTCTACGCGACTTCCCACGTGTACAGCGCCAGCGGCGACGTCAATCAGTACAACGACATGAACGGCATTCGCTTCTGCGAAACCCCATGGCTGCTGGAAACCAGCGATCCGCTGCGCCAGCAAGTGGCTGCGCAATGGCCGCAAGCCAATGGCAGCCTCGGCCGCCTGTACGCCATGGGCGCCGATGCCTATCGCCTGGCACCGCGCCTGGGTCAACTCAAGGCTCTGCCGGACAGCCGCATCGAAGGTCAATCGGGCAGCCTCGGCATGACCCAGACCCAGCGCGTTGTGCGTCAGCTGCCCTGGGCGCAGTTCGTCAGCGGTCAGGTGCAGCGTCTGCCGGACACGCCGCGCTGATGCCCGACAGGTCACGCTCGCAAAGCGGCAAGGATGCCGAGCACCAGGCGCTCGAACATCTGCAACAACAAGGTCTGCGCCTGCTGGCGCAGAACTGGTTATGCAAACGCGGCGAGCTTGATCTGGTCATGCTTGATGGCGATACAGTAGTATTCGTCGAAGTTCGCTACAGAAAAAACACTCAATGGGGTGGCGCGCTCGCCAGTATCGACGAGCGCAAGCAGCAGAAACTGATCTTTGCAGCACAGTATTTTCTTCAGCGCGAGTCGCGTTGGGCCAATTCCCCCTGCCGCTTCGATGTGGTGGCGATCGACAGCCACCCGAATCAGCTGAACTGGTTGCAGAATGCTTTCGACAGTTGATCGCCTGCACCCTGCCCTGTTTTCGTCCGACACATTTTGCTCTTTGCTTTGCCGGCTGCACATTCACGTGCCGAACAGCCGCGCCACTTAAGGTCACACAGATGGACATGCAATCCCGAATTCGCCAGCTTTTCCAGGCCAGTATCGACACCAAGCAACAGGCGATGGACGTACTTGCACCGCACATCGAGCAAGCCAGCCAGATCATGGTCAACGCCCTGCTCAACGAAGGCAAAATGCTCTCGTGCGGCAACGGTGGCTCGGCCGGCGACGCCCAGCATTTTTCCTCGGAACTGCTCAACCGCTTCGAGCGCGAGCGTCCGAGCCTGCCGGCGATTGCGCTGACCACCGACACTTCGACGATCACTTCGATCGCCAACGACTACAGCTACAACGAAGTGTTCTCCAAGCAGATCCGCGCGCTCGGCCAGCCGGGCGATGTGTTGCTGGCGATTTCGACCAGCGGCAACTCGGCCAACATTATTCAAGCGATCCAGGCCGCACATGATCGCGAAATGATTGTCGTAGCTTTGACCGGACGCGATGGCGGCGGCATGGCGTCGCTGCTGCTGCCCGAGGACGTCGAGATTCGCGTCCCGGCCAACGTTACGGCACGTATTCAGGAAGTCCACTTGCTGGCGATCCATTGCCTTTGCGATCTGATCGACAGCCAACTGTTCGGGAGTGAAGAATGACCCCTAATCGCCTTGGCCTTCTGGCCTTGACCCTGTGCCTCGGCATCAGCGGCTGCACCTCGGTGGTGAATGCCAGCCGTGAAGCGCCGATCGAAGACGACCGTGGCACGCGCACCTTCGGCAGCAAGATCGACGACTCGCTGATCGAAACCAAAGCAGGCGTGAACATCGCCAAGGCCGATCCGGCCCTGGATAACGATTCCCACATCGTCATCACCAGCTTCAACGGTGTCGTCCTGCTCGCCGGCCAGACACCACGCGAAGACCTCAAGGCCAAGGCCGAACAGGCCGCCGCCAACGTGCAGCGGGTGAAGAAAGTGCACAACGAACTGCAAGTGCTGCAACCGTCCTCCCTGCTTGCTCGCCAGAACGACGCATGGCTGACCACCAAGATCAAGACCCAGATGCTCACCGACGCCAGCATCCCCGGCTCGCGTATCAAGGTCGTGACCGAGAACGGCATCGTCTATCTGCTGGGCCTGCTGACCAAACAGGAAGCCACTCAGGCAACCAATCTGGTTCAGGGTGTGTCCGGTGTGCAGAAGATCGTGAAGCTGTTCGAATACATCGACTGACCTGATTACGCATGAGTTGTGTAGGAGCTGACGAGTGCAACGAGGCTGCGATCTTTTGATCTTGCTTTTAAAAATCAAAAGATCGCAGCCTCCGGCAGCTCCTACACGACCAATGCAGGCACAAAAAAGGCGATCCATCCGGATCGCCTTTTTTTATTTCACAACCTTCAAACTCGGCCGGCCACTCGGGCGTGGTGGCTCGCTGCCCGGTGGCGGCGAGTCGTCATCCGGATCGATGTCTTCCTCGTCATCCATCGGCAACTCAAGGTCAAACACCATGCCTTGGCCGTTCTCCCGAGCATAGATGCCCAGGATCGCGCTGATCGGCACGTAGAGACTGTGCGGAACACCGCCGAAGCGGCCTTCGAACGTCACCACGTCGTTGTCCATGTGCAGATGACGCACAGCACTCGGCGAGATGTTAAGGACGATCTGGCCGTCACTGGCAAAGCCCTGTGGCACCTGCACCGCCGGGTACTCGGAGTTGACCAGCATGTGCGGTGTGCAATCGTTATCCACAATCCACTCGTAGAGCGCGCGGACCAGATAAGGTCGACTGGAGTTCATAGCGGCTCCTTAAGCCTTAGCGCATATCGCGTTCGACACCAGACAGACTCGCCTGGAAAGCCTCACGCGCAAACTGACGCTCCATATAATCAAGCAGCGGCTTGGCCGGCCGCGGCAGTTCAATACCCAGAATCGGCAAACGCCAGAGTATGGGTAATAGGCAGCAATCCACCAGACTTTGTTCCTCACTGAGGAAGAACGGCTTGTCGGCGAACAGCGGCGAAACGCCGGTCAGGCTTTCGCGCAATTCCTTGCGCGCCACGACCCGTGCGGCCTCTTTGCTCTTGGGATCCAGAATCAGATCCACCAGCCCGCACCAGTCACGCTGAATCCTGTGGATCAGCAGACGGCTGTTGGCCCGCGCCACCGGATAAACCGGCATCAGCGGCGGGTGCGGGTAACGCTCATCCAGATACTCCATCACCACGGTCGACTCCCACAACGCCAGGTCACGATCGACCAGCGTCGGCAGACTGCCGTAAGGGTTCACCTCAATCAGTTTAGGCGGCTGACGACCGGCCTCCACGTAAATGATTTCGGCGCTGACACCCTTCTCTGCAAGCACGATGCGCACTCGGTGGGAATAGTGGTCGGCGGGGTCGGAGTAACAGGCCAACCGATTGGTCACGCCCATGGCGATCCTCCTCGCTTGTTGAATTTGTCGGAACCGGAAAAACGCGCGCGCCCAGAGGGCACCTCCCGCAGGGTCTGACTGAGCAGATCCTGCTTTAGCGGAGGCGCCCTTGGGCGCGCGCGATTAACAGCAATGCTTGAAGCGTATCAGTGCACGTCTTTCCAGTATTCACGCTTGAGCAGGTAGGCGAACACAAAGAAGAACGCCAGGTACAGCAAGACATAAGTACCGATGCGCTGATGTTGCAGCTTAACCGGGTTAGCCGAGTAAGCCAGGAAGGTTACCAGATTCTTGACCTTCTCATCGAACTGCTCTTCGTTCAGAGCACCGGACTTCGGCACGATGGTCAACTGATCACACGCTTCATGGGTCAGCGGCGTGCCGGTCAGCGGATCGTATTGCTTCTTCCCGTCCTCGACGATCTGCACCTGTTTGCAGCCCACGACCTGACGACCTTGCAGGCCGACCAGCACGTTAGGCATGCCGACGTTCGGGAAGACCTTGTTGTTCACGCCCCATGGACGCGCCGGATCTTCGTAGAACGACTTCAGGTAACCGTAGAGCCAGCCGGTGCCGCGCACCCGCGCTACCAGCGTGAGATCCGGCGGCGCTGCGCCGAACCAGGTCTTGGCGTCGGCCGGCTGCATGCCGATGTTCATGTGGTCGCCAATCTTGGCACCGGTGAATACCAGCTTCTCCAGCATCAGTTCGTGCGGGATGCCGAGGTCATCGGCGACGCGCTCGTAACGCTGGAACTTGGCACTGTGGCAACCCATGCAATAGTTGGCAAAGGTCCGCGCACCATCCTGCAGGGCGGCTTTGTCGGAGACGTCGATATCGACACTTTCCAGTTCCGGACCATGACCCCCGGCCGCAAAAGACAGGGAAGGCAGCGCAGCAAAAATCAGAGCAAGAAATAACTTTTTCATCAGCCAGTCACCCTTTCCGGAACCGGTTTGGTCTTCTCGAGCCGGGTGTAGAACGGCATCAGAATGAAGTAGGCGAAATACAGGAAGGTGCAGACCTGCGACAACAACGTGCGCCCCGGCGTCGGCGCCAGAACGCCGAGGATGCCGAGAATCACGAAGGAAATGCAGAACACCACCAGCCAGATTTTGCTCAACCAGCCCTTGTAGCGCATCGATTTCACCGGACTGCGATCCAGCCATGGCAGCACGAACAGCACCGCAATCGCCGCGCCCATGGCGATGACGCCCATGAGCTTGTCCGGGATCGCACGCAGGATTGCGTAGAACGGAGTGAAGTACCAGACCGGGGCAATGTGCTCAGGCGTCTTGAACGGGTTGGCCGGCTCGAAGTTAGGTTTTTCGAGGAAGTAACCGCCCATTTCCGGGAAGAAGAACACAATAAAGCAGAAGATGAACAGGAACACTACAACACCGACAATGTCCTTCACCGTGTAGTACGGGTGGAACGCGATGCCGTCCAGCGGGATGCCGTTTTCATCTTTGTGCTTCTTGATATCGACGCCGTCAGGGTTGTTCGAACCCACTTCGTGCAGCGCCAGAATGTGCAGCACGACCAGACCGAGAATCACGATCGGCAGTGCGACCACGTGCAAGGCGAAGAAGCGGTTGAGGGTGATTCCGGAGATAAGGTAGTCACCACGAATCCACTGGGTCAGGTCATCGCCGATCAGCGGAATCGCACCGAACAGCGAGATGATCACCTGGGCCCCCCAGTACGACATCTGCCCCCACGGCAGCAGGTAACCCATGAACGCTTCGGCCATCAGCGCCAAATAGATCAGCATGCCGAACACCCAGACCAGCTCGCGCGGTTTCTGGTACGACCCATAAAGCAGGCCGCGGAACATGTGCAGATAAACGACGATGAAAAACGCCGAAGCACCGGTCGAGTGCAGCAGACGCAGGATCGAACCGTACTCGACGTCGCGCATGATGTATTCGACGGAAGCAAAGGCTTCTTCTGCCGACGGCGTGTAGCTCATCGTCAGCCAGACGCCGGTGACGATCTGGTTGACCAGCACCAGCAGCGCCAGAGAGCCAAAGAAATAGAAGAAGTTGAAGTTTTTTGGTGCGTAATATTTGCTGAGATGGTCTTCCCACATTTTGGTCGCGGGAAAGCGCGCATCAACCCAATCCATGAACTTGCTCATCACGCTTTCTCCGTATCGACGCCAATGACAATCAGGTCATCGGTCTCATAGGAATGCGGGGGAACTGGCAGGTTCAAAGGCGCAGGTTGCGACTTGTAGACACGGCCAGCCAGATCGTAGTGGGAACCGTGGCACGGGCAGAAATAGCCGCCTACCCAGTCTTTGCCCAGATCCGCGGGTGCCACTTCGGGACGGAAGGTCGGTGAGCAACCCAGGTGCGTACAGATCCCGATCAGCAGCAGAATTTCCGGCTTGATCGAGCGCACTTCCGGGTCGACATAAGTGGGTTGCGTGGAGTTTTTGGAGGTCGGATCGGAGAGCTGACCCTCGATCTTCTTGAGATTCCCCAGGATTTCCTCGGTACGGCGGACAATGAACACCGGCTGGCCGCGCCATTCAGCAATCATTTGCTGGCCTGGCTCGATTTTGCTGACATTCACTTTCACCGGTGCACCGGCAGCTTTCGCCTTGGCACTGGGAAACCATGACCCCACGAACGGGACCGCAGCCCCCACCGCTCCTGCAGCACCCACCACGGATGTGGCTGCCACCAAGAAGCGACGCCGGCCTGCATTCACGCCGTCATTGCTCATTCAGTCCTCTCCCATCAGCTTTTTTGGCCTGTTAAATCAGGCGTCTACTAAATAAATCAAATGTTACTTATAAAAATTTTGCCCGAATGGTAATGAAAACCCCCAATTCTGACAAGGTTAATTACCCGGGGCTCAACCCCTCAAGCCCTTGGAGTATAGGGGGTCTACGGCTGTGGCAAGTTGTCACAACGCAATTCTTTGATAAATCGCAGGCATAAAAAAACGCCCGCTTCCGTGAGGAGGCGGGCGTTCTTTTTGAACGCGGAAGCGGAATTAACGCTTCGAGTACTGCGGACGCTTACGCGCTTTACGCAGACCAACTTTCTTACGTTCAACTTCACGGGCGTCGCGGGTAACGAAGCCAGCTTTGCGCAGAGCGCTACGCAGGGTTTCGTCGTAGTCCATCAGAGCGCGAGTGATGCCGTGGCGGATTGCGCCAGCCTGACCACTTACACCACCGCCGATCACGGTGACGTAGATGTCGAACTTCTCGACAGTCTCGGTCAGCTCCAGCGGCTGACGAACTACCATGCGGGCAGTTTCGCGGCCGAAGAAGTTATCCAGCGAACGGTTGTTGATGGAGATGTTACCAGTACCCGGACGCAGGAAAACGCGTGCGGTTGCGGTCTTGCGACGGCCAGTGCCGTAATTTTGAGTCGCCGACATAATGAACTATTCCGTTAAATCTTCAGTTCTTGGGGCTGCTGAGCAGTATGAGGGTGTGCAGCGCCCGCATAGACTTTCAGCTTACGGTACATGTCGCGACCCAGTGGGTTTTTAGGCAGCATGCCTTTAACCGCGGTCTCGATCACGCGCTCAGGGGCTTTGGCGATCAGCTTTTCAAAGTTGATCGACTTGATGCCGCCCGGGAAACCGGAGTGGGAGTAGTACATTTTGTCAGTGGTTTTAGCGCCGGTAACACGGATCTGCTCGGCGTTGATGACGACGATGTAGTCCCCGGTGTCAACGTGAGGAGTGTACTCAGGCTTGTGCTTGCCACGCAGACGGCTCGCGATTTCGGTGGCCAGACGACCCAGGGTCTGACCAGCAGCGTCGACGACAAACCAGTCGCGCTTTACTGTTTCCGGTTTAGCAGTAAAAGTTTTCATTCTTTATAGCCTCAGGGGCCGCCTGTAAATAAGACGGCGGATCTTACTGAATAGTGCGTACTTTGACAAGTCAAAGGCAGCCGGATACAGACGCTTTCGGGGGCTCGGGTCGGCGCGTCCGTTCAACGGCAAGATTCTTCGGCGGCGGCGCATCACTTCCACTGCAGAAAGAGGTCGGCAATTATGCAGATTGCGAAAAATTTTTCAACCTGCTTTTATGATTGTTTTGCCCAAGGAGCACCCGATGGACTATCGCCAGCTAGGCCGTACCGACCTGAACGTGAGTGCAATCTGCCTCGGCACCATGACCTGGGGCGAGCAAAACACTGAAGCTGAAGCCTTCGCCCAGATCGAGCGAGCCAAAGAGGCGGGCATCAATTTCCTCGACACCGCCGAAATGTATCCGGTGCCACCAAAAGCCGAAACCTACGCCACCACCGAGCGCTACATCGGCAATTACTTCAAGAGCCGCGGCGATCGCGCCGACTGGATCCTCGCCAGCAAGATCGCCGGCCCCGGCAACACCATCGACTACATCCGCGATAAAAACCTGCGCCATAACCGCCAGCACATCACCGAAGCGCTGGACGGCAGCCTCAAGCGTCTGCAGACCGATTACATCGACCTGTACCAGCTGCACTGGCCGGAGCGCAGCACCAACTTTTTCGGACAACTGGGCTACAAGCACAAGATCGAAGCGAATCTGACGCCGCTCGAAGACACCCTCGAAGCTCTCGACGAACAGGTAAAGGCCGGCAAGATCCGCCACATTGGCCTGTCCAACGAGACGCCGTGGGGCACCATGCGCTTTCTCGCTCTGGCCGAAGCCCGTGGCTGGCCGCGTGCGGTGTCGATCCAGAACCCGTACAACCTGCTCAACCGCAGCTTCGAAGTCGGCTTGGCCGAGATCGCCATCCGCGAACAGTGCGGCTTGCTCGCCTATTCGCCGCTGGCGTTCGGCTTCCTCTCCGGCAAGTACGAGGGCGGCGCCCGTCCAGCGAAAGGTCGCCTGAGCCTCTACAGCCGCTTCAGCCGCTACTTCAACCCGCAATCGGAAGCTGCGTGCAGCCGTTACGTTGCACTGGCCCGTGAACACGGTCTGGATCCGGCACAAATGGCCCTGGCCTTCGTGACCCAGCAACCGTTCGTCACCAGCAACATCATCGGCGCGACGACGCTTGAGCAACTGGACAGCAACATTGCCAGTTTTGATCTGAAACTGTCCGATGAAGTGCTGGCCGGGATCGAGGCGATTCACAAGGATCATCCGAATCCGGCGCCTTGATTGACCGCTAGAAGCTTCGCGAGCAGGCTCGCTCCCACAGGTACGGTGATCCCCTGGGGGAGCGAGCCTGCTCGCGAAGAGGCCTGTCAGATTACCTCAACAGCGGAACGCGGAGCGTCCCCGGCGGCATTCCCACGCAGAGCGTGGGAACGATCATCAAAGCGACCGCGCAATAATCTCCTTCATGATTTCATTGGTGCCGGCATAGATCCGCTGCACCCGCGCATCCGCCCACGCACGGGCCACCGGATATTCCCACATGAAGCCGTAGCCACCATGCAGTTGCACGCATTCGTCGAGCACTTTGCATTGCAGGTCGGTCCCCCAATACTTGGCCATCGCCGCCGTCGGCACATCGAGTTTGCCTTGCAGGTGCAGCTCCAGGCAGCGGTCAACGAAGACCCGACCGATCTGGATCTCGGTAGCCATTTCAGCCAGTTTGAAGCGGGTGTTCTGGAAGTCGGCAATCGCCTTGCCGAACGCCTTGCGATCGCGGGTGTAATCCAGCGTCCATCGCAGCGCCGCCTCGGCCGAAGCCAGCCCGCCAATGGCCACGGTCAGACGTTCCTGCGGTAACTCCTGCATCAGATAGGCAAACCCGGCACCCGCCTGTCCGAGAAGGTTTTCCTTCGGCACGCGCACGTCCTGGAAGAACAATTCGGAGGTGTCCTGCGCTTTCATGCCGACCTTCTCCAGGCGCTTGCCTTTCTCGAAGCCCGGCGTATTCGCTTCCACCAGAAACAGGCTGGTGCCCTTGGCCCCGGCCTTCGGGTCGGTCTTGGCCACCACGATCACCAGATCAGCCAGAAAGCCATTGGTGATGAAGGTTTTCGAGCCATTGATCACATATTCGTCACCGTCGAGCACCGCCGTGGTTTTCACCCCTTGCAGGTCGGAACCGGCGCCAGGCTCGGTCATGGCAATTGCCGTGACCATTTCGCCCGAGACCAGTTTCGGCAGGTATTTGTGCTTCAGCGCCTCGCTGCCGTAATGCAGGATGTACGGCGCGACGATGTCCGAGTGCAGCGAAAAGCCGATGCCGGTAAGGCCCAGACGCCCGACTTCTTCAATCACCACCGTGCTGTAGAGGAAATCCGCGCCCAGCCCGCCATACTCTTCCGGCAGGTGCGAGCACAGCATCCCCGCCTCCCCCGCCTTGTTCCACAGCGCGCGATCGATGTGCCCCTGCTTCTCCCACTGCGCGTGATACGGCACGGCCTCTTTTTCGAGGAACGTTCGCACGCTGTCGCGGAACAATTCGTGTTCGGAGCTGAACAGGGTTCTGGGGATCATGCGGCACCTTTCTTTGTTGTTGGAGGTATTCGGCTCTCAGAGACTAAGCCCGACTCCTGCTACGGGACACTGGACACATCCGACAAAAAATAAGACGATCCAGCCGTCTGGTGACCACTTTCCC
The DNA here is from genome assembly GCF_058245595.1 of Pseudomonas sp. UF-293. Taxonomy (NCBI): domain Bacteria; kingdom Pseudomonadati; phylum Pseudomonadota; class Gammaproteobacteria; order Pseudomonadales; family Pseudomonadaceae; genus Pseudomonas; species Pseudomonas sp. UF-293. Next base: position 1,118 of record NZ_JBSICA010000004.1, on the reverse strand, counting down.
TTATAAAAACAAAACAAAAGTTGAATTATGTCTAAGCACGTCTCCCCGCCCTTGCGGCGCGTCAGCATCCTGGCCATCGACCGGGTTTTCGCTTACACCCTCATGCAGGCCAAGGATTTTTTCCATGTGGCCAGCCTGCGTTACGGCAAACAGCTGGGCCATGGCCTGACGCCGGCGTTCGAAACGCGTCTGGTCAGCCCCGATGGCAAACCGGTAAAAAGCTTCAGCGACGTGGTCATGCCGGTCGACGGCGGCCTGGAAAACGCCGATGTGATCATCCTCCCGGCGTTCTGGGACGATTTCGACACGCTGTGCAGCCGTTACCCGCAAATCCTGCCGTGGCTGCGCGAACAGCATGCTCGCGGCGCGGTGTTATGCGGCGAAGCCACTGGAGTGTTCTGGCTGGCCGAAGCCGGCCTGCTCAACGGCAAGGAAGCGACCACCTACTGGCGCTTCTTCAATGCCTTCGCCGAGCGCTTTCCCAAGGTCTACCTCAATCAGGACAAGCACCTGACCGATGCCGACAATCTCTACTGCGCCGGTGGCACGACCTCGGCCTGCGACTTGTACATCTATCTGATCGAGCGCTTCTGCGGCTCGAATGTGGCGCAAGCCGTGGCCCGCGACATCCTCTACGAAGTGCAGCGCAGCTATTCGCCGGGGCGTATCGGTTTCGGCGGGCAAAAGCTGCACCAGGACGTCATCATCCTGCAGATTCAGCACTGGCTCGAAGAACATTTCGCCGACAAGTTCCGCTTCGAAGACGTCGCCCGCGAGCACGGCATGAGCATCCGCAACTTCATGCGTCGCTTCCAGACCGCTACCGGCGACAAACCACTGCACTACTTGCAGCGCCTACGCATCGAGACGGCCAAGGGTTTGCTTTCGGGCACGCGCAAGAGCATCAAGACCATCAGTTATGAGGTCGGTTACGACGATGCGAGCTTCTTCGCGCGGTTGTTTCGCCAGCACACCGAACTGTCGCCGAACCAGTATCGGCAACAGTTTCAGCAGGCTGCATAGTTCTCAAAGCACGCGGAGATCCCTTGTGGGAGCGGGCTTGCTCGCGAATGCGGTGCATCAGTCGCCGTTATGCTGAATGACGCACCGCTTTCGCG